>JANNWR010000254.1:0-27673 GCA_031408715.1 bacterium
CCGCTGGCGCACTCGTGTCGACGCGCAAGGCGAGTTGCGCCCGTGGGCGCGCGCGCAGATGGCATTCATCGCGCGCAAGATGGCCGGACACGGCTGGCTGCCGCCCGAGCAAGTCCCCGACGCGATGTCGTTCCGCGTGCAGCTACGAGGTGCGGCAGCCCAGGTGTTCGCGCCGGCGGACAGCGCCGGGGCCCCGGAGCCCGGCCGCGAGACCGTGCACTTCTAGAATACACAGCGGCCCCGGCGACCTGCTCGCCGGGGCCGTGTGCATCGCCGCTCAGTTCTCTTGATCGAACAGCGTCGGGCCTTCGGCGCCGGCACCACGCTCGGGCTCCGGCCGCGGCGTCTTCCGACGCTCCGGCCGTGGTTCCGACGCGGCGTCCGCGGCAGCATCCGCCGCCGGCGCTTCCTGGTGCTGCTGGCGCTCGCGCATCGCGTCGGCCACGCGCGGCAGCATCGGGTGACGCGGCACTCCGCCGTTTCGCAACTGCTCGGCCGACGGCGACGGCGGCTCCCAGTCGGGCAGCTCGCTGAGCGGGACGAGTACGGCTTCACCCGTGCCCGCCACCATCTCGGGCGTGATCCGCACCTCGCCAAAGCCACGCGCGCGCAGTTCGGGAAGCTCGAAGTCCACCGTCGCGAACACATCCCGCACGACTCGATCGAGCGTGCGTGCCCCAAGCCCCTGCTGGCGCGCACGATCTACCATGGCGCGACGCGCCTCGCTGCACACCTGCATACGCACACCGTGCATCTCGAAGAAGCGCCGCTTCTGCATCAGCGGCGAGTTCGGCAGGTCGCCCAGCACGCGGTCGAGTTCGGCATCCGACAGCACGCGCAATGCCACCACATCACCGAAGCGCGCCACCAGCTCGGGGATGAAGCCATACAGCACCAGATCATCCGCGGTCACGCGATCGTGCATGTCGGCGGTGTTGCTCGTGGCGACAGCCGTCGCTGGCGCCAGGGCCTGCGCGGGCGTCGTGAATCCGAGCACCTGCCTGGCGCGCCTGGCTTCACGCGCGCGCACCACGTCGGCCAGTCCGGCGAACGCGCCGGTGCACAGGAACAGCGTGCGCGAGCTGTCGAGCGTGACGTCCTTGTCGCGCCAGCGCAGGCGCACCATGCGGCCGTCCAACAACGTGAGCAGTCCGTTCTGCACGCCCTCACCCGAGACGTCGCGTCCGATGTCGCGGGCGCGCTTCAGTTTGTCGAACTCGTCCAGGAACACGATGCCCGCTTCGGCCAGCCGCGCGTCCCCGTTGGCACGCTCAAGCAGTGCTGCAAAGATGCTCTCGACCGGCGAGCCCACGTAGCCGGTCTCGACCAATGACGTCGCGGCCGTGAACGCGACCGGCACGCCCAGGAACTCGGCGAGTGTTTTCACCAGGAGCGTCTTGCCGACGCCCGTGGGGCCGAGTAGGAGAACATGCTGGCGGCCGAAGTCGCGCGGACTGCCGTCCGGAAGGTCACGGAGCCGCAGGCCAAGGTAGTGGTGGTAGACGGCCATCGACAGCCGCTGCTTGGCGTGGCGCTGACCGATGACGTGCTGGTCCAGATGTCGGACGATCTGCTTGGGGGTACGAAGGCGGTTGATGGCGACCATGGCGGGCTCCTTCGTCAGTGGGATCGGGGGCGTTGCCGGGTCGAGCGCGCACCTCGGATAGGCGTGTGCAGGCCTTGCGTGAAAGACAGCACGCGAAGCGGGGCACTGCTCCCGAACAGCCGCAAGTCGAGGAACCGGGCACTGGCGTCCAGGTCGGGAGGCACAGGTGCACGGCAGGTCCTTCGGCACAGCGGATGACGCTGGGAATCGTGTCCGCACACTCGCGGGCTCTCGCATCGCACAAGGGAAGGTGGCGCGAGAGAAATCTTCCAGAATCGTGAATGCACGCTCAAGCGGAATTCCGCGGCGCGATCTCGAACGCACGACGTTCGCTTCATGTCTCGTCTGTGCGAGCCAACCGAACACGCGCACGCGCACGGCGTTGCCCGGCTCGTCCACGCGCACGCCCGACGCTGTGAATTCTTCTCGGTGCTAGAGCCCGATCTCGGCACGCCCGCGTGTCCGTCATCCACATGCCACGTGGCGAGGGCGGTCCTTCCGGCGCATCCGGTTGCGCCAGAAGCATCTGCACGCCAATCCCCCCGGTGCTGGTACACTCGCGCCGCCGTGGGGTGCGCGCACCAGCGCGCTGGCCCTCGCGGCCGAACATCGTTCGTGACACGCGCGCAGGGAACCTTGCGCACGCGCCGCGCCCCGACGGAGAACACCGTGAACAACCGGCTGCTCGCCAACGAGTTCCATGTCTCGCGCAGCGCACGCGATCGCTGCCGCTTCGACGAGACGCTGTTCGCGTCATCGGGCCGCGCCGTGCTCGCGCGCCCCGCGGCGGCGCACCGCTTTGCGGCCGCGCTGAACATCGCGCGCGGCGGCGACGGCGGTGCTTCGGCCGCGGACCTGTTCGCGCTCGGACTGCTGGACGAAGCCGCACATCTGGTGATGGCTCACTGGCGTTCGACGCTCGATCCCGGCGGCTTCCGCGCCGCGCTCGATCAGCTGGAGTCGGCGTTGGGAGAGAGCGCCGTGGACCGCCTGCTGCTCACGTTCGCGGACCAGTTCCCCACCACTCCGGTGTACCGCGGCCGCCAACGCCCCGAAGCATGGCTCGCAGGCGCCACCGACGGCAGGTCGCACCGCGAAGTGGCGCTCGAGGAGCTGGTGATGCTGGCGCTCACGAACGAGAACCCCGCCGCCGCCGGCTACCGCGAGCTGTTCGACGACAGCGAACTGGTGCGCGCCACCGCGTACCGCAATGCGCTCCGCGAACTCGAGGGCTTCCTCGGCAAGCGCCCCGGCATCGGGGCCAAGGGCACACCGCTGCTGGAGTTCCTGCGCGGGCCGATGCGCGCGGCCCCACACTCCCTGGCCGCCCAGCTCGACTACGTGCGCGGCGCCTGGGGCTGGCTCCTGGGCGACCTCGTCGAACGTATGCAGCTGGCATTCGACCTGCGCCGCGAGGAAGAACGCTGGCTGGCCGCACGCACCGCGGCCGCGCACGGCGATCATGGCGGCAAGAGCGACGCGCACGGCCCCGACTACTCGCGTGGCGAGTTCGAGGAAGAGCGCTTCAGCGACGACGCGGAGTGGATGCCGCGCACGGTCATGATCGCCAAGAGCACGCTGGTCTGGCTGGACCAGTTGTCGCGCAAGTATGCGCGCGAGGTGCGGCGGCTGGACCAGGTGCCCGACGAAGAACTCGACCGGCTGGCGGCATTCGGGATCACCGCGCTGTGGTTGATCGGCGTGTGGGAACGCAGCACGGCGTCCAAGCGCATCAAGCAGCTCGCCGGCAATCCCGACGCCGCGGCCTCGGCGTACGCCGTGCACGACTACGTCATCGCCACCGAACTCGGCGGTGAGGGCGCCTGGCACTCCTTGAGCGAACGTGCCGGTGCGCGCGGCATGCGGCTGGCGAGCGACATGGTCCCGAACCACATGGGCGTCGACTCGCGCTGGGTCATGGAACACCCGGAGTGGTTTCTGCAGCGCGGCGATTGCCCGTATCCCGCGTACACGTTCGACGGCCCCGAGCTGTCGACCGACGGCCGTGCTTCCGTGAAGATCGAGGATCACTATTGGAGCCGCTCCGACGCCGCCGTGGTGTTCCGCCGCGTCGACAGCGCCACCGGTGAGACGCGCTACATCTACCATGGCAACGACGGCACCAGCTTCCCGTGGAACGACACCGCACAGCTCGACTACCTGAACCCCGAAGCGCGCGAGGCGGTCGTGCAGGCCATTCTCGCGGTGGCGCGGCGCTTCCCGATCATCCGCTTCGATGCCGCCATGACGCTCGCCAAGCGCCACATCCAGCGCCTGTGGTTCCCGGAACCGGGCAGCGGCGGCGACATCCCGTCGCGCGCCGGACTGGGCGTGACGCGCGAGCAGTTCGACCGGCTGCTGCCGCAGGAGTTCTGGCGCACGGTCGTCGATCGCGTCGCCAGCGAAGCGCCCGGCACACTGCTGCTGGCCGAAGCGTTCTGGATGATGGAAGGCTATTTCGTGCGCACGCTCGGCATGCATCGCGTCTACAACAGCGCATTCATGGTCATGCTGCGTGACGAACGCAACGCCGATTATCGCAAGGTGCTGCGCGATACGCTCGAGTTCGACCCCGACATCCTGCAGCGCTGGGTGAACTTCGTGAACAATCCCGACGAGCGCACCGCCGTCGACCAGTTCGGGCGCGGCGAGAAGTACTTCGGCGTCTGCACGCTGCTGGCCACCATGCCCGGACTGCCGATGTTCGGGCACGGGCAGGTGGAAGGCTTCGAAGAGCGTTATGGAATGGAGTTCCGGCGCGCCATGCAAGAAGAGGTGGTGGACGACGGCATGGAACGCGAGCACTGGCGTCGCATCGTGCCGCTGCTGCACCGCCGCGCCCGGTTCGCCGGGTCGCGCGAGTTCCTGCTCTACGATTGCTGCGATCCGGCCGGCCACGTCAACGAGGACGTGTTCGCGTTCAGCAACCGCGACGGGAGTGGTGCGGCGTTGGTGCTGTTCCACAACCGCTATTCCGAAGCCCGTGGCACCATTCGCGCGTCGGCCGCCTACGCCGACAAGCAAGCCGACGGCTCGCGCCCGCTGCGCCAGCGCATGCTGTTGGATGGCCTGGGACTGGCGCACGCCGCGCACGACGCGCTGCTGCGCTGCCGTGACGCGGTGAGCGGGAACGAGTTCCTGTTCCGCGCGGGCGTGCTGCGAGATCACGGCTTCCGCATCGAGCTTTCCGGCTATGGCTCGCGTGTGTTCCTCGACTGGCAGGAGGTCGTGCGCGATCAACGTCCGTGGGACGAACTCGAACGCGTGCTGGCGGGCAACGGCACGCCGGACCTGGAGCGCGACCTGTGGCGCATGGCCACCGAGAAACTGCGCAGCCAGTTGGCCGCATGGCTCGCCGTACCGGCCGAACCGGCGTCCGCGGACTACCGTGCACGCGCGGAGTCCGAACTGCGCGCGTTCCTGCCCGAGTGCGCGCGGCTGCTCACGCTGCCGAACCCGGACATGGAGGCCGCCAGCCAGCGCCTGCGCGAGCGGCTCGAGCTCGACCACACGCTCGCGAATGCGTTGCAGCCTCCCGCCGCGCCGGCGGCTGCGCCCAAGCGCAAGCGCAAGACCGCCGAGCCGCCGGCCGAAGTCGCCGCCACGACCACGGGCGCGAACACCCCCGAGGCCCCGGCCGAGCTCGCGGCACGGATCGCGTGGTATGCGCTCGCCACGGCGGGCGATTGCTTCGCACCGACCGCCGCCAACGAAGAAGCCGTACGGCTGTTCGACACGCTGCTGCTGCGCACGGCCATCGCCGATGGCCTGCACACCCACGGCGCCGACAGCGAGTACGCCTGGCGGCTCGCGGCGCGGGTGCGGACCTGGCTCGCGCATCCGGCCGCCACGCTCGACGATGCCGCGTGGCAACGGCTCATGGAAGACGACGACGCACGCTGGGGTGCGGCACTCGCGGCCGATGCCGTGCGCGCCGACGCGCCCGACTGGCTGTCGCTGCCGGTGCGCGTCGCGGCACTCACACCGCGTACCTAGAGCAGGGCAGCCGCGAGCCGCGTCGGCGCTCGCGGCGGCCATGTTCGGGTGCGAGCACCCGGCCCTGCGCCCAGCCGGGTGAGGCCGCCCATCCCGCGCACGCCAGCACTCGCGCACGCTGCACGAGTCGCGCATGCATTACGCAGGGTGCGGCCGTAACCCGTTCCGGCAGCGCAGGCGCACGACGCGCACCGCATTGCACGATGCGCGCCGCCGGAAGGGCCTCCGTGGTACCGCCCTTGCGGAAGCTATGGGCATACCCCACACGCCAGGCCGCGTCCCCCCACGGACACACCCGGCACTCTCTCGAAGCACACATCCACGCGAGGCTCTCTCTCCATGCGCGGTCACTCCTTCAACATCGCTGCGATCGTCCTGCTGTCCGCCCTCACGCTCACCAGCTGCTCGCGCAGCCCGCTGGCCCCCGAGGTCGCCACCGACCCCGCCACCACGTCGTTCGCCGGCATCCAGATCGACGACACGCCCGGCGGTATCGCAGGCCAGGCCGGCGTCGTGGGCTCGATCGTCCTCACGGCGGGCCAGACCGGCACGCTGCACGTGGGCCGCTTCACGCTGGTCGTGCCCAAGAACGCGCTCCAGAAAGACGCCACCATCACGCTGCGCCAGCCGGACATCGACGTCATGCAGGTCGAGTTCCAGGTGCTGCCCGCGGACGCCAATCACTTCGCCCGCCCGGTGCAGTTGATCGCGGACTGCTCCAACGACCCGCTGTCCGAGCTCGAGACCGAGACCCTGTTCTGGATGAAGGCCGACTGGGCGCTGGCGGCCGGGGTCCAGCTCGACCGCACGCACCGCACGCTGTCCACGCGCACCCGCCAGCTGTCGAACGGCAAGGTCGACGCGCGCGGCACGCACGCCGCGGGTCACGACGGCGACGATGATGGCGATAACGACGATCACGAGGGCGGCGACCACCGCTGATCGCACTCCGCGCCACACATACGGAACCCCCGGCACATGCACCCGCCGGGGGTTCTTGCTTGCCACCCGACACACCAAGGGCGTGCGCGCTCGCGCGGCACGCCCTCGGGTAAGTCGCTTGCAGTAACGCCTACTTCTTCACGATCTCGCCGTCTTCCGACAGGTCGAACTTGCCCGCCAGCGGCTCCTTCGGCAGCCCCGGCATGCGCATGATCTCGCCCGTGATCGGGATGATGAACCCGGCGCCGGCGGCCAACTGGATCTCGCGCACCGTGACCAGGAAGTCTTTGGGACGCCCGAGCAACGCCGGGTTGTCCGACAGCGACTGCTGCGTCTTGGCGATGCAGATCGGCAGCTTGTCGAAGCCCAGCTTCTCGAGCTGGATCCGGTCGCGCTTGGCGCGCACCGTGTAGTCCACGGCCTGAGCGCCGTACATCTCACGCGCCACGATGCGTATCTTGTTCTCGATGGTATCGTTCCATTCATAGAGCGGCCGGAAGTGCGGCGTGCTCTTGGCGACCAGGTCGCGCACCACTTCGGCCAGTTCGATGCAGCCCTTGCCACCATCGACGAAGCCCTTGCTGACGACGGCCTGAAGCCCCAGTGCTTCGCAGTGCAGCTTCAGGGTCTCGACTTCTTCCTTGGTGTCGGACGGGAAGTGGTTGATGGCCACGATGCACGGCTGCTCGAACTTCTTGATGTTCTCGAGATGCTTCTCCATGTTGACGAAGCCGCGCACCATGGCCGGCACGTCCGGCTTGTTCACGTCGGCAACGGGCACACCGCCATGCATCTTGAGCGCGCGGATCGTGGTCACGAGCACGGTGCACGCCGGTGCGAAGCCGCCGTAACGGCAATTGATGTCGAAGAACTTCTCGGCACCCAGCTCGAACGCGAAGCCGGCCTCGGTGATGACGATGTCGGCATAGGCCAGTGCGGCCTTGGTGGCGGCGATGGTGTTGGTGCCGTGTGCGATGTTCGCGAATGGTCCGCCGTGCACGAACGCCGGCACGCCTTCGGTGGTCTGCACGAGGTTGGGCTTGATGGCGTCACGCAGCAGCGCCGCCATGGCACCCACCGCGTTCAGGTCGGCCGCCGTGACCGGCGTGCTGTCGCTGCGATAGCCCACGACGATGCGGCCCAGGCGCGCCTTCAGGTCTTTGATGCCGTCGGCCAGGCACAGCACCGCCATCACCTCACTGGCGGCGGTGATGTCGAAGCCGGTTTCGCGCGGAATGCCTTCCGTGCGGCCGCCGAGCCCGATGACGATGTCGCGCAGCGCGCGGTCGTTCATGTCGACGACGCGCTTCCACACCGTACGGCGCGGGTCGAGCCCGTGCGCGGTGTCATGATGCAGCGCATTGTCGACCAGCGCCGCCAGCAGATTGTGCGCACTCGAGACGGCATGAAAGTCGCCGTTGAAGTGCATGTTGATGTCGTCGACGGGCACGATCTCGGACGCACCACCGCCCGCGCCGCCGCCCTTCATGCCGAACGTCGGCCCCAGGCTCGGCTCACGCAATGCGACAGCACTCTTCACGCCGATCTTGGCGAGCCCCTGCGCCAACCCGACGCTCGTCGTGGTCTTGCCTTCGCCCGCGGGCGTCGGCGTGATGGCCGACACGAGCACGAGCTTGCCGCGCTGGGGCCGGTCCATGAACGACTTCAACGAGATCTTCGCCTTCCAGTGTCCGTACGGCTCCAGCTGGCTTGGATCGAGATCCAGAGCCTTCGCGACTTCAGAGATGGTTTTCATGGGGCCGAATATAGGCTGTTCCCCCACGGACTGTGAACTCGGCCGGGGCTGGTGTTCTCGGACCCGGTCCGTTGGGGGAAACCCGGGCCTCCGGAACGAAGCGGCCGGCAGGGCGTCGCAGCGTGCGGAACCCCGTTCGCGGCACCCTCCTCGCCCCAGTCCGCCCCTCGGGCCCCCCGTACCCCACGAGAACCGCTCCCGAACCCGGGTCTACAGCCGGCCGGCGATCCTGCCGATGACCACGGAACTGGAACCCTGTCTCGTCGAGCCCCGCCATGGGCGCAGCAGACGAGCATCCAGAGGAGGCTGAACGTTGGATCCACTAGCCACGCGACCCTGGACCGAGTCCGGTCAGGATCCCGTGCTCCTGAGTGCCGCGCTGCGTGGTGACACGTCGGCGCTGCTCAAGCTGCTCTACACCCATCGGCTGCCGTTGTGGCGAGCGTGCCTCGCCATCACGCGGCACATGGGTGAAGCGGAGCTGCTATTCCAGGAGACGCTTGGCTACGCCACTCGCAACCTGCGCGCGGCCCCGGCCAGCCGCCCCATGCTGCCATGGATCGTCCGGCTCGCCCGCCAGCTCGACGCGTCACGCATGCGTGGCAAGCCGCTGCGGCCCCCGGTCGGTCCGCGCCGGCCCAATGGCGAGCCGTGGCTCGCGGGCGCGCGTGGTGCCCACTACGTGGAAGACGAGCAGCGCACGCTGCACGCGTACTCGCTACTGCACTCGGAAGACCAGTGGCTGCTCACGCTTCGCCTGCTCGAACGCCTGCCCTACACCGAGATCGCCCGCGTCACCGGCATCTCGGTACCGCGCGTCATGAACCGGATCGCGCTCGCACGTGAGTACATCGATCACGTGCGCGACATCGAGGACAAGGCGGCATGACGCACCTGACCGTGCAACAGCTCTCGGCCGCGCTCGATGGCGCGCTCGCCGGACCGTCGCTCGAACTGGTCGTGCGGCATCTGGCAGCTTGTCACGACTGCCGCGATCGTCAGGCACGCCTCGCCAAACACGACGACGCGTTGCGCCGCCTGCTGGGTCAGGATCCCCAGGACCTGTTCCTCGATGACCTCACCCGTCGTGCCGAAGAACAGGTGCTGGCCATCGCGCGTGGCATGCCCGCACCGGCCATGTCGACATCGGTTCCTTTGATCCACGAGGAAGACCCCTACGCGGCGGTCGAACCGCCGGCAGCACCGCCGCGACCGGAACTCGGACGTGCCGGCGAACTTGCCAAGGAAGCGGGCTGGGGCCGCATCGGCATGAAGCCCACGGCCTCGACGCGCGCACCGGAGTCGAATCCCGAGGACGCTCAGCGCCTGCTCGAAGCACTCGAGAGCGGCAACATGGACGACTTCACCGAGCTGTCCGCGCAGGGGATGCAGGAGAACGCTCCCATCGACGGCCCGACCTTCGACCTGCCGGACTGGATCAAGGAGCACTCCAAGTCCAAACCGGTGAAGCGCGACGGCCCGCGCGAAGTGCCCAAGCTGAATCTGTTCTTCGCCGACCTCGACGACCGTGCCGCGGGGCTGACTCGTGAAGCGGTCGACGAGGTCTTTCGTCGGGAAGGTTCCATTCCCGCGGGGGATCCGCCGCGCCCGCCCTCGCCGAACGATCCCGGCATACGCCCGCCGTTGTCATTGGTGCCGCCCCCGGCTTCGAGCGGAATCCCGCACGAACACGCGGCGTTCGCGCCGCCCGGATGGGCTCCGCCTGCCGAACCGTCCCCCACGTTCCCACCGGAAGTACCCTCCGCACAGGGCGGGGATGGCTTCGACACCGGCGACTGGGTCGGGGACGACGAAGCCCACGACGGACCCTACGCCCACGATGCTGCCGAGTACATGGACTCACGTGACGTCCAGCAGGACGGCACGCCCGTTCCCGGTAACGACGGCCCGTACGTCTCGGCGCCACGGGACACGTGGAGCGCGAGCGGGTACGACCCTCCGGGTAGTCCCGTCAATTTCGAGCCGTTCGTGCTCACCACGGCAGCGCCACGTAAGGTGCGGCGCGAGGAAACCAACGCGGCGGTGGTCATGGCACTCGTCAGCGTGGGAGGCCTGTTGCTCATCCTCCTCGCGCTGCAGTTGGCACCCGCTGCGCCCAAGCATCACAAGCGTGGCGACGGCGTCCTGGGAGCACGCCTGCCGGGCGTGACGCTCGTGCGCAAGGATGTCCCGACCGATCCTCCGCCGGCGAGCACATCGAACGTCGAGTCTGCGTCATCGCAGCCACCCGTCGACGAAGCTGTGCTGCCAGCCACGGATGCGGCTGACAACCGCGATGCGCCCGTCTCCGGCCCGCCGAACGTGATCTCACCGGACACCGCTGAGGAGGCGACCGCGAAGCCGGAGTCGGAGACCGCACAGCAGTCCTCGCCCGCGGCTGCACCGACGACACGTGCACGGCCGGCCAGGCCCGTGCGTGCGGAGACACTCCCCGTGAAGCCCGCCGTCGCGCACGCCGCGAGCACGACCGATGACGTGTCATGGCCGCTCCTGTGCGGCGTCGTGCTCGACAGTGCAGGCGTCCCGCTCGCCGGTGTGCGAGTCACCGTGACCGAGATCGCGTTCTCGGTGCGCACCGACAAGCGCGGGCACTTCTGTCTCTCGGCGCCCGCCGGCACCCAGCACCTGTTGATCGAGGCCACCGGCCTGCCGCTCATACGCCAGGCAGTGACGCTGAAACCAGACGCCGACGAACTGCGATTCCAGCTCCCGCCGGGCCGCTGACCCGCCGAGAGACCCAGCCAGGAGGACGAGACGATGCAGGCGTTGGTGGTGGACGACTCGCAAGCGGTGCGTGATCTGCTTACCGATCACCTTGGGCAGATGGGTTTCCAGGTGCAGCAGGCCGCCGATGGGCTCGAAGCGCTCGCGCGCCTCGCTCAGATGCCACGCTTGGCGATCGTGCTGCTCGATTGGGCGATGCCCGGCATGGACGGTCTCGAGGTCCTGCGCCGCATGCGCTCGGACGGACGCTTCATCGAGGTTCCCGTCGTCATGGTGACCACCGAGACGGAACTGCCGAACATCGCGGACGCACTCGATGCCGGCGCGAGCGAGTACCTGATGAAGCCGTTCGACGCGCAGTCGCTCTTGGAGAAGCTCCTCCTGCTCGGCGTCGACCCCGAACTCCGCCGCGCCGCGTAGTTCCGGAGCGGCCAGAGCGTCCGAGCCTGCGAAACGCCGACCCCCGTCGAGCGTTCCGCACGAACAGGGCTCAAGTCGAAGGGCCCGCCCGCCCGATAACGTCCTCGGCAGGCTCCGCCATCCCGGGGCAAGCTCGATTCCGGTGCATGCCCCGGGATGTCCACACCTCGTTCTCGCTTCCTCCATGGAAGGAACCTCGCCCGGTCGTGTCGCTTCGGCGTGCTCTCACGCCAAGGCACGCGACCGCGATGTCTCCAATGTCCGCACTCTCGCGGACCGACCAGGGAGGTCAGGCGATGCATCGTCGTGTCATCACTCTTCTCGCGTTGGCTGTCGCGACCGTCGTGCTCGGCACGGCGTCTGCGGCACTCGCCGACGGCGGTGTCACCGTGCAGCTGACGGCGAACCGCATCACCAAGGCGCAGGGTCGGGAAGTCTCGAGCCCGGCCGATCAGGCGCAGCCGGGCGAGACGCTCGAGTACCGCGCCACGTATCGCAACGATGGCACCGCCGAGGCTCGCGGCCTCGCCGCCACGCTGCCGATCCCGATCGGCACCAGCTACGTACCCGGCACGGCCTCGCCGAGCCGCGTCGAAGCCAGTCTCGACGGCCGCACGTTCGCGTCCGTTCCCCTGAAGCGCACCGTGCGCACCGCCGACGGCCGCACCGTCGTGCGTGAAGTGCCGGTGACGGAGTACCGCGCGTTGCGTTGGCCGCTTGGCACGCTGTCGAAGAGCCAGTCGCGTGCCGTGACCGCCCGCGTCCGCATCCAGCCAACGGAGGTCGCGGTATTGACGCACTGACGGTTTCACCTCTTTCACCTCTTTGACTTCACGACGACACCTGACCCGGACGTTACGCGCGGGACCCATCCACCCGCCGCGCGCACCGGACGGGGACGCACCGGACCCATCCACCGGAGTGTTCCATGAACTGCTCGTACTTTGCTGGCGCATGGCGCCAGCAGGTCGCGACGTCGATCCGCCGTACGTGTACCGCTGTCGCGGTGCTCGCACTGGCGCTGATCGCCCGTCCGGCCCTCGCCGCCCCGCCCGCCGGGACGACGATCGGCAATCAAGCAACCGCCACGTATCAGGACGCCGCTTCCAACAACTACACCGTGACGTCGAACCCGGTCACGACCGTCGTGCAGCAGGTGGCGAGCCTCACGCTCACCGCCAACGGCACGCGCGTCGCCGCACCGGGCGGCCAGGCGGTGTTTCCGCACGTCCTCACCAACTCCGGCAACGGCACCGACGCGTTCACGCTGTCGGCGTCCAACCGCCCGGGTGACGACTTCGATCTGACCGGCCTCGTGCTGTACGTCGACGCTGACGGCAATGGCGTGCCGGACGACTTCACCCCGGTGATCACCACCGGTCCGCTCGCCGCGGGCGCTACCTACCGCTTCGTCGCGGTCGGTTCCGTGCCGGGCACGCGGCTGTCGGGCGACGTCTCGAACATCCGTGTGAATGCCGTCAGCACGTTCGACGGCGGCCAGACGGCGTTCAATGACGATCAGGTCACGGTCTCGACGAACGCCGTGATCAACGTCACCAAGTCGCTCAGCGCCCCGAACGGTGCGTCGCCGAGCGGTCCGTACACCTACACGCTGACCTATACCAACTCGGGCAATGCCACGGCGTCGGGCGTGCGCCTCACCGACCTGATCCCGGCGGGCATGACGTATGTGCCGGGCAGTGCGCGCTGGAGCGCCACGGGTGCCACCGCGCTCTCGGATGCCGACTCGACCGACACGCACGGCGCCGGGCTCAACACCGTCCGGTTCGACCACAACGTGGCGACGCCGGGTGCGGTCACCGCGCAGGTCAACCAAGTCCCGCCCGGCCAGTCCGGAAGCGTGACGTTCGCCGTGAACGTCAACTCCGGCCTGCCGCCGCAGACCATCGGCAACATCGCGCGCTACGCTTACAACGACGGTGCGGGCATCGTGGGTCCGTTCTTCACGAACAGTGCCCCGTTCACGGTCGACCAGAGTGCCGCCGTGGCGTTTACCGGTTCGACCGTCGCGTCCGCGCTTCAGGGCGGCACGGTGTCGTTCACGAACACGCTCACGAACAACGGCAACGGCGCCGACGTGTTCGACATCAGCACGAACGCCAGCTCGTTCCCGGCCGGCTCGATCGTCCAGCTGTTCCAGCAGGACGGTGTCACGCCGCTCACGGATTCGAACGGCAACCTGATCCCGGATGTCGGCCCGCTCGCCGCGGGTGCCAGCTACAACGTGATCCTCAAGGTCACGCTGCCGGCGGGTGCCACGGGTGGTCCGTTCCAGGTGTCCAAGACCGCCACGTCGGCCACGAACCCGGCGGCCACGGCCACGGCCACCGACATCCTGACCACGATCACGGCCAATCGAGTCGACGTCACGAATAACGCTCCGCTGCCGGGTGCGCCCGGTGCCGGCGCCGGCCCGGAAGTCGGCGTCATCGACCAGCAGTCGGTGAATCCCGGCAGCACGGCGCGCTTCACGCTGTACGTCAACAACACCAGCACGCAGTCGGATGACTACGACCTGGCCGCGAGCACGCTCAGCTCGTTCGCCTCGTTGTCGGTGCCGGCTGGCTGGACGGTGACGTTCCGCAACGGCGCCAACGCGATCATCACCAGCACCGGCCCGATCGCGGGCGGTGGCAACCTGCTGGTGTATGCCGATGTCGACGTGCCCGCGGGTTACGCGAGCGGCCCGGTCGATCTGTACTTCCGAGCACTGTCACCGGTCTCGGGTGCGCAGGACCGCATCCACGATCGCGTTGCGGTGAATGTCGTGCGGAACCTCACGCTGACGCCGAACAACACCGCGCAGGTGTTGCCGGGCGGCTTCGTGATCTACACGCACACGTTGTCGAACAACGGCAACGTCGCCGAAGGCAACGCCGTGGGTAGCACGGTGGCCATTGCCGCGTCGGACAACCAGCCGTCGTGGAACTCGGCGATCTATTGGGACACGAACAACAGCGGCAGCTTCGACGCTGGCGACCTCCCGCTCGCGGACCTTTCGGGTCCGGGTGGGCTTGCGCCGGGGGCGAACATGCTGGTGTTCGTGCAGGTGTTCTCGCCGGCGGGATCGTCATTGGGCACGGTGAACACCACCTCGATCACCGCGACCACGGCGAACGTCGGCTACAGCGCTCCCGTGCCGGCCGCGGCACTGGCGCAGGACGCCACCACGGTCATCAACGGTCAGGTCACCATCGTCAAGAGTCAGGTATTGGACGTGGCGTGTGATGGTACGGCCGACGGGGCATTCACCACCCTGAACCTGACCGCCGGTGCGGTGCCGAACGCCTGCATCCAGTACGAGATCGTCGTCACGAACACCGGCACCACGCCGGTGACGGGCGTCGTGATCAACGATGCGACACCGGCCAACACCGTGTCGTCGAACGCGGCCTCGGCGTTCGCGTCGCAGGGCACGATCAGCGTGCCGTCGAACGGTGCGACGGGATCGATCACGGCCAGCCTCGGCGTGCTCGCACCCGGAGCGTCCGCGACGATCCGGTTCAACGTCCGCATCGATTACCCCTGATGAACCCGCCGCACGGCGGAGGGCCCCACGCCCTCCGTCGTGCGCTGGCCCCGCGTCTGAACGCGCGGAGTCATTCCCTCCAGCCTCGCAGCGCCGTGTCACCGGGACCCTGGCCCGGGACACGGTGCCTGCGAGGCATCGGGTTTTCACGATGATCGCTCGGTCCCGCCGCTCGCAGCTTGGCCATCGCATGTTCACGCGCGTGTACGCGTGGGCGTGCGGTTCGCTGCTGCTCGCGACACCGCTCGCGAAGGCTGCGCCGCCGGCCGGGACGCCGATCGACAACACCGCCACCGCCACCGCCATCGACCCCTCCGGAGCACCCGTCGCACTGGGCAGCAACACGGTGCGCGTCGTCGTGCAGGCGGGGGAATCCCTGGCGCTGTTCCCCGACCGCGGCGGCGTCGCCGCCCCGGGGGCCACGATCACGCTGGCGCACCGGCTCGTGAACACCGGCAATCTCGCCACCGACTTCCGCCTCGACGCGCGCGACCTGCCGCTCGACCAGTTCGACGCCGCATCGTTCGCGCTCACGCACGACCGTGACCACAGCGGCACGGTGAATGCGCCGGACACACCGGTCGCCAATGGCGGCGTCCTCACGCTGGCCGCCGGAGACTCGGCCGACGTGCTGTTGACACTCGGCGTGCCCGCCGGCAACCCGCTCGACGAGCTGGCACTGGTGCGGCTGACCGCCACCGGCTTGTCGCAGGGCACGACCGCGTTCGTGACCGACACATTGCGCACGCCACCGCTCGGCTCCCAGCCCGCGCTGCTGTACTTCGCGGCCGACGACTTCCGCAACCCGACCCGCGTGGCGAACCTGGGCGCGCGGCTGTTGCTCCAAGCCATCGCGCGCGCCTGTGACACCGATCCCGGGCGCATCGAGACCGTGCGCATCACGCTGCGCTCACGCGACACCGGGGATCGCGAGAGCTTCGACGCGACCGAGACCGCGCTCCACTCGGGCATCTTCCGGCTGTCGCCCGGCGCTCCCACCGTGACCGGGACGGGTGCCTCCGCGGTCGGTGACGGCGTGTTGGCCATGCAGCGCGGCGACCTGGTGACCGCGGAACTCGCGGGCTGCGGCTCGACGCTGACGCGCGCCAGCGTCTGGGTCGAACCGCAGGGGATCGTGTATGAATCGCGCAGCGACCAACCGGTCGGCGGCGTGCTCGTGCGGCTGATCGACGTCAGCGGTGCCGGCAACGGCGGCGTCCCGGGCGGACTCGCGCGCGTGTTCGCCGGCGACGGTGTGACCGCCAGCCCCGGCGAGGTGACGACCGACGCGTTCGGCCGGTTCGCATTCCCGCTCGTGCGACACAGCACGTACCGCTTGCAGGTGAACGCGCCGGAAGCCTATCGATTCCCCTCGCAGATGGGCGTCGCAGGACTGCCCGCGTCGCACCTGACCGACCGCGACGGCTCGTACGGCGGCACGTTTACACCGGCAGACACGCTGGCACCCGTTCTCATCGACATCCCGATCGACGCGCTCGGCAGCATCGCCCTGTTCGTGGAGCAGCAGGCCAGCCGCCCACAGGTCGAGTGGGGCGACGAGCTGGATTACATCGTACGCGTGGCCAATCGTTCCGACAGCACGCTCTCGAGCGTCACTCTGCACGAGGCACTGCCACCGGGCTTCAGCTACACGCGCGGCACGACGCGCGGCGAAGCACCCATCCTGCTGCCCGCCTCACCCGCACGCGCCACGGCCGTGAGCGTGCCGCTGGCCGAGCCGCGCGTGGACGCCGGGGCGCTGACTTTCGAGCTCGGTGCGATGGCACCGCGCGAATCGCGCGAACTGCGCTTCCGCTCACGCGTGCGCGCCGGCGCGCCGGCCGGTGAAGCGATCGCGATCGCGGCTGCGGTCGCCGGGGCCGTGCAGTCGAACTCCGCACCGGCTCGCACGCTGGTACGCGGCGACGTGTTCAGCGACGAAGCCGGGATCGTCGGAGAAGTGCGCGTGCAGCTGGCGCACACCGGCACGGCCGGGCTCGCCGGCGTGCGCCTGTGGCTCGACGATGGCACCTGGGCGGTGACGGACGCGCGCGGACGTTTCAGCTTCACCGGGCTCACGCCGCGCACGCATGCACTCAAGCTCGATCGCACGTCGCTGCCGACGCGCTCGTATCCCGTCGCGACCGACCGTCGTGATGTGGGCACACCGGGGCTGCGTTTCATCGACGTGGTGCGTGGAGAACTGATGCGCGCCGACTTCGTGGTCGCGGGCGACACCGCCACGCTGCGCGAAGCACAGGACCGCCGCATGGCGGTGGCCACACGCGACGAGGCGGCACGGGCGTTGGCGCGTGCGATCGAGCGCCCCGAGCAGCGGGCGCTGCCCGGCGACCTGCGTTCGCTGCCGTCGGCGGCGATCGTCACCGGCGAACGCGAATCCGGCGAACGCGGCCCGAGTGCGCGGGTGGTGACCCCGTCGTACTCGCCGGCACCGGCGGCGGCCGCGGTGGCTTCGCTCGATCAGTTGCTGCCCACGCTCGATCCCGAACTGGGCTTCGTGGGGCTCGACGACCTCGACACCGTGGCGTCATTGCAGATCAACGTGCGCGTCAAAGGCCGGCTCGGCACCGCACTCGTGCTGCGCCTGAACGGCGAACGAGTGCCTGAATCGCGAGTCGGCCGGCGCGTCACAGCGGCCACCGCCGGGCTCGAGGCGTGGGAATATGTGGGCGTCACGCTCAGGCCGGGACTGAACGTGCTCGAGCTTGCACCGCCGCGCGCACCGGGCCGCGTCGCGTTGCGCCTGGTCGCACCCGCCGCGATCGCCTGGCTCGAACTGTTCGGCCCGCGCGTCGCCCCCGCCGATGGTCGTAGTCCGGTCGGCTTCACGCTCGCGGTCGCGGATTCCCAGGGCGTCCCCGTGGGCGCGCGCACACTCGTCACGCTCGAGACCACACTCGGACGCATCGCCAACGACGACCTCGATCCCACGAGGCCCGGCGTGCAGGTGGCCGTCGAGGGCGGCCGCACGTTTGTGCAACTCCTGCCGCCCGCGATACCCGGACGCACGCAACTGACCGCGGCCAGTGGTGTGCTGCGCGCCGCAGCCGATGTCGAGTTCATCCCCGAGATGCGCCCCCTGCTCGCGGTCGGTGTGGCCGAGGGCATGATCACGTTCGACGACATCCGCCATCCCGCCGTGGGGCGTGCGCCTCGCGGTGGTTTCGAGCAGCCCATCTCGCAGTTTCTTTCGGAAGCACGCGACGGCCGCACCAGTGCCGGCGCGCGTGGCGCGTTGTTCATGAAAGGCCGCGTGCGTGACGACGTCCAGCTGACGCTCGGCTATGACTCCGATCGCCCCGACGACCTGCGCCAGTTCCGCGACCTGCAGACCGACCGCGGCTATCCGGTACAGGGCGATGCCAGCGTGCGCGGCTACGATGCCCAGTCCACCGGACGGCTCTACGCCCGGCTCGACCGGCGCGACGCGTCGCTCCTCTATGGGGACCTCACCACGGGCGGTTCGGGCCGCTCACTCGCCAACTACGCGCGCAGCCTGACCGGGGCTGCGGCATCGTGGGGCGATGCCGCCACGGGCGGGCGGGCGTTCACGAGCCGCGAGCGCTCGCGTCACGCCATCGACGAAATGCCGGGCCGCGGCGTGTCGGGCCCCTATCAGCTGAACCAGGCGCCCGTGGTCGAGAACAGCGAGCGCGTCGAGGTGCTGGTGCGCGACCGCGACCAGCCCGCCGTGGTGTTGCGCAGCGAGCTGAAGCAGCGTTTCACCGACTACGAACTCGATCCATTGTCCGGCCGGTTGTTGTTCCGCGCTCCGGTGCCGAGCTTCGATGCCGCCTTGAACCCGGTGAGCGTTCGCATCACGTATGAAGTTCCGGATGGCGGCGCGCCAACATGGGTGCACGGCGTGGAGCTGCACCAGCGCGTCTCGACCCAGCTCGACGTGGCGGGCACGTATGTCGACGACCACGACGCCATCGACCCGTTCGAACTGCGCGGGCTGTCGGCGTCCGCACGACTGGCGCAGCGCACCACGCTCGAGGGCGAGTGGGCCGCGACGCGCAATCTCGCCGGGGCAGTCGCACCCGACGCGAACAGCACGCGCGCCGGCGGCGACGCCGGTGATGCGTTCCGGTTGGAGCTCAAGCACGACGGTGGTCGCACGCAACTGCGCGCCTGGGGCATGAGCGCCTCGGACGGTTTCGAGAACCCCGGCGCGGGGCTGGCCGGAGGGCGCACCGAGGCCGGCGCGCGCTTCGCCACCCGGCTCGCCGAGCGCACACGCCTCACGAGCGAGGCGCTCTACAGCGCGGACGTCGCCGGTAGCACGCGCCGCGGCGGTCTGCTCACCAGCATCGACCGCACGCTGTCGCCGGCATGGCGCGGTGAACTGGGCCTGCGTGTCGCGGGCGAATCGCGCCAAGGTGCGGATGCGGAACCACTCACGGCATCGGTCCGCGCCCGGCTGCTGGGGCAGATCCCCAAGCATCCGGAGTGGAGCGGTTTCGGGGAGTTCGAACAGGACACGCAACAGGGTTCGCGCCGCATGGCGGCTGTGGGCGGTGAATACCGCTTCAGTGCGCGCGGCCGCGCCTATGCCCGGCACGAGATCGCGTCGTCACTCGACGGGGCGTGGTCGTTGTCGACGCGCGAGCAGCGGCTCGCGACCGTCGCGGGCATCGACGCCGACGTCGCGCACGATGCGCACGTGTTCAGCGAGTACCGGCTGGCCGATGCGCTCGCCGGACGCGACGCGCAAGCAGCCGTCGGACTGCGCAACGCCTGGCGGCTCGACAACGGCATGCGCGTGGGCGGTTCGTTCGAACGCGTCCATCCCATCTCCGGCGCGCAGGTCTCTGAAGGCCCGAGCACCGCGCTCGCCGGCAGCATCGATTGGAGTGAAGACCCGCTGTGGAAGGGTTCGGCGCGCATGGAGATCCGCTCGAGCCGGGCATCCGACCAGTTCCTGCAGACCATGGCCGCCGCCGTGAAGCTCGACAGCTCCTGGACCGCGCTCGGCCGGCATCAGCTGACCATCGGCGGCACGCGCGGCAGCGGTCGTGAAGCGCGCGAACAACTGCAGCTGGCACTCGCGTTCCGCGACGGCAGCCTCGAGCCTCGCCGCTATGGCCGCTGGGATGCCCTGGCACGCTGGCAGCTTCTGTACGAGCGCGAGCCCAGTGCGGGGTTGCGCCACCGCCATGTCGCGAACGTGCTGGGCATCACCGGCACGGCACGCTTCCCGCGTCATTGGAGCACGAGCCTGGCGTGGGCCGGCAAGCTGACGCGCGAGGAAAGTGCGGCGATCGCCACCGCCGGCGGCGCACAGTGGCTGCACGGCCGCGCTCGCGTCGACTTCGGCGCCGACTGGGACGGCAGCGTCACGGGCAGCGTACGCACCGGGCGGTCGTTCGCCGAGCGCGAGTATGGCTTGGGCTTCGAGCTTGGCCGCCAGTTGCCGGCCGGCACGTGGCTGTCGTTCGGGTTCAATCGATTCGGTTATGTCGACGACGAACTCACCGCCGAGGAATGGACGCGCACCGGTGCCTACCTGCGACTGCGCGCCAAGTTCGACGAAGCACTCTTCCGCCGTCCCGGGGTGAAGCCGTGAGTGCCGTCACGAAACGCACGCGCGGACTGCTCGCGCTCGCATGCGTGACGGCGCTGACACTGGCTGCTCCAGCGAACGCCCAAGTCCTGCGCACGTTCGCGACGCGGTACTCGAGCAACCAGAAGGGCGACGTCACGCTGATCGCCAACACGCTCATGTCGTGTAACACCGGCGGCCAGTGCACCAACGGCCGCAACGGCAGCGGCGGCAGCGTCAACAACAACGACTTCGTCATGCAGTACGTGAATACCGACACCGATGCCACGACGTTCTCCTCGAGCAGCGCCAACCTGACGCTGCCCGTGGGTGCAACCGTGCTGTTCGCCGGGCTGTACTGGGGCGGCGACAGCAACAGCGGCGCGCGCAATACCTGCCGCTTCGCCACCCCGACCGCCGGCTACGCGGCCATCACCGCCAACCAGCTCGACAACGCCGGCACCGACTACTCGGCGTTCGCCAACGTCACCACGCGCGTACAGGCCGGTGGCAACGGCACTTACTGGTGCGCGGACGTGCTGTCGTCCCCCGGCAGCAGCAACGTGCACGCCGGCTGGGCGCTGGTGGTCGTGTATGCCGATCCGGCCGGCACGCTGCGCAACCTGGTCGTGCTGGACGGTTATGCCCACGTGTCGACGACCACGAACGTCACCACCACGATCACCGGGTTCGTCACGCCGCCCGCCGGCATCGTCAACTGCCGGCTCGGCGTGGTCGCCTACGAAGGGGACTTTGGCTACGTCGGCGACAGTTTCCGTATCAACGGCAACGCCCTGTCGGATGGCCTGAACCCGGGCAACAACTTCTTCAACAGCTCGATCACCCGCTTCGGCGCGCAGGTCACCACCAAGAACCCCAACTACGTGAACCAGCTCGGCTTCGACGCCGACCTGCTGAGCGTGAACAGCGTGCTGGCGAACAGTGCGACCAGCGCCACCATCCAGCTCACCAGCTCGCAGGACGAGTACTACCCGGCCGTCCTCACATTTGCGACGGACCTGTACGCTCCGGTGTTCGACGACGCCAACCTCTCCAAGACCGTGGTCGATCTGAACGGAGCGCCGGTGCGGCCCGGCGATATCCTGGAATACACCCTCACCATGAAGAACGTGGGCCAGGATCACGCCGTGCAGACCGTGATGCGCGACACGCTCGCCAGCACGCTCACCTACGTGGCGGGCTCCCTGCAGATCGGCACCGGCCCGAACGCCGGTGCGAAGTCCGACCTCGCGAACGATGACCAGATGGAGTACGTGGCCGCCTCACGCTCGATCGTCGCTCGGCTCGGGACGGGAGCCAACTCCACGACCGGCGGCCAGATCGACATCAACACGCAGACCACGGTGAAGTTCCGCGCCCAAGTGACGCCACCCGCTCCCACCGGCACGTTGGTCTCGAACCAGGGCGCACTGGCGTTCGTGGCCGCGCAATCCGGCGCGACGTTCAACGCGCGCAGTGATGGCGACGCGGCCACGGGCGGCACGCAACCCACCACCGTGAGCACCGTCTCCGCACTCATGACCGGCACGGTGTTCGAGGACGTGAACTACGGCGGCGGCGTGGGCCGTTCGCGGGCGGCTGCTGCCGGTGCCGCGGTCGTCGGCGCCCGTGTCGAGCTTTACGACGGCTCCGGCAACTATCGCACCGCCGTCAGCACCGACGCGGCAGGACTGTTCACGATCGACGGTTGGCCCGCGGGCACCTACAGCGTGAGGATCGTGAACAGCAGTGTGCTGTCGACGCGCCCGGGTTCGCTGTCCGGACTGCTGCCCGTCCAGACGTATCGCACGGATGCGAGCAGCGGAACCCCGGTGGCGGTCACCGACCGCGTCGGAGGCGAAACGCCCACGCGCGCCGATGCCGCCGCCAATCTCACGAACGCAGGCCTGGCCACGCTCACGACGGCGACCACAGCCGTGCAATCACTGACGCCCGTGACGTTCGGCAGCAGCAACCTCGCGGGCCTGGACTTCGGCTTCAACTTCGACAGCATCGTGAACGCGAACGATGCGGGGCAAGGCAGCCTGCGGCAGTTCATCGTCCATGCGAGCGCGCTCGGCAACACCGGCTTGGCGCAGACCGGCCTGACGGCAGGCGTCGAGACGAGTGTGTTCATGGTGAGCGATGGCCTCGCTCACCCCGGGATGCGCGCGGGACTCACGAGCGCACTCACCGCGGGCGTGGTCACGGTGCAACTGGTCGCGACCCTGCCGGCGATCACGGGTGCCGCCACACGCATCGATGGCCGCACCCAGACCACCAACGTCGGCAATACCAACCCCGCGCTCCTGAGTGGCTCGTCACTCGTCGGCACCGATGCCATCGCGGTCGCCTCGTTGAACGGACCCGAGATCGAAGTGCGTGGTGCCGCCGGAGTCGCCATCGGGCTCGATGTGCAGGCCACGGACGTGGCACTGAGCGATGTGGCGGTACTGAGCACCGCGGGCGCGCCGGGTAACGACGCAGGTGCCGCGGTTCGTGTCGGCGTGAACGCGCATCGCGCGCTGATCGAACGCTGTGTGCTGGGCGCGCGTGCGAGCACTTTCACCGACCCCGGCGCAGCATTGCGCACCCAGAGCGATCAACTGCGCGTGCTGGGCGGCGACGACGGCGTGTTGCGCGACTGCCTGATCGGCTTCGCCGCCGGCAGCGCCGCCGCGTTCACCGCGGCGTCCAACGGCTGGCAGGTCGACGGCTGCATGATGCTCGGCAACACCACCGGCAGCCCCACGCTCGGCCAGATCGTCATCGCCGCGAGCGGCACGCTCACCGCCACACGCACACTTGTACAAAGTGGCGACGGTCCGGGCATCGATGCCGCGACCGCCACATCGGGCGTCACGCTCACCAACTTGACGCTTCGCCTGAACGGCCGCGGCGGCACGGTCACCGCCGGCGTTCGCGCCGGCGGCAGCGCGAGTTCGATCACGCGCTGCGAATTGTTCGATAACTACGGCGCCGGCGTGCAGGTCGTGAGCACGGCGAGCGGCTGGACGATGTCGCGCAACTCGTTCGCGGGCAACGGCAGTGTCACCACCACCTCGGGAAGTGCGGCGTCAGGACAGATCGGCATCGACCTGCAATCCGCCGGCGACGATGCGACGCGTGGCACCGCTCCGTACGTGACGCGCAACGACAACGGCGACGGCGATACCGGCGGCAACGCGCTCTTGAACTTCCCGGTGCTCGAAGGCGCGGTCATGGCGAACGGCTCGTTCACCGTGAGCGGCTGGGCGCGGCCCGGAGCGGTGATCGAACTGTATGTGTCCGACGGCGACGGCAGTGGCTTTGGCGAGGGCCGCACGTACGTGACCACATTCACCGAAGGCTCGGTCGCCGACCTCGACGCCGGCAGCAGTGCGTATGGCTCGCCTGTGAACGGCTTGAACCAGGGCATCGACAACACCAACCGCTTCCGCTTCACCGGCACATTGCCCAGTGGCGTCTCGGTCGGCACGCGGCTCACCGCCACGGCCACGCTCGCAGCGGCTACGTCGGAGTTCTCGGGCGTGGCCACGGTCGCGACCGGCGTGAGCGTGACCGGATTCGCGTATGCCGACGCCGACCATGACGCGCAGAAGGACGGCAGCGAGGCAGGCACCGGGCTCACACTGTGGGCCAAGCTCGTACCGCCGAGCGCGATCGCGGCGTCGCAGGTCGTGGCGGTGAACGCTTCGAGCGGAAGCT
This sequence comes from bacterium, assembly GCA_031408715.1. Taxonomy (GTDB): domain Bacteria; phylum Eisenbacteria; class RBG-16-71-46; order RBG-16-71-46; family RBG-16-71-46; genus JAIOPA01. Next base: position 24,290 of record JANNWR010000254.1, read on the forward strand.
ACGCGTTCACGTTCGTCAGTGCGGGTGCCTGGACCGTGGTGCTCGACGACTCCAACAACCCTTCTGATCTGGTGAGCGCCGTGCCGAGCGGCTGGCTGCGCACCGAGAACGAGAGCGGCACGCTGCTCACCGCGATCAATGCCACCGACGTCGCAGCCGGGAACTTCGGGCTGTTCGCCGGCAGCCGTGTCGAGGGCACCGTGTTCCGAGACGACGGCGCGGGGGGCGGCATCGCCAACAACGGCGCGCTCGAATCGGGAGAAGCCGCACTGGCCGGCCTGCGCGTGCGACTCACCGCCAGCGGCTGCGCGCTCGGCACGTGTGATTCGGCGCTCACCGACGGCAGCGGCGCGTTCGCGCTGTGGCTGCGCGCGGCAGCAGCGGGCACGGTGCGCGTGCAGGCGACGAATCACTCGAACTGGCTGAGCACCGGCGGCAACGCGGGCACCGCACCGGGTAGCTATGACCGCGCCAGCGACGCCGTCACGTTCACCGCCACGCCGGGCATCGTCTACACGGGCCTGGCGTTCGGCGACGCACCACCCAACCTGTGGGCCGCGCCGGCAGCGTCGGGAGTCGCCGGTGGCACGCCTGCCTGGTACCGCCACACCTACACCGCGCAGAGCGGCGGCACGGTGAGCTTCACCACGACCACCGTTCCCGTGCCGCCAGTGAGCGGCTGGGGCCTCACGCTATGGCGCGACCTCGATTGCGACGGCGTACTGGACGCGGGCGAGCCCACGCTGCCCGCGTCGCTGCCGCTCGTCACGGGGCAGCAGTTGTGCGTGATCGCGAAACACCAGGCGCCACTCGGTGCCAGTGCGGGCGCGCGCGAGACCGCGACACTCACGGCGAGTTTCACCTACGCCAACGCCGTGCCGGCACTGAGCGACAGCGACTCCTTGAACGATGTCACCACCATCACGTTCGCCAATGGCCTGGTGATCACCAAGAAGGTCGATCGCGCCCTCGCAGCACCCGGGAACTTCCTCGTCTACACGATCACCTACACGAATCCCGGCACCGTACCACTCTCGAACATCGTCATCCGCGATGCCACGCCCCCATGGACCGTGTTCGACTCCGCCACCTGCGCGACCACCGGCAGCGGCATCAGCGGCTGCACGCTCACACAACAGCCGGCAGCCGGCAGCACGGGCTCGCTGGCATGGGCGCTGGTCGGCGCGCTGACACCGGGCGGCAGCGGCAGCGTTAGTTTTCGCGTCAGGGTGAATTAGAGCGCGGACGTTGTTCCCTTCGTTCGCACCCTCTGCTCGGCTGGCGCAGCGGCTGGAACCCTGGCGGAACGCCTACCACTCACCGCAAGGGCGGGGGGATCGTGAGGACGACGAGGAGAACATACTCGTCACCGTATCGACCCCCGCACCCTTGCTCTCTTGCTGAGTGGTCCGCACGGCGCCGAACGCGACACGCGTCGGCCTGACGACCCGGGCGGGTGGCAGCGCCATGTGCTCGCCTCCATCGGATCAACGTCGGGCCGGGCCTTGCGCCACACCCAGCACAGAAGCAAGGGTGCGGGGGTCGATACGGTGACGAGTATGTTCACCTCGTCACCGTATCGATCCCCCCGCCCTTGCGGTGAGTGGTAAGCGTCCCGCCAAGGCTCGACCTGCTGCGCCAGCCGCAAGCAAGCGGTTCGAGCCAGACAAACGCCCCGAGCCTCACGCCCGCATCGATCCAGCGACGTTTCGCTCCCTGAGGAATGGCCGTGAACCGCCCGTGTGCCCGCGCGCGAACGGGATCACGTGGTCGAGCTGCAGGTTCGAGCGCGCGGTGCAGCGGCGGCCGTCGGGACCTACGAAAGCGCATTGCCCGCCGTCGCGCGTGACGACTTCGCGGACCACGGCGCGCGGAACGTAGCGGCCGTTGGCGTTCATGCTCGTCTCGCGGGCGGGCTGTGGCTTCGACGTTGCGGCGAGCTTCTTCTTGCGTAGCACCTGCACGAGCAGCTCGAGGCCGGCCTTGAGCACATCTGCGAGCTCACGCTCGCCGCCGGGGCCGAGGAGATCACGGGCCTCTTCGAACAGCTCCTGCATGCCCTTGTCGGCCGTGAGCTGCCAGGCGTAGCGCCCCGCAGACCGTGGCGTGACGCGGGCGGGCGGGTCGGCGGCCGTGGCGACCGAGGTCGCGGCTTCGCTCGAGAAACCTTGCGCTGCACTCACGATCACGTCGGCCAGCGAGCCCGCGAGCGCACTGATCACCGGCTCAGACAACGCCTCGGCGCCGCACTTGGCGGCCGCGTCGCCGAGCGCGCGCGCCATGACCTGCAGCACGGCGCGCGAGTCGTCTGGCGCCAAAAGCGGTCCCATCAAGTCGACGTTTTGCGCACATTCCGTCGGGTCAACTGTCCCCGGGGACAGTTGCGCTGCAATATTCGCAACGACTTGCGCCGTCGCGGTCGGAGCCGGCCGAGCGCCGCCAGCGTCCAAGGCACGCACCGACGTCGGCACGTCCGTCTTCGGGAAGCGCTCCGCTACCAGCCGCTCCACCGCGGCCTTGCTCAGGTGCGTCGCGCTTGCGAGCAGCTCACCCGCGTTCTCCCCGGTGAGATACGGCGCCAACAACACGACCGCCGACAGGTGCAGCCGGCCATCGGCCAGCATCGGCAGCACGACCGGGAACCGCTCTGCCGCCCGCGCCGCCCGGATGCGCTTGTAAGCGGCGCCCTCGGACATGTGCAGCACCTCGGTGCACCACATGTACAACGAGTCGCACGCCCGCGTGCGGTGGATCGCCCGTGCCTCGATCGCGCCGAGCAGGATGAGCAACCGCACCGTGTCGCCGCGCTCACGCGCCAGGGTGGCATCGACCTCCGCGAGCAGCGCCGCCTCGGACAGCCTGCTCACCCGACGACGCTCAAGCATGCACGACTGCAGGTCACACGGGCGCGACGGCATGGGCCCGACAACAGCCGACGTGGCGTTCAGCAGCGCGTTCGACATCACGGGACTCCGCAACGGGGGCGAGGTTGCGGGGGCAACTCAATTCCTATCACGCCCGTTCGCGACCGCCAGAGCTGCGCGTACACAGCAGAACGAGCCCGCGAACGAGAAAGTTCTCGCGCCGACACGCGTTCGTGCGAGCACGCCGCTCTATCGCGCGCCACGGCGCCACCACAACGGCCGCCTCGCGCACGAACACGTATCGCTCACAAACCCGTCAAGTGCATTCGCTTCATGTCCATGCAAAGAATGCGGCTGGCGCAGTGAGTGGAGCCTTGGCCGGACGCTTGCCACTCACCGCAAGGGCGGGGGGATCGATAAGGTGACGAGGTGTACATACACGTCACCCTATCGACCCCCCCACCCATGCTTCTGTGGTGGGGGTGGCGCAAGGCCCGGCCCCACGTTGATCCGATGGAGG
>JANNWR010000255.1:0-5440 GCA_031408715.1 bacterium
CACGGCGTAGCGTGTGGCGGCGAGAGTCTTGAGTTGGACCCGTGCATCGTTCGGCGTGGGCATCTCGTTCTCCACCGAGCCGGCCGGCATCACGAAACGCACCACCCAGGCGTCACCCGCCGCGGACTGCGTCACCGGAGCAGTCATCGGGATTTTCTCGCCCACGGGGCGTCCCTGGACGACCGGTGCGGTCATCGGGATGCTCTGCTTGCGAGTGTTGCCTCCGAATATGTAGCCCGCCAGCAGCCGGAATCCGGCGTTCGAGGCCTGTTCACGGTTGCCGCCGACCGTGACCTCGGCGACGACGAGGGCAGGGTAGTCACGTACCTCGAAGGCGCCTTGCTTGAGCCCCAGTTCGAAAGCCGGCTCCTCGGTGGCCATGGCCGGTCCTCCAGTGAGTGCCAACATGAAGATCAACGACAAGACCACTCGCTTCGCCATCATGCCCTCCGTTGCGGGTGCCGCCGCGGCGCTTGGATGATGTGCCGGTGAGTTCGGTGCGCGCCGGCGAAACCCTCCTGACATTCGGGACCGCTGCCTGCCAGCCTGACAGCATCCTTGCAAGGTACGCGACGGTGCAACGTCCCAAGGTCTCCGGCGGGACCCGCTACTCCAGTCCACCTCCCGCCGTGCGTGGACTTCGCCGCAACGACTTAGGGAGCTTGACGAGCGAGAAGTGCTCCGGTGCTTCACCCCCCGCGCCTCGCCGTGTCGCCGCATTTCCCCGAGGCACATGCATTGCAGTACAAATACGGAGTCCGTGCTCGTGACCCGAGCGCGAGAGGGGGCATATGATGGAGGAGAGGGCGGACGGACCCGGCGCGACCGGCAAGCGGCGCGACTTCCTCACCTTGATCACCCGGGCATTCCTGGGGCTGTGGGCGCTGGGCGGGGGAGCCGCCATCGCGGTCTACCTGCGCCCACCCGAGAAACACGAGACCGGCGGCGACCGCGTCGTGCGGGTCGGGCTGCTCGAGGACATGCGGGTCGGCGAGGCGCGCATGGTACGGCACGGTGTCACGCCGTTCTTCGTGATCCGCCTGGACCAGACGCGCGTGGTGGCCATGTCCGCGGTCTGCACCCACGTCCGCTGCATCCTCGGCTACGACCGTGACAAGAAGGTCATCGTCTGCCCGTGCCACGACGGCCGTTTCGATCTCGCTGGCAACGTGCTGTCGGGCCCTCCGCAGCGCCCACTGCCCGCGTACAGCGTCAGCGTGCGCGCGGGTGAGATCTTCGTCCGCGTATGAGCGAGACCCCGCAGGTCCCGGCCGGCAGCTGGCGCAACCGCGTGCTCGATTGGCTCGAACAGCGAGTGCAGCTCTCGGAACTGTTCTCGTTCCTGTCGCACTTCGGTCTGGTCACCGTGCCGCTCGACACCAAGCGGCCGCTGCGTGAACTCCTGGATGACTTGGACCGCATGCCGGTGCCGCAGTACGCGCGCGGACCGCAGGCGCTCGGGCTCGTCACGGCGGTGCTGTTCGCGCTCGAGGCTGTGACCGGCCTGCTGCTCGCGTTCCACTACCGGCCCACGCCCGATTCGGCGCACGAGAGCACGCTGAACATCGTGCGCGACATCCCGATGGGCGGGCTCATCCACCAACTCCACACCTGGGGCGCCGTCGCGATCATCGCCATCGTGGTGGTGCGCCTGCTGCGCCTGTTCTGGGACGGGCTGTGGAAAGCGCCACGCGAGCTGTTGTGGGCATCGGCCGTCGGTCTGGTGTGGCTGTCGCTGCAGTTCGATTTCACTGGCCGGCTGCTGAGCTGGGACTCCACCGGCTACTGGGCAACGGTACGCGGACTCGAAGTGGTCTACGCGCTGCCGCTGGTGGGTCCGGTGCTGTCGTTCCTGCTCGGTGGGCGCGTGATGGGTGAGGACGTGCTGACCCGCTTCTATGTGCTGCACACCGGCGTGCTCCCTGTGGCGTGGGCGCTGCTCACCTACCTGACGTTCGCGACCGTGCGTCGCGTCGGCCTAGGCCAGACGCAGCTCGGGAGCGCGAACCCGCGCATCACGACGTTCCGCCAGCACCGCTACGACATGCTGCTGCTGGTGCTGTTCCTGTTCGCGGTTCTGGTCACGCTCAGCATCCTGGTGCCGTTCCGTTTCACCGGAGCCGCCGATCCCTACACCACGCCTTCAGGTGCAAGTCCGCCGTGGTACATGTACGCGACCTACGCAGTCATCCAGCGCGCTCCGGCCGTGCCGTGGCTGTCGGGCGGCATCATGCTGGCGTTCGCGTTCGGACTGCTGTTGCTGCCGTGGTGGGCGCCGCGGGTGACGCAGCGACTGCCCGAAGCGCGCCTGCGTATCGCCGGGGTGCTCATCTTCGCCACCTGGCTTGGACTGAGCGTGCTGGGCGCATTCCTGGATCGCGGATGAACACCTCCCGCCGGCTCCCCCTGACCTTCGTGAGCGCGATCCTGGCGTTCAGCGTGCTCATCGCGGGACTCGCCTCGGTCGTCGCGCGCGCGCAGTCCGGCAATGCGCACCCGTCCCCGACAGCCGCCACCGTGAAACCTGCCTCGGGTCGTTGCGGGACCTGTCATCCCGCTGAACGCACGGCGTTCGAGACCAGCATCCATGCAGGCGAGGACGTGCACTGCACCTCCTGCCACGGCGGGAACGACAACTCACTTGAACAAGCCGTCGCACACGGCAGCGGTTTCCGCGGCAAGCCCGCGCGCGAGACGATCCCGAGCCTGTGCGCTTCGTGCCATGCTGACGAGCAGATGATGCGCGCCTACAACCTGCCCGTCGATCAGTACGCCCTCTACCAGATGAGCGGCCATGGCGAACGGCTCAAGAACGGCGACAAGCGTGTGGCCGTGTGCTCCGACTGTCATGGTGCGCACGACATCCTGCCGCCCTCGGACCCCGCGAGCCGGGTGTTCACGACGAACATCCCGCGCACCTGTGGCCGCTGCCACGGGGATTCGGCCCTCGTGAAAGAGCGCGGCATCACCAACGTGTTCGCGCTGTATGAGAACAGCGTCCACGGCAAGCAGCTGCACGACAAGGGCAACCTCGGCGCCCCGACCTGCGTCAGTTGCCATGGCGTGCACGGCGCGGCTCCGCCCGAGGTGGGTGACATCAACAAGGTCTGCGGCCGCTGCCACACCGCGGAGCGGCGTTGGTTCCTCGCCGGCCCGCACAAGGACGCCATGAAGGGCAAGGGGCTGGGCGAGTGCAGCTCGTGCCACAACGCCCACGACGTGCAGCCCGCGCGCTCGGAGCGTCTCGGCAGCCAGTGCGTCGACTGCCACGCGCAGGACAGCCGCGAAGCGGCAGCTGGTCGCCAGCTCGACGTCGACTACCGCGCCGCCGCCGACGAGGTGGCGAAGGCCGAGGAGTTGGTCGTCAAGGCCGAAGCCGTGCCGCTGCGCACCGACGACTACCGCGCGCGGCTCGAGGAGGCGCACACGTATCTGCGTGAGGCGCTCACCGCGGGACATGCGGTTCAGCCCCAGGTGCTCGCGGATCTGGCGATTCGGGCTCGCACCGTTGGCCAGGAGGTGCAGCACGACATCCAGGGCAAGCTCGGCAACATCCGCACCGAGCGTCTGCTGCTGGTCGTGTTCTGGTTCTACGTGCTCGGCACCGCCAGCCTGTTACGCCGCCTGCGTGACCGCGGCCGCCGCGCCAAGGAGTGACCGCCATGCCCGGCTGGCTCGCGGCCCTGCTCTCGCGGCTGCGTGCGCTGCGCCTGCCCGGACTGCCGCCCGGGCTGCGTTCACGCCTGCCGAAGAACCTGTTCAGGGCCGCCGGCCCGTTGGTGGTGTTCGCGATCGGCCTCGGCATCGTGGCGACGGTCGGCATGGTGCAGATGACCAGCACGCCGAACTTCTGCGGCTACACCTGTCACAACATGAAGCCGTATTACGATTCGTGGAAGCTCTCCAAGCACAATCAGATCGCGTGCGTCGAATGCCATATCGCGCCAGGTCTCGGTGCCGAAGTGCGCAAGAAGTTCGAGGCGCTTGCAATGGTCGCCAAGTACTTCACCAGCACCGAAGGCACGAAGCCGTGGGCCGAGGTCGACGACGCGGCCTGCCTGCGCTGCCATGAGCGCCGCCTGCTGCAGGGCAAGGTCGTGTTCCACGACGTCATCTTCGATCACACGCCGCATTTGTCCGAGAGCCGCCGCGGGCTGCGGTTGCGCTGCACGTCGTGTCATTCGCAGATCGTGCAGGGCAGCCACATCGCGGTGACGGCGTCGACGTGCGCCCTGTGCCACTTCAAGGGCCAGCAACTGAACACCGGGACGGCGGAGTGCCGGCGCTGCCATACGGTTCCCGAGAAGGTGACGACGAACGAAGGGGTGACGTTCGATCACCGGCAGGTGTCGCGCCTCGACATGAAGTGCGACCTCTGTCACGGCAACGTCGTGCGCGGCGACGGCGCGGTTCCGAAAGAGCGCTGCCTGACCTGTCACAACGACGAGGAGCGGCTCGGCCGCTACAACGACACGCAGTTCCTGCACGCGCAGCATGTCACCAATCACAAGGTCGACTGCCAGCACTGCCACCTCACCATCGAGCACGGACGCCTGCCGTCCAAGGCGGCGACGACGTCGCACGATGCCGCCGGGGACTGCCGAGGCTGCCACGGCAATGGGCACTCACCACAGCAGGATCTCTACGCGGGAATCGGTGGGCGTGGCGTGCCGCGCATGCCGAGTGCCATGTTCGCCGCTGGCGTCACCTGCCAGGGCTGCCATAACTCGTCGTTCGCTGTTCAGCCGGCGGGACTCGATCCGACCGGGCCAGTGACGGCGCGCGCCAGCGCGGTGTCGTGCATGTCGTGCCACGGACCGTCGTACGGGCGCATTCACGACTCGTGGAAGTCGAGTGTCGAGGCTCGAGTGAGCGCGCTGAAGGGCCAGTTGCAGGCGAGCACCGCGGCCATGGGCTTCGAGCCGCCCGCGGCATGGGAGGACGCGCGCGCCAACTTCATGCTGGTCGAGCGCGGACACGGCGTGCACAACATCAACTTCGCCTTCGCGCTGCTCGACAAGTCGTTCGAGCAGATGAACGAAGCGCGCCGCGCGAAGGGGCTGTCCGCGCTGTCGAAACCGTGGAAGACATTGGCGGGCGGTTCGAGCGCCTGCCAGAGCTGCCACGCCGGCATCGAGGACCAGAAGGGCACGTTCGCGGGCCGGGCCTATTCGCACGAGCCGCATGTCACCCGGGCGGGACTCGGCTGTGAATCGTGTCACCGGCCGCATGCCGAACGCGCCCCGGGCGAAGTGGTGCGCTTCGGTGCCGATGGTTGCCAGGGCTGCCATCACAAGACCGCCACGGTGGCGAGCCAGCCGGTGTGCGGCAAGTGCCACGGCGACGTCACCAAGAAGACGTACACCAGCTTCCGCGGCGAGTTCTCGCACGCCCAGCACCTGGAGACCGGGCTCGAGTGCAAGAGCTGTCACACGCTGCA
>JANNWR010000256.1:0-1745 GCA_031408715.1 bacterium
CGAGCCAGCGAGTTTCATGGCGTCACGGTAGGACGCGTCGCCGGAGCCCGGGGCGTCGAGCAGGCAGAACGGTGGGCCAGTGATCTGGCAGATGCTGCCGAACACCTTGTTCAGCGCATTGTAGGTGTAAAGATTGCGGCCGAACGACAGCTCGCAGTCGCGCGAGGAGACGTGCTTCAGGTCGTAACCGCTCGTTGCGGCGAACCACGGGCGCAGTGGCGTCGCGGGCTTCACCACTGAGGAGACGTACGGACCATTCAGGCCGACGTTCTCGTAGCGGCTTCCTTCGCTGGCTTCCGCGATCGCGGGGTTGCGCTGGAAGACGTCATTGGACCACGTGCACGAGTTGGCCACACCGTACACGCTGCCGTCCGGCGTCAGCGCCGTGGTCGTGAGCAGGTCGGCGCAGTTGTTCGTGTTGCCGGACAGAGCCTGATACGAGGGGTTGCGGTGGATAACGCCGAGCTTGTCGGTAATGAACTGATTGTGTACCGGATCGATCCCCGTAGCCGACTTCTCGGACTGGATGAAGCCATTGCCCATCACCATGATGCCGCGCGGCTGCGCGCTCCCCGCCGCCGCGGTGAGGTAATCGTTCAACAGCGCAACGTCGTTCTGGCTGCGGTTCGCGAATGGCCCCAGCACGCCGGAGGTGATATCACCGGACAGGATCGCCAAGGTGCGGTAGTAAGTTCGCAACATCTCAGGCGTGGGACCCTGCCTCGACTCCCGGCCGGCTGCGAAGCCCATGCTCACGCGATTCGCGAGCCGGCTTCCAAGCTGCCCCGAAGACTCCGTCAGGGACTCCGCGGCTTTCACGCCGTACATGTCCCAGGTGGTGCCTGGCTGCGAGTTCTGATTGCTGACCGCGACGCTCATGTTCGTACGCACGTCCAGCCCGGTCAGGTTCACGTTCCCGGAGCCGAACCAACCGTTGTGCGCGCCGCGCTTGGCTGCGGAGGTGGCACACACGGAGTCGAGCACACCCACGAACACGCCTTCGTCGCCGCGACGGTCGTCCAGGTCCACGTACAGCATGCACGCCATGCCAGATCCGCCGAACACGGGGTGCTTCCAGCGGTCCGGGAGCACCGAGAACTGCTGCCAGCGGTGCATGTCGGTGTTGTTGCCCTCGCTCGGCTGTGGCGTGATGAAGTTCGTGTCCGGGCACATGGCGTAGCGCACGAACGGATCGATGGCGTGCGACTTCCGATAGAAGTACTGCACGTGCGACCCCGGCGTGAGCAGGCCGTCGGGGATGATCTTGGTGAACTCTTTTGTGGTCGCCGAACCGTCGAAACCCGTACGCGCCTGCGGAACCGTCGTGAGCCACGCCGGAATGACGCCGTTGCAACTTGCGTTGTTGCCCGTCGGTGAGCTGGCAAAGGCCTTCGTGGTGTCGACCACGAAGCACTTTAACTTGTCGACACCCAACGCAGCGAACTTGGGATCGCTCTCGTGGTACATGGTCATCCAGCGACCCGGCACCAGACCCTGACTGGTGGGCACCGCGCCGCCGACCGGGAAGACGTTCAGTTGCGCGGTGTCCATGCGCGCCGAGTTCCAGGTGAGCGGATCCCAACTCGTGTGGCCGCGATGCGTCCCCGCGGAGACCGTGCCCGGGTCGGCGATGTACGGCCCCCAGAACGAGGCAACGCCGGGTACGACCACAGCCGCCTGGTTGGTCGGTGCCCGCAGCAGCGTGCCCGATGGCACACCGCCGGGCGGCAAGCTGCGACCCGCCG
>JANNWR010000257.1:0-1641 GCA_031408715.1 bacterium
GGATCCTCGATGGCGAGGTCGCCGACACTGCGGTGGGCCGGTTCCTCGACGCACTGCGACTTCGCTTCGAACCCATCGTGGTGGCCGACCTGCTATGTCTGCTCACCATTCATCTGGAGCTGTCCCTGCGGGCAAAGGGCATGCTGATCGCCCGCGAGGTCGGCCTCGAAGTGCCGGTCGACGATTCGGTTCGCGCGAACCTCGAGGAGATGAAGTACCTCGAACGCGCCGTCGGCCCGATGGGATGCCTTGCCATCCTGCCTCTCCGCCGAACCAGCCGTCGCGACCTCTGGCAGATCCTGCTGCTCGAACGCGCCAGTGGCAGGGAGACATCGAGATCCCGGCGGCCCAAGTCGGATCTCCCGAAGCCCTGAGCTCGATCGCCGGTACGCCGCTCGGTTCGAGCGAGTCTGGCGACTCATTCGTGCCCGCGCACCGGGTGCGGCAGGTAGGGCGCTTCCAATGCCGCCAACTCGGCGGCCGTGAGCTCCACATCGAGCGCTTCGATCGCGGTCTCCAGATGTTCCGGCTTGGTCGCCCCGATGATCGGCGCCGTCACGCCCGGCCGGCCCAGCAGCCACGCCAGCGCGATCTTGGCGGGCGAGATTCCGCGGGCTGCAGCGACCGCACGATTCGCGGCCACGACATCGGAGTCACTGGGTTGGTCGTAGAGCTTGCGCGTGTAGTCGTCGCTCGTCGCACGCGAGGTGTTGTCGTCGGAGGCACGCGCCAGCCGGCCGCGCGCGAGCGGCGACCACGGGATCACGCCCAAGCCCTGATCGCGGCACAGCGGCAGCATCTCGCGTTCTTCTTCGCGATACAGCAGGTTGTAGTGGTCCTGCATGCACGCGAACTTCGCCCAGCCATTGCGCTCGCTGATCGTGAGCATCTGCATGAGCTGCCAGGCGTACATGCTGCTCGCCCCCAGATAGCGCACCTTGCCGGAGTGCACCAGGTGGTCGAGCGCGGCCAGCGTCTCCTCGAAGGGCGTGACTCCATCCAGACGGTGGATCTGATAGAGATCGATCGTCTCGATGCCGAGCCGTTTGAGGCTCGCCTCGCAGCCCTGCACGATGTGCTTGCGCGAGAGCCCGCCCATGTTGGGTGCAGCGGTCATGGGGAAGAACACCTTGGTGGCGATCACCAGTTCGTCGCTCCGGCCGAACTCGCGCAGCCACTTGCCCGTGACCTCTTCGCTGCGCCCGAGTGAGTACATGTCGGCGGTGTCGAAGAAGTTGATACCGGCTTCGATGGCGCGCTTGAAGAACGGCTTGGCGGCCGCCTCGTCGAGCACCCACGGGCGCCACGACGGATCGCCATAGCTCATGCAGCCCAATGCCAGACGGGACACGGACAGACCGGTGCGACCGAGTGTGGTGAAGTGCATGCGAGGACCTCGGAGGCGGGAGGGAAGAGGGACGACTGGATCCGTGCGGAGCGTACCGCTTGGCCCCGCTGGCGTGCTAGCCCTTCACGGCCGCCAGTTCCTGGATCTTCTGCATCGTCGTCCAGTTGCGCGTCGTCACGGCGTCCTTGAGCAGCCGGCTCACCGAGTTCGGCAAACGGCTCTCGAGGATGCCGCCCGCGCACCACAGATAGGCCGCACGCTTGCCCAGCGCCATCGCGTCGTCATCCCAGTCC
>JANNWR010000258.1:0-2199 GCA_031408715.1 bacterium
CGAAGCAGCGGCGCATCGACCACGACCAGCAGTCGGCGCGGTCCAGCCGCGCCCGAGAACTCCGTCACGAGTTCGCCCACGCCCAGACCATCGAGCGTCAGGGACAGCTTTGACTGGAGCCGGTCGACGGGCGCGCCGCGCGAGTCCTGGACCCGGACCACGACGTCATGTCGTCCCGCACCCGTGACGCGCACATGATCGATCGAGACGCGCGCGACGGCGGCTCCTGCGGCCGCGGGTCGCATGACCAGCAGCGACGCGCCGAACAGGACGGTCCCGGCCAGCGCGAGCGGCAAGCCGGCCGGGCGCGGCAGGCGCCTCATCCGTTCAGACCCGCGTCATGATCCTCGACCCGGAACGTGGTGTGCCCGGCGCGCACTTCGTCGCCCGCTTGCAGCACCCGCCGTGTCACCTTCTCGCCGTTGACGAACGTGCCATTGCTCGAGCCCACGTCGTGCAGCACCCACGTCTCGCCATCGGGGACCACCGCGAAGTGGTCACGCGACAACCGCTGGTCCGGCTGCACCATGGGCTCCTGCCCGCCCGCGCTGCTCGGAGCACGACCGACCCGCACCCCTCGCCCGCGCAATGCCAGACGCGCCCCCGGCAGGATGCCGTCGGTGACGACGAGCGCCCATTCCTTGGCACGGGCGACCTCGGCCACGACCACCGGCCGCGGCGCGCTCACGGGTTCGACGATGCGCGTGGCATCCGAGAAATCACGCGGTTCGGGCTGCATGCGCGGCGGCTGCCCCGTGCACTTGGGGCATGTCCGCCACAGCATGTCCATCGGATGCCCTTCGGGGCAGTGCTTGAGCACGCGGGGTTGCGATCGCATCGTCATGATGGGCGGCAAACTAGCACTGCACGGCGCCTTGGGCCAACTTCGGAGCGCACGACACGCGAGTGCCTCGCGGGCAGCCGCCGCTGGCGGACGCCCATCCGATGCGTGGGCGCCCCCCGGCGAAACGGACAGTTCGCGAGGACGCTCAGAACCGCACTTCGACCGGGACCGAGGAGTTCTGCACCATGACCTCCTTCGTCGCCAGCACCTTCACACCGTCCTTGTCGCGCATCTCGATGATGCAGCGCCCGGGCTCGACGTCGCGAACGACCTGATTCTGGTAGCCCACGAACTTGCCGCGCACGAAGACCTTCGAGCCGGGCTTGGCGTAGATCGACAGGATGCCGGAGCCGACCGTGAAATCCTGACGGATGCGAGTGCCCTTCTGTCCGGACTTGAGCTTCTTGGTCTTGACCGCTTCCACGAACTCGGGATGCACGAAGCGGAAGCGATGCTCCCCGGGCGCCATGGACAGATCGGTGTTCTTCACGAGCGTCGGATAGGCCACTCCATCGACATACAGCGTCGCCTCGGGAACACTCTCCACGGTCACCTTGATGCCACCCGATACGAGCCACGGCTTATCGCCCGGCGTCGTGGTCGCCGTCGCCGATACCGGTTCCGGCTCGCTCGACCCGGGGGACTCGGGCATCAGGGAGATCGCCAGCCGGGCATTCGCCCCGGCGGTCACGCGCGCGCCCTTGATGCGGTTCCACTTCTCGTAGCCCGCCGAAGTCACTTCGACCGAGTGCGTGCCGGCGCCGACCGGCATGTACCACGACGACGAATCCAACGGGGTCGCGGCCAGCCCATCGATGAGCACCTGGTCCGCGCGCGGATGCACCGCGACGAACAGGGTACAAGTCTGCGCCATGGCTTTGACCAGCGTGAGCCGCAGTGCGTACTCGCCCACATCGGGCTGTGCGAAGGTCGTGTCGTAGGTCTGGTAGCCCGGCAGCATCACACGCACGCGCGTGTCGCCCGTCGGCACTCCCGGAAATGACGCCGGGGATGGATGCGTCTGTCCGGTCGAGGGGAGCAGCACCATCGCACCCGGCGGGTCCGTCTCGATGGCGAGCGTGAATGTGACCGCTCCGGCGATCGCCACTGTGGTATCCGGTGCCGCCGCGGACTCAGGCCTGCTCCCGGGCTTCACCACGAGCCACGTGATCGCGATCGCGAGCACGACGATGACCGCCGCACCGCCGATCAGCAGCATGCGCATGTCGGGGCCCGGGCTCGGCTTGCGCGGTGGAGCAGGCGGACGCGGCATCGGAGCCGGAGGCGGCGGCGGGGGCAACGGTTGCGGTGGGAGCGTGCGATCCATCGCCGCGGAGACAGGAGCGAGCGGAGGC
>JANNWR010000259.1:0-1685 GCA_031408715.1 bacterium
TCCGACAGCGTGCTCTTGGGACTGCTCGCGCGCGAGTGGCGCGATCGTCCGACGCCCGCTCCGTCGGTGTAGACGACCTCGAACAGGCGCTCGCGCGCTCAGTGCCCCTGCGACAACAGCACCACCGCGACCAACGCCATCGCCACCCCGACGCGCTGGCGCGCCGAGAGCTTCTCGCGCAGCACGAGCTGCGCCAGCAGCACGGTCGTCGCGGGTGCGAGCGAGACCAGCGTGGCGGTGAGGCTCAACGGCGCGCGCTGCACGGCGAGCAGGTAGAGCACGTTGCCCGCGACGTCCGTCACCGCGGCACCGAGCATGGGTGCGATCGCGGGTCTCGCGAGCACGATGGGTGCGCGCCCGATGAGCACGAGGGACCACAGGCACACGGTCGCGCTCGCCCGGCCGGCGACGAGCGGCCATCCGCTCGAGCCGGGCTGCACGTGGCTCAACAGTACGAGAAAGCCGCCGATCAATGCTCCCGAGAGCACCGCGAGCCCGAGCGGGCGTAGCGGTGAGAGACTGCTGCTCTTGCGATCGCCGTCCCCGTGCGACGCGTCGCCACTCACCAACCAGACCGCAAGCGCGCCCAGCGCGATGCCGGCGAGCGGCAACACTCCGGGACGCTCGCCGGCCACGAGGCCCACGATCACCGGCACCGTGAGTGCGATCATCGAGACGAGCGGAGCGGCCGTGCTCACCGTGCCGGTCGCGATCACGTGGTAGAGCAGCGTGACGCCGAGGCCTCCCGCAATACCGGAGCCTGCGGCCCACGCCAAGTCGGCGATGCGCGTCTCGCCGGGCACCAGCAGCGCGTAGCCGACCAACAGCGCCACACCGGTGAGCTGGAACCACGCCGTCACCGTGAAGACGTGCGCGCGACGCGTGCTCATGCCGCCCATGAAGTCCGCGACGCCGTAGAACATCGACGACGCGATGGCCATGAAGAAGGGCGTCATGCGACGAGCATCATGTGTGGTGCAGTCTCAGGAGCGCGCGAGCCGCCAGCCGGGTTCCGCGCGTTCGGCGCGGCCCTCGGCGGCGAGCTTCTCCAGGTGCGCGAGCAACGAACGCTCGGCCCAGCTCCACAGCTCGGGCTTGGTGTCGGCGTAGACGACAGCCACCAGCTCGCCGAGCGTGCGTGCTTGATCCGAGAGCGCCGCCACGACCTTGCCCTCGCGCTCCAACCGATGCCGGATCAGCGCGCGAATGCGGCGTACGGCGGCGCCGGAGGGCGAGCCGTGCGCAGGGAACAACGTCTGCGGATCGAATGCCGCACAGCGTTCGAGTGACGCCAGATAGGCGCGCATATCACCGTCGGGCGGATCGATCACGACGCTACCGGCCCCGCCCGGCAGCAGATCGCCGCAGAACAGCGAGCGGCGTTTGGGCAACCACAGCGAGATGGAGTCGCGCGTGTGCCCCGGAGTCTCGAGCACGGTCATCGTCCAATCGTTGTGCCCGGGTGCCAACGGCAGACGGTCGCCGTCCTTCACCACCAGGTCGAGCGGCAGGTGCGGCGCCAGATCGCGATGGCCCACGACCTTCGCTCCGGAACGGGCGCCGAACCGCTCGCGGCACGCAGCGACACCACCCGTGTGATCGGGATGGTGATGCGTCACCACGATGAGCTTCACGCGGCGGCCTTCCGCCTCAAGATGATCCGTGAGCGCAAACAGGTCACGCAG
>JANNWR010000260.1:0-18468 GCA_031408715.1 bacterium
GCGCGCGCATCTTCGTGCTCAGGGCTTGGCCCGTGCTGCGGCGTACACCTGGGCGCGCACCGCAGAGGGCACCGTGGCCGCGTATCGAGCGGCCGCCCAGCGAGGGAGCGGCGCATGAGGGTGGCGATCGACGCACGCAGGCTGCACGACGGCGGCATCGGCAGCTACCTGCGCGGACTGATCAGCGGACTCGCAGCGCTCCCCGGCAAGGACGAGTGGACCGCGCTCGTCGCACCCGCCCACCGCGGCACGATGCGCTGGGGCGGCGACGTGCACGAGGTCACCGTGCGTGCCGGCTGGGACAGCATGGCCGAGCACTTCGCCGTGCCGCGCGCGGCGCGCAGCGTGCATGCTGACGTCCTGCACGCACCGCATAGCTCGTTGCCGCTCGCCTGGAGCGGACCGTCGGCACTCACGATCCATGACCTCACACTGGTGCGCTTGCCACATCTGCAACGCCCGGGGGATGGCGCGATCGCCCGCGTCGCGACGGCGTGGTCCGCGCGCCGTGCGAGCGTCGTCGTCACCGGATCCGAGGCCAGTAAGCACGATATCGTCGAACTGCTCGGCGTGCCGGCTGCGAAGATCCGGGTAGTCCCGCTCGGGGTGTCTGCGGTGATGAAGCCGGTCCCGTCCGTCGACATCGCGGTGTTCCGCTCCGACCGCCAGTTGCCCGCGCAGTACGTGCTGTACGTCGGTGCTCGCAAGCGGCACAAGAACCTCGAGCTGCTGGTGCGTGCGTGGGGTGCCATGCGTCCTGTCGACCGCCCGCCGTTGGTGCTGTCGGGGCTGCCATGGGACGACCGCGAGCCGCTGGCTCAGCTGGCCCGCAGGCTCGGCGTCGAGAAGAGCATTCGGTTCTCCGGCGAGTTGCACGACGAGGTGTCGCTGGCGTGTCTGTACTCGGGTGCGGCGCTGGTCGTGCAACCCTCCCTTGCCGAGGGCTTCGGCCTGCCGCCGCTCGAAGCGCTGGCGTGCGGCGTGGCCGTGCTTTCGAGTGACGCCGGCTCGCTCCCCGAGGTGCTGGGGGATTGCGCGGTATTCTTGCCGCCGCGCGACCCGGAGGCGTGGGCCGAGGAAGTACTCGACCTGCTGGGTGACGGTACGCTACGAACGACGCTCGGTACGCGGGGACGCGCGCGCGCGGCCATGTTCACATGGGCACGGACGGCACAGATGACGCGAGCGCTTTATGACCAAGCGCTCGGGAGGAAGGTGCAGTGAACGAAACTCAGCTTGGCAGCACCGTCGCGAAGCCCGCGCTCAGCCGCGCGGCGTTCCAGTCGGCCCAGGAGCGTGCGCAGAAGGTCGAGCAGACGAGTGGCACGCCAATGGCGTTGGTGGCGGTGGTACTCGGGTTCGGTCAGCTCTACCTGCTGCGCTGGGCCAAGGACCATGTCCCGCGCGAGCACGCGATCGGCTTCGCGAGCATCGTCTTCCTGCTCTACCTGGCGCTGGTGGGTGCGCTGCTGGCGAGGATGCTGCGCGCCCGCACGGCCGCGGCGCCAAGCTGCCCGCAGTGCGGCGTCGCCATGCGCGACATGTCGCAGCGTGTGGCGCTCGCCACCGGCAAGTGCGACCGCTGCGGCGGGCAGGTCATCGAGTCGTCCTGATGCGGGGCTCGCCGCCGAGGCGCATGCGTCAGTACGCGCTCGAATCCTTGAACACGCGCAGCACGGTCAGGAACAGGATGCGCAGGTCGAACCACAGCGACCAGTTCTGCACGTAGTAGAGGTCGTAGCGGATGCGGTCCTCGAGTGGCGTGTCGCCGCGCAGGCCGTTGACCTGCGCCCAGCCGGTGAGGCCGGCCTTGACGTGGTGACGCAGCATGTAGCGCGGGATCGAGCCGCGGAACTCCTCGACGAAGTGCGGTTGTTCGGGGCGCGGACCGATCAGACTCATGTCACCGACGAACACGTTCCAGAGTTGCGGCAGTTCGTCGATCGACAAGCGGCGGAGCGTGGAGCCGAGCGCGGTCCGGCGCGGATCGTCCTTCACCGTCCAGCCGGGCCCGTGTGCTTCGGCGTCCAGGCGCATGCTGCGGAACTTGTACATGCGGAATCGGCGGCCGTTCATGCCCACGCGTTCCTGTGCGTAGAACACGGGGCCGGGGGAGTCGAGCCGCACGAGGATCGCGGTCACCACGAGCAGCGGGGACAGCACGATGAGGCCGAGTCCCGCGCACACGAGGTCGAACAGCCGTTTGATGACCGCGTTCCAACCCTGCTCGGGGCTTTCGGTCACCAGCACCACGGGCAGGCCATCGAAGTCCTCGACGCTGGGGTTCAGCCGGAACGCCTGCGTCAGGTCGGGCACGAGCCGCACGGCCACGGTCGAATCGGCGAGCAGCGACAGGGCCTCGGCCTCGGCTTCCCATTCGCGCCGCTCGAGCGCGATGTAGATGATCTCGGGGCTCAGTTCCTTCACGAGCCGTGGCAGGTCGGAGACCGCGCCGATCACCGGCGTGCCGCCGTGCGTGCGCCCGACATCGGCCGCGTCGGCTGCCACGAAGCCGTGCACGTGCAGCCCGAAGTCGGCGTGCGCGCGCACCTTCCGCAGCAGCATGCGAGCGGGCTCGCCGGTGCCGACGACGAGCACGTGGCGCAGGTTCTTGCCGCTCTTGCGGAGTGCTCGCAGCGTGAGCCGGGTGACGATCCGGCTGGTGGACAGCAACGTCGTGGCCAGGACGAGGAAGATGAGGATGACGGTGCGCGACAGTTCGCCGCGCGCGTAGAACGAGCCGACGCCCGCCAGCGCGGCGACCAGTACCATCGATTGCATGATGGCGAGCAGTTCGAAGCCGATACGGCTGGTGCGGGCCGAGCGGTACATCTTGAACGTGCGCAGCACCAGCAGCGACGCCAGCGTGAGCACCGCGCCGCTCCAGATGTAGAGCCGCAACGGCGGGATGCCGAGCGGCGTCGGCAGTCCGAGGATGTGGAAGCGGAGCGCGTAGGCGCCGAGCCACGACCCGGCGATGAGCACGGCATCGAGGGCGAACATCGCACTCAGGAACAGCTGGCGGTGGCGCGCGAACATGCCGGGAGCGTAGTGGAGCGCTGCGGCGTGCGCTACTGGCCCCTTGTGGCCGGTTCGGACGCCACCGCCCACAGCCGCGTGGTGGCGATCCCGCCGCTTCCGCTATCATGCCGACCATGCTGATCACCACGACCGCACGCATCCGGCTACGCGAGCTGGAACACTCCGACGACGCCTTCATCATGAAGCTCGTCAACGACCCGTTGTGGCTGCGCTTCGTCGGCGACCGCAAGGTGCATTCGCTCCCGGACGCGCGCGGCTACATCGACAAGGTGGCGCAGGGCTATGCCAAGCATGGCTTCGGCCTGTGGGCGGTGGAAGAGCTTGTGAGTGAGAGCGTGAGTGACCGCGTGAGCGACGAACCGGCCGGGATCTGCGGGCTCATCAAGCGCGACACGCTCGAGCTGCCGGATGTGGGCTTCGCATTCCTGCCGGCTCACCGTGGCAAGGGTTTGGCGTCGGAGGCCCTGACCGCAACGCTCGACCTTGCGCTCAGGCGCTTCGGGTTCAAGCGTGTCTGCGCGATCACCGACCTCGATAATCTCGCTTCACAGGGAGTGCTGCTGCGCGCCGGCTTCGGCTTCGTCCGCACACAGCAAGCCGACGACGGTAGCGTGCTGCTGAACGTCTACGAGCGTGCGCTCGCCGAATAGCCACGCCCCGGGGCAAGGACGGTTGCCGGGGGGGGCGATTTCCGGTCCCGGAGGGGGTGAGTCAGGGGGGGGCGCCGGGTGTTCGCCCGGCAGTGCCACGCCCGAGAAGCCCGGAATTGGCCGGAAATGGCCGTTATCCCGCGTGGATTAAGCTCTTGTCCCGGCGGCACTTGGTCCCGTATACTGCGCCGCTGCTTCAAGATGCCCGCTCCCCGCGGGCGATTCCATGTTGAAAGGAGCCCGCCATGGGCCTGCTTGAAAAAATCGAGAACACCCAGATCAAGACCGACCGCCCCGACCTGCGACCCGGCTACACGGTCGAAGTCATGGTGCGCGTCATCGAAGGTGACAAGGAGCGCCAGCAGAAGTTCCGCGGCCTCGTCACCAACGTGCGCGGTGCCGGCATGCGCAAGACGTTCACCGTGCGCAAGATCTCGGAGGGCATCGGTGTCGAGCGTACGTTCCCGCTCCACTCGCCGACGCTCGCCAGCATCACCGTGATCGTGTCGGAGACCAAGGTCGTCCGCCGTGCCAAGCTGTTCTATCTGCGCAAGAAGCGCGGCAAGTCCGCGCGTCTGAAGGATCGCGTCGTTCACGCACCCGGTAAGTGACGGTCGTCTGAGTGCCGACCGCCCGCTGGCGTCGTCTGGCGAGTGAAGAAGCTCGCATCGCAGGGAATCGCGAGACGGTGGCCGGGGTGGACGAAGCCGGGCGGGGTCCGCTGGCCGGACCGGTGGTGGCTGCAGCCGTCGTACTCGACCTGTCGCTGGATTGGGACGGGTTGAACGACAGCAAGCAGCTGACGCATGAGAAGCGCGAAGCTCTGTATGCCCGGGTCCTGCAAGGGGCCCGGGCTTTCGCGTGGTCGGTGGCAGGCCCGCGCCGCATCGACGACGTGAACATCCGCCGTGCGACGCATGGCGCCATGGCGCGTGCGGTGGCCCGGCTGTCGGTCGTCCCGCAGCTCGTGCTGGTCGATGGGCACGAGACCGTCGCTGGCATCGCCGAACTTGGCATAGAGCAGCAGGCGGTCATCGGCGGAGATGGCAAGTGCCTGTCGATCGCGGCCGCGAGCATCCTGGCCAAGGTGGTACGCGACCGCATCATGACCCGGCTCGACCGGGTGTGGCCGGTGTATGGCTTCGCGCAGCACAAAGGCTACGGCACGGCCGAGCACATGGAAGCGATCCGCGTGCACGGACCGTGTCCCGCACATCGCTGGAGCTTCGCACCGGTCTCGGAGCTGGAACTGCCGCTGGTCTGAGGCTCCGCCCGTAGCGCTGCGGTGCTCGCAGGCGGCGAAGTCGTCCTGCTGCCTGTCCTCAAGCCGCTCGCGCTTGCCCCGGCGTGAGTGCGCGCGCCAGAATGCGCGGATGCGTTCGCCCTTGGCCTGGCTGGTCCTGTCGCTGTGCGTGGTCGCGGGCTGCACTCGCGCACCCGCGCCTGCCGTCTCGACGTTCGATCCCGACTCGATCCCCGACGCATTCGCGGTCGCGTCGGGGGCGCTGTGGCAGGCGGGCACCACGCGCGCGTACCTGCTCGAGCCATCGGGGGACCTGTACAACGGATCCTGGCGCGTGCGCGTGGCCGCGTCGGCGAACGGCGCACTCGCCGAGCGCCCGCAACGATTCGCGAGCGAGGAGCGCTGGCTGCCGGTCGTGCACTGGCGGCGGCATGATGGCCCGGTGGACTGGGACTTCAGCGCGGTCGCGATTTCTCAGTCGTCGCCTGCGGACAGCGCGCTGCTCGTCTCGCTCGAAGTGCGGGCGAGCAATCGTTCGAGTCAGCTTGCTCATGCACGACTCGCGTTGTCCTTCGAGAATGCCGGCGAACATCCGCCGTTCCTGGTACCGGATGTGGACTCTTTCCCGTACGGCCTGCCGGGATGGGCGCCTGGCGCGAGCCCGGCGCTCGGTTGGGCCGACGGCGCGCGCGGCGCGGTCGCGAGCGCGGTCTGGGAGCTGCCGCCGGCCGGGACCAAGGTCGCGCGCTTCCTGTTGCCGGCCTATCCGATGCGCGCGAAGACGCTGGCGCGGCTGGCGCGCCGCACGCACGCGCAGCGGTTGGTGGACGCGCGCCGGTCGGCCACGGATGAGCTTGCGCGCGGCACGGCGTTCGAACTGGGCGACGCGGACACCGAACGCGCGCTGCGTGCGGCCTGTCGCGTGCTGCTCGCGGCGCGCACACGGCGCGGGGATTCGTGGCTGCCGAGCGGTGGCCCGTTCCAGTATCGCGACACCTGGTTGCGCGACGGCGCACGCCAGATCGCCGCGCTCGCCGTCGCGGGCTTCACCGCGGAGTCGCGCCAGCTCGCGCGCGGGCTGTTCGTCTACCAGTGGCCCGACGGGCCGTTCGTGAGCCAGCGTGGTCAGCTCGATGGCACGGGGCAGGCTCTATGGGCGATCGCACAGGCCGAGTTGCGACCTGCTCCCGATTCGGGCGCGACACGCGCGACCGACGCCGCATTGCTCGCGGCCGGGTGGCTGCGGCGCTGTCGCGCGCTCGGGCAGACCTCGGGCTGGCCGTTGGCGCGACTGCTGCCGTTCGGCGACCCGCGCGACAACGAACGCGTGCGCGCGCAGTTGCTGGGCAACGATGCGTGGATGATCGCCGGCCTCGAAGCGGGCGAACGCCTCGCGCGCGCAGCGCAGCGTGGCGCGGATGCCGAAGCACTCGCGGCGTTGCGCGCCTTGCATGGGGGCGAGTTCACGCGTGCGTTGGCGCGCAGCGCGCACTCGGACATTCCGCCCAGTTGGCAGGGCGTGGGGGACGACTGGGGCAATCTCGCCAGCGTGTGGCCATGCCGTGCGGTGCCAGCGGACGATCCGCGCGCCGCACGCTTGCTGCGCCGGGTCTGGGGCCGCTCGGGTGGCGCGGGTCTCACGACGTTCGGTTCGCGCGACTCGTTGCATGGCTACGTCGGTGCCGATCTCGGCACGTGGGCGCTGCTCGCCGGCCGGCCGGAGCAAGCCGACAGCGTGCTCGCCGCGCTGCTCCACTGGCGCGATGCCGGTGGTGGCGGGGCCGAGTTGTTCTCGCGCGACGGGGGCTTCGGCGACAACCTGCCGCCGCATCCCACATCCGCCGCCGCGCTGGTGATGCTGGTGCGCAACATGCTGATCTATGACGATGCGGATTCGCTCCACCTCACACTGGGTGCGCGCTCGGGTTGGTGGACCGGAGGCCGCGTGCGTCGCGCTCCGACCCGTTGGGGCCTGATCGAGCTATCGTTCGCTTGCACTCCAATAAGCGCGGACTGGAACTGGACGGCGGTGGGCGTGCCGACCGTGCTGCACCTGCCGCCGCACACGCATCTTGTCGTGACGCCAGATGCGCCCTTGCGCGCCAGCGCGGATGGCCGCGCGGTCGTGGTCCCCCCGGGCATCGGGAGCGCGCGGGTGGTGCTCGCGCCGGATGTGCAAGTGGCCCGGAGCGCTCGATGAGCCGCGCGCGCAAGCAACGCGTACCACTGCCCACCCGCGGCAAGCCCGCCACGGCACAGCGGCCAGCGCGTCTGCCCGCGTGGTCGTGGCTGCTGCTCTTGCTGCTGGTCACCACGCTGTGGCTGTCATCGCGATCATGTGCGCGCGGGCCGCACGAGCGCAACGGTTCCGCGGCAGCGGCACTCACACCTGAGCAGGCGAGTGAGCGTGCGCTGGCCATGCATCGCTCCGGGGATGTGCTTGCCGCGCTGCCCTACTACCAGCGTGCGCTCGAAGGCGCTCCCGGGCAGGATTGGTCCACGCACTTCTCCTACGCTGCGGCACTGCACTCGTCTCTGACCGGGCACCGGACGACGCACGGCCGGCAGTTCGCGCTGGTGGCGTCGAGCGATCAGGCCGCGCGGTTCGCGCATGCGGCCCTGGCGGAGTACCAGCGCGCGGCCTCACTCGCGGCTGCGCCTCGGGATCGCGCCACGGTGCTGCTGCGCGCGGGGGATCTGTATCGCGTCTGGGGGCTGCCATGGGAGGCGTTCGCGTCCTACCGCGAAGCACTCGCCCTCGCACCGGACGACGAGCTGATCGCCGCGCGCGGTGATGCGCTCATGCTGCTGCTGGAGCATCCCGAGCACGGCGGTGCGGGCGGCGAGTCGTCCGATTAGCCCATATCCGGCTCCGGCACATTCTGAGCCACGCGTGCTACATTCCAGCGTCCCCGTCGAACTGCCCCCGTGGGAGCGGTGACATGGGATTGGGATCCGCGCAGGACCGCGGCCGGGCGGGTGAAGCGCTGGCGGCCGCCTATCTGGAGTTGGTGGGTTGCCATGGTGTGGCGCGCAATGTGCGCCTCGGTGGTGTGGAGGTGGATCTCGTGGTGGACGACGGACCGTCGCGCGTGCTGGTCGAAGTGCGCCTGCGTTCGCGCGGCGACTACGGCGGGGCGGCGGCCACACTCGACCGCCGCAAGTGCGAGCGGCTGCGCCGTGCGGCCAGC
The DNA here is from genome assembly GCA_031408715.1 of bacterium. Classification (GTDB taxonomy): domain Bacteria; phylum Eisenbacteria; class RBG-16-71-46; order RBG-16-71-46; family RBG-16-71-46; genus JAIOPA01. The sequence goes on from JANNWR010000260.1 coordinate 8,127, forward strand.
GTGCTGTCACAGAACGGCGTGCCTCACCCACGCATCGATGTGGTCACCATCGACCTCACGGGTACGGGTGCCACGATCGTGCACTATCGCAACGCCGTGACCGACTGACATGGTCCGGCTCCCGCGCTTCGGCCGGCTGCGCCTGCCGCCGTTCACGCCGCAATGGCGTGCGCGGCTGCGAGGGCAGCGCGCGTGGTGGCGCCGCCGGTTGCGTGCGCTCGCGACCGATCACGAAGTGTTGTTCCCCGAGGCCGGCGGTGGCGTGGTCGCGGTCGAAACTCTCTCGAGCGGTGCCGGCCCGCGTATCGCCATCCTGCATGCCACGGCTGGCAGCGGGCACAAGAGTGCCGCGGTCGCCATCGCCCATGCGTTGTCCGCGCTGGCGCCCGATGCGCAGGTACGCGAAGTCGACACGCTGGTGTTCGCGTCGCGTTTCTATCGCAGCACCTACGCTCAGGGTTACAGCGCCATGGCACAGCGTGCGCCGAGGCTGTGGGGAGCGCTGTACGCGTTGTGGGCGCAGCAGCGCATCAACAAGAGCGCCGGCCCGGCGCGCGAGGCACTCGACCGGCTGGCGTTGCGCGGTCTGGTGCGCGTCGTCGAGCGCGAGCGGCCGGACGCCATCGTGTGCACGCATTTCCTGCCCGTCGAAGCGCTCTACCCAATCCGTGGAAAAGGCCGGCTCGACGTGCCACTGCATGTCGTGATCACCGACTTCACCGCGCATCCGGCGTGGGCGTATCCGCATGTCGACCGCTACTTCGTGGCGAGCGAACAGGTCGCCGAGGAGTTGGCCGGGTACGGGGTGCCGCGCGAGCGCATCGAGGTCTCGGGAATCCCGGTCGATCCGCGCTTCACGCGCTCCGCCGGCCGCGAAGCGGTGCGCACGCGCTTCGGGCTCGAACTCGACCGTCCGTTGGTGCTGGTCATGGGCGGCGGAGCCGGTGTGGGGCCCATGGCCGAACTGGCCGAGCGGCTGACGGCGCTGCCGAGCGGGCCGCAAGTGCTGGTGGTGTGTGGCACGAACGCGGTCTTGAAGGCCAAGGTCGAATCCCTGGCGGCGGCTCGCACGGGCCGCGTGCGAGCCATGGCGTTCACGCCGCACGTCGACCTGCTGCTCGAGGCTTCCGACATCGTGGTCAGCAAGGCGGGCGGGCTCACGTGCGCCGAAGCGCTGGTCAAGCACACGCCGCTGGTCATCTTCCGCCCGACGCCGGGGCAAGAGGTCGGCAATGCGCGCTGGCTCGAAGCTGGCGGCGCTGCGGTGCATGCCGACTCGCTGGACACCGTCGCGGCGACGGTCTCGCGCTGGCTCGACGACCCGGCCACGTTGCAGCGTGCGCGGGACAGCGCGGCGCGTCTGGCGCGGCCGGGCGCTGCGCAGCAGATCGCGGAGCGCGTGCTCGAATCGTTGCGTGTGCGTGAAGGCGGTCGTTGATCGCCATCGGATGATTGCTGCAGCGCTGTGCGCAGCAGCCCTCCTGCTCCACCTGAACCCTGTCGAGGAGTGCCGATGTCCAAGCGAATCTTGATGCCGTCGTGGTCCGTGTGGCTCATGGTCATCGGGCTGTTCTGTGCATGTGGGATCGCAACGCATGCGTTCGCAGCGGCTGGCACGTTGTCGCGCGAAACCGCCCTTGCGCGCGCGAGAGAGATCCGTTCCCTCATGAGCGCCGGCACCACCGACGGACTGTGGAGCGAGTTCAACGAGACGATGCGCGCGGCACTTGGGGATTCCACGAAGTTCTCGGCGATGGGATCTGCCATCCATGCGCAGCTCGGGGCGGTCGATTCGGTGCTCGATGAAGAGGTCATCGCCAAGGACTCGATCATCGTCGTGCGCAGCCGTTGCCGGTTCAGCAAGCTGCCGGTGCCTGCCAACGTCACGGTGGGCTTCGATCTCGATGGCCGCATCAACACGCTGGGCGTGCGCCCGGATATGTCGCAGCCCAAGGAGTATCCGAGCACGTTCTTGGACTACGTGCCCAGGACGCGTTTCACGCTGCCGTTCCGTGGCGAGTGGCTGGTGTTCTGGGGCGGACGCACGCTGGCCGAGAACTATCACGCCGCGGTGCGCTCCCAGCGCTTCGCGCACGACATCCTGATGGTCAAGGACGGCAAGTCGCACGCCGGTGAAGGAAGCGCGCTCACGGACTACTACTGCTACGGCCAGCCCATCCTGGCGCCGGCCGATGGCATCGTGGTGACGGCGACCGACAGCCTGAGCGACCAGGCCATCGGCGCGAGCGACCCACTGCATGCTGCGGGCAATCACGTGGTGATCGACCACGGCAACGCCGAGTACTCGTTGCTCGCGCACCTGCAGCCGCACTCGTTGCGCGTGAAGCCAGGGCAGAAGGTGAAGCGCGGCGATGTGCTGGGGCTGGCCGGCAACTCGGGTAACACCAGCGAGCCGCACTTGCACGTGCACCTCATGAACAAGCCCAGCATGGACGATGCCGATGGCCTGCCCATGCCGTTCGACGGCTACATGCTCGAGGGGAAGCTCGTGGCGCACGGGGAGCTCAAGCGCTTCCAGCTCGTGAAACCTGCGGCCGGCAAGCAGTAGTGCGACCTTCGAAGCCCGCGCAGCGAGAGGCCGTGACCATCGTCCGGACGTGGCTCTTGCATCGCGCCACCCACGCGGCATGCTTGCCCTCAGAATCCGGCGCATGGCAGTCTGCCGGTGCCGCTTCCCGCATGTCCCGTTCGATGGAGCATCACTCATGTTCGCGTCATTCCGTCTCCGCGCCTTCGCCGCCCTTGCCATCGCCCTCTTGCTCGCCTGTGTGACGAGCTTCGCCCCGCAGCCGGCAAGCGCTGCAGTCCCGCGTGCCACGTTCTATGGCCTGCGCATGGATCCTTCTGATGTCAATGCGCGTGACTATGCGCGGCCCGGATGGGGCGGTGGCGTGGACCTGTCGTGGCCGCTGCCGGGCTCGCAGGGGTTGCTGTCAGCACTCGTCGGAATCGAGGCCACGAGCCTGCTGTCGAAGGTGAAGAAGTTCCAGGACCCGCTCACCTTGTTGCGCGTCGAACAGCACACGGACCAGATGTACGGTCGGCTGTTCGTGGGTGGCGAACTCGGGCCACATGGCAACGGCTTCCTGGAGCCCTATGCGAATGCCGCCATCGCGCTGGTGTTCTACGGCATCAGCACGACCGTGGTCGTGCCCGATGACTCCGACCGGCAGAACGACATCAACCAACTCTTGAGCGACCAGAACGAGGTGGCATTCGGCTGGTCGGCCGGCACCGGCATGAACCTGAACTTCGGGCGCTGGGGTGTCGACGGCGGCGTGCGCTACGTCAAGCAGTACGGCGTCCCGCAGCAGTTGGGCGACGGCGCGGTCACGATCCAGCCTTCGTATCTGCAGTATCGAGTGGGCGTGTCGATCGGCATCCGGCAACAGTGACGCGGTAGACAGAGGCTTCAAAACGCCCGGCTCAGAACGACTCCGTCTTGACCCTCCCCGAATGCGCCCGTAGCTTCCCGAGTCCCGGCACACTTGGCCCGGGCCCCGTGGCGAACGCCGCCGCGGGGCCCGGCGCGTGCCGGTCTCCATGCCCACTCTTTCCGCACTTTCATCGCAAGAGTTGTTGCAGCGCCTGCTCGACGGCGATCGCGTCGCGTTGGCGCGAGCGATCTCGTGGGTCGAGAACGAGCATGCCGAGTCCACGGCGCTGCTCGATGCGTGCTTCGCGCGTGCGGGCCGTGCGTATCGGCTCGGCATCACCGGGCCGCCGGGTGCGGGCAAGAGCACGCTGGTCACCAAACTGGCCGCCGAATATCGCGCCCGCGGCATGACCGTGGCGATCGTGGCGGTGGATCCCACGAGTCCGTTCTCGGGCGGTGCACTGTTGGGCGATCGCGTGCGCATGAACGAACTCGCGGGCGACGACGGTGTGTTCATCCGCAGCATGGCGACACGCGGCAGCATGGGCGGGCTCGCCGTGCACACGTCACAAGCTTGCGACGTGCTCGATGCCGCGGGCTTCGACCGCGTGCTCATCGAAACCGTGGGCGTGGGGCAGAGCGAGCTGGAAGTCGCGCAGACGGCCGACACCACCGCGGTGGTGCTCGTGCCCGAATCGGGTGACGCCGTGCAGGCCATGAAGGCCGGGCTCATGGAGATCGCCGACATCTTCGTGATGAACAAATCCGACCGTGAGGGTGCGGACCGCGCCGCACAGGCCATCCGTTCGGCGCTGCACCTGCGCGCGCAGACGAGCGACTGGAGCATCCCCGTGCATATGACGGTGGCGTCCAAGGCGCAAGGCGTAGGCGAACTGGTCGAGCTGTTCGAGAAGCACCTGGCGTGGCTTGGGCAGAGCGGTACTCTGGATCGCCGCCGCCGCATGCGCCTGGAGCAGCGGCTCGAAGCGCTGGTGCGCGAGCAGCTGTGGGCACGCTTCCGTGCAGGTGCTCCGGAAGGCGCATGGGCGCAGGCGCTGGCCGCGCTCGCGAACCGCAGCGAGACGCCCAACGGACTGGCGGAGCGGCTGTTGGCGGAACGAGGCCTCGCGGGCTCGTAGCTCACCAGCAGCTGAATGCGAGCCCCCCTCCCTACGGGCGAAGCCCGCGGTCGGGGGTGGCGACCTCCGACAGACTGCCGGAATCCCGATCGCCCCGCCAACAGCCAACTTTGAGGCTGTCTCCAAGTCCCGGGAGTGCCATCATCACGAGTGCGCGGCAGACGCGCGCTACCGCTGGCCCAGAGGGGAGGAGCCATGCACTCCGACATGCAGCATCGTCCGTCCATCGTATTGATCGTGTTGCTCGCGCTGCTTGCACTCGTGCTGCTCGCTCGCCCTGCGCACTCGGGCTGGAGCGTGGACCCGGTCGAGATCCATGCGACCAACGCGCTGTGCCCCTTGGTCGCGGCCACCGACGACGCTCATCAGGGTGCCATCGTCGTGTGGCAGGAGAACACGGCCACGGGTGGCTTCCTGCGCGCCAGGCACGTGCTCGCAAGTGGCGATCTCGATCCCACTTGGATCGCGCCTGCGGCCGTTTCGAACTTCGACGTCGCGCGCTCAGCTCTGGGCGCGGTTCGTGACGGAGTCGGCGGCGCGTACGTGTGGTGGATGGAGAGCAACTCGCTCTGGCTGACGCGTGTGTCCTCCGCGGGGGCGGTGGCATCGGGTTGGCCAGCGCGTGGCCGCAACCTTGGACAGCTGCCATCGAGGACCGCTAGACCGCTGGTGCTGACCGATCGCGGCGGAGGAGTCTATGTGGGGTGGCTCAATCTCGCGTTGGCGATGCCACAGTTCGCGAGTCTCCGCGTGCATCACCTGGGACCTGCGGGTGGAGCGGCAGGTGGTTGGCCTACCGGCGGCCGCTCCTTCGGGTACGACCCAGCTGATAACTCCACGGTGGTCTCATTCGGGATGGACATTGGAACAGACGGGGGACTGTGGCTGGCCTGGGAGACCGTCAGGATGCCGCTGGAGCCGGGTGCCTATCTGGACGGCGAGCTCCGAGTACATCGGACGACGACCGCCGGTGCCCCAGCTCCCGGCTGGCCAATCACGGGCCATTTGGTGTCCGCGTACCCCGCCTTCATGAACTTCGCACCGCGGTGGGCGCCGTGGGCCAACGCGGCTCTCGTCGCCATCGCCGCGGACGCGGAAGGCGGCGCGTACGTGCTCTCGGCTGTTGGCGAGAGCGACCCGTTCTACTCAGTCGTGTTTCACCAGACGCTCCGTCGAATCGATGGCACGGGGGCTCCGTCGGCAGGTTGGGCGCCTGAGGGGGTCGGCGTGGGGAACGTGGTAGTGCCAGAAGGCGCGGACCCGGGAGCCGCAGGGTCATTGCGGCTGTTGGCGGATGGGCGCGGTGGCGTTTACGCGGGGGCCCCGTTCTACATGTTGCACTCGGAGCCCGGGTTCACGTTCTGCCAGATTGACGGTGCGGGGCTCGCGCTACCGGTCAGGCTGAGCGCCGGCCAGAATGGCCTGGAGTACGCCCCGGACGGCACGGGCGGCATGTTCATCGCGTCGTTCAAGCCCTCTGGAGCCACCGGGCCGAACGAGAGCGATTCCTATGTGTGGGTTTCTCAGTCGGGCGGTTCGTACTACGTCGAATCGGTCCGCTCTTACTATTCGACGCGCTACGGCGACATCGGCCTCACCGCCACGGGAGACGGCGGCGCGATCTTCGCGTGGTCGCAGCTCATCGATCGGCAGGGCGTGTATGCCGTCCGCTTGAACCCTGCCGGCCCGGTGACAGGCGTGAACCCAGGCCCTGGCGCGGCGTCACTGCGGCTGCGCTTCGTGCGCGGACAGGGTGTGGTCGCGCTGCCGAGCCTGCCGGGTTCTGGCGACATCACGTTATCGCTGCACGATCTCGCGGGCCGCACGGTGTCGAGCGTGCGTGCGTGCGCGGTGGCAGGCGCCGACGTGGCGTTCCCCGGCACGCGCGACCTGCCGGGAGGTGTGTACTTCGCCCGGGCGAGTGGTCGCGGGCATGAGCTTCACGCAAGAGTGATCGTGATTCACTAGTCGCACATGCGAACGGAGAGGCTCATGACTCAGCGTGGTCGTCGTGTGCACCAAGCATTATTTGCGATTCCGATCGCGCTCACGCTGAGCGTGAGCCCGGCCCGCGCGGGTTGGGAGCAGGGCATCGTGCAGGTGCACGCCACGACCGCGCGTATTCTCGGCGTGGCGGGGTTCCCCGATGGTTCCGGTGGTGCGCAGGTCGTGTGGCAGGAAGAGACGAGTGCCGATATCGGATCACTTCATCTGACGCGGCTGCTGCCAGACGGAACACTGGACCCTGACGCCTCGGACCTCACGCTCGTGCCCACGGAATCCTCGAGGGGGCGGCTCACCGCGATTCCCGATGGCCGCGGAGGAGGTTATCTGTGGTGGCTCGAAGGAGCGGCCATATTCCTTACCCACGTCGAAGCGAACGGGTTGGTGACCGGGGGGTGGCCAGAAGGCGGTCGCCGGATGGGAACGCTGGTCGCGACGACGGCGCTCCCGCAAGCATTTCCAGATGGCGGAGGCGGGCTCTACATAGGTTGGCAGGGAAGTGCTGGCGAGTTGAGCAGTATGCAAAGGACATTGGTCCACGTCGGCCCCGATGGCCAGAGGACCGGCCGATGGAAGACGACCGCGATGACCTTGGCAGACCCCATCTTGCCTGCTGGAATCCCCTACGGTGTTTCGTTTGCACCTGCGGCCGACGGCGGTGTGTGGGTGGGGTGGGCTCGGCTCCTGTTGTGGGAACCGGACAGCGATGTTCTGCGAGGGGAATATCGCGTGACGCACATCCTCGCCACTGGCCAAGGGGACCGTATCTTCAATCTGGCGGGCCGCCCGGTCGGAGAGTGGTCGGCCGATATCCGGTCGGAGAGAGATGTGTTCGGTTGGAGATTGCGTCCGATCGCGGTTGCAGATGCCGGTGACAATGGCTGCTACGTCCTGCGGCATGACTTCAGCGCCGGGTCCTCGGTCTGGGTGACCGGGCCGCGCGTCTTCCGGTATGCGAGCAACGGCCGGCTGCGGCTGGACTGGTCGGTCGAAGGGCGCGCGGTGAGCGGTGTCTACTACTCCGGCGGGCCGACAGAGGACTCCCCTCAGCTCGTCGCAGGCACGGATGGTTCCGTGACTTCGGGTGCGCCATTCTACGGGGTCGAGAGCTCGCACGGCATCACCGTCGAAGCGACCATCGGCTCGGGCGGAGCAGTACGTCGTCAGGTCTTCTGGGGCGAGAGTCCGATTGTCGAGATCCGCTCGGATGGAGCCGCCCTGATGTCCCTGGTAGTGCCCCGCGGTTGGCGGAATGGCATGACCGGGGGGCTCGCCAGACTCAGGGGCGCACTCGTCGCGTCGGATGGTCGCAGGGCGGAGTTCGCAGAGGTTCAGCCGGACTATTTCAGCGGTGTCTGGTACGGCGCCGCGGCGATCGCCTCGCTCGGTCCCGAATCCGCGTTATTGATGTGGTCGCAGGTGCAGGGGCGGCATGGGCTGTTCGCGAATCGGCTCGTGCTGGGTCAGCCCGTGCTCGACGTTGGGCCGTCTGCCACCGCACCGCCGACGCGAGTACTGCGCGCAGCTTTTGCGCGTGGTGAAGGGGTCCAGCTGCGAGCCACGTTCGGCAGTCCTGGCGACAGCCGTATCCAGTTGTTCGATCTGGCGGGCCGGCAGGTCGCAGATGCATCGGCGGGCAAAGCTCAGGTGCTCAACTTCGTGGTGCCCGGCACCGCGGACCTCGCGGCGGGGCTGTACTTCGCTCGCGGCACGCACGGGGCGGAGACCCAGGTGGCGCGGGTGGTCGTGGCTCGCTGATCGAATGAGCTGCCCGCGGCCCCGGTGCTCCCCGGGAGCGCCGGGGCCGCGGCCGTCTCGGGCGCCGCGGACCGCCCGCAGCCACCGCAGCCGCAAGCGCTTGACCCCCTTTCGCCGCGCCGCGTAGGCTCGGCTGGAATGCGCGCCCCGTGGTGATGGGCGCCGTGCCCCGAGACCCGCACAGGAGCGGCACCCATGGCGACCAAGACGCCCAAGCGTTCCACGAAGAAGGCGGCCCGGAAGGCGAACAAGCCGCCGGCGCGCGCCCATGCCGCGCGCGCAGCCCACGCGAAGCCAACTTCCGGTCCCAAGGCGAACGGCGCGTTCGCCGCGCAGATGCGCGAGTACAACGCCAGCTATCCAAAGTCGCGCGAGCGCAAGGACCTCTATCCGTTCACGCTCTCGGGCGAACCGGTCAAGCCCCTCTATGGTCCCGAGGATGTCGCCGGCATGGACCTGGCGCGCGACCTCGCCGTCCCGGGCGAGTATCCGTTCACGCGCGGCATCCACCCGACCATGTATCGCGGCCGTATGTTCACCATGCGGCAGTTCGCGGGCTTCGGTACCGCCAAGGAATCCAACGCGCGCTATCACTTCCTGCTCGCCAACGGCCAGACCGGTCTGTCGATCGCGTTCGACAACCCCACGATCATGGGCTACGACAGCGATCATCCCAAGGCGCACGGTGAGGTGGGCAAGTGCGGTGTGGCCATCGACAGCTTGCGCGACATGGAGATCCTGCTCGACGGCATCGATCCGCGCACCGTGTCGACCAGCATGACCATTAATGGTCCGGCCGCGATCATGTTCGCGTTCTACCTGGCGAACGCCGAGAAGAAGGGCGTGCCGCTGGCCGCCCTGCGCGGCACGCTGCAGAACGACATCCTTAAAGAGTACATCGCGCAGAAGTGCTGGTGCTTCCCACCCGAGCCGTCGCTTCGCATCATCGTCGACCTGATCGAGTTCGCGGCCAAGCATGTACCGCAGTGGAACACGATCAGCGTGTCGGGCTACCACATCCGCGAGGCCGGCAGCACGGCGGCGCAGGAATTGGCGTTCACGCTCGCCGACGGATTCACGTACGTCGAGGAGTGCATCAAGCGCGGACTCGACGTGGACGACTTCGCGCCCCGGCTGTCGTTCTTCTGGAACAGTCACCTGGACTTCTTCGAGGAGATCGCCAAGCTGCGCGCCGCGCGCCGCATCTGGGCGCGCCACATGCGCGAGCGCTTCGGGGCCAAGAAGCGCGAGAGCTGGCTCATGCGCTTCCATACGCAGACGGCCGGCTGCTCGCTGTGGGACAAACAGCCCGAGAACAACATCGTGCGCACGGCATTTCAAGGCTTGGCCGCGGTGCTGGGCGGCACGCAGTCGCTGCACACGAACTCCATGGACGAGACCATCGCGCTGCCGAGTCCCAAGGCGGTCAAGATCGCGCTGCGCACGCAGCAGGTGATCGCGCACGAGACCGGCGTCACCGAAACGGCCGATCCCCTCGCGGGTTCGTACTACGTGGAGCACCTGACGAACCGCATGGAAGAGCAGGCCGAGGACTACTTCCGCCAGATCGACAGCATGGGTGGCGTGGTGCGCGGCATCGAACAGGGCTTCTTCCAGCGTGAGATCGGCGCTGCGGCTTATACCTACCAGCAGGAGATGGAGAAGAAGCAGCGCGTCATCGTGGGCGTCAATGAATACGTGGAGCCCGACGAGAAGCTCGACATCCCGATCCTGTACATCGGCGAAGAGGTCGAGATCGAGCAGAAGCGCTGCATCGCCGAGGTCAAGGCGACGCGCGACAACGCCCGCACGACGGCAGCACTGACCGCCCTCACCGCAGCCGCGCGCACCCAGCCGGGCGAGGCGAACCTCATGGAGAAGATCCTCGACTGTGCGCGTGCCTACGCCACCGAGGGCGAGATCCGCGGCGCGATGCGCGAGGTGTTCGGCGACTACACCGAACCGGCGGAGTTCTAAGAGTGAGAGGCAAGAGCCCAAGCCGACCGGTCATGTCCGGAACGGAGCCAACCAGTGGCGATTGACA
>JANNWR010000261.1:0-31518 GCA_031408715.1 bacterium
GAAGTCCGGACGGCTGCAGTCGCGCGAACAGAAAGAGCAGCTCAAAGCCCCGCATGAGGACGACGTGCGGGCGGCGCTCACGACGCTGGGCTACAAGCGCCCCGAGGTCAGCATCGGGCTCTCGGCGGCGGCCATGCTGCCAACTGAGGCTGGTGCGGAGGTACGCGTGAGAATGGCGCTGACGGCACTGACACGCGGGCTGGCGCGCAAGGAGAAGCCGAGCACCCGGGAGTCGTTCGCGACATGATCCCGTGGAGCGAGGCGCGTCGTCCACGGCGTCGCGTGGGGCCATGTCACCCGCGACGGTCACACAGAGCATCGAGGCGACGCAGGTCATCCGGATGCGTGACGGGGACCCTGCTGGAAGCTTCATAGGCGAACCTCGCGAGGACTGGCGCGGCCGGCTGCGCCCGCGCGTAACGCGAATCCGGTTCGGGGATGCCGCAAGCTTAGGGGCCCGCGCCCGCACCGGGCAATGGGAATCAGCCCTGCGATTCCCACCCCGGCCGGCCGAGTCCGCGACCGCTGGCGATGCGCAGGCAGTCCACGCAACGATCCATGGCGGGTGCGCTCGCACCGAGATGTTCGCTCACATTGGCGCCGCACAGGGCGATCGGCCAATCCGCCTTGAGGACCAGATGCGCCACCCGGTCCTTCACGTCATCCCGATCCAGCGCCTCATCGAGCATCGTCGCCACGCCGCCCGTGCGCTTGCCGTCCATACTGTGTGACTCGCTCATCTCTTCCTCCCTCGTCCTCTGGAGCGGCTCCGGGTGAGCCGTCCGCCCCGTGCGGGCATCATGACACAGGCGCGCATCCAGCCGCGCATCCAGCCGCGCATCCGACCGAGCACCGCCACCTCACCTCGGCACTCGCCGCGCCCGCCATTCCCGTGTCACCTTGGCCCCGCGGATGCGGTCCAAGCGTGGGAAGACGCGCTTCAGGTACTCGCCACCGAGAATCGAGAGCGAGTCGTTCTCGATCGGCGCGTTGCCGTACTCGCCGTTCAGGCGGTCGAGCACGTCGAGCCCGCGCTCGACCTCGGCGACGCTCGGGAAGCCGACCACGCCCAGGTAGTTCACGGTATCGAGAGCGGCGGCGGCGTTGGTCGTGATGGCGACCTCGACAGTACGTGTGTTCGGGCCACCGCGCGCGAAGTTCACCGTGCCGCGCCGGTGCGGCCGCAACACGGGCTCGTCCGCGAACGTGGCCCTTTCCCACGCGTGCGACACCACCGTGTCGCCACTCGCGCCGAACTGCACGACGCGCCCGCCCTTCACACTCTTCGTTTCACCCACTCGATAGATCGTCAGGCCATCGAAGTAGCCGGAGCGCACCAGGTGGTACAGACGGTCCACGCCCAGCGGCGACCAAGCGCGTCGAGCCTTCAGCGTGAAGCGACCCTTGGTGGTCTGGAACTCGGCTTCGAAGCTGTCGGGAGCCGCAGTCGTGAGCGCCATACCCGAAGGCAGCACCCGCCCACCGTCCGACGCCAGTGCTTCAGCGCGCGGCCACAGCCCCACACACGCGGCCACGGCCATGCCCACCACCCCAAGCCAACCGCGCGCGATCTCCATCTCAGTCCTCACGCGACTTGCGCTCGACCTTCTTGTAGCCTGCTGGCACGTCGAAGCTGGCAGCGGCACTCCCGGTCGTGACGCTCAGCATGTCGGTCGTCACCGTGAACGAGGGCGAGCCACTGGAGCCCTCGGCGGGCGTCAGGCTCTTCTCGACCTTCTTCTCGGCCGCCTTGTTGAGCTTCCGGCTCAGGAACCCGCCCAGTGCGCCGCTGACATTTCCCTTGGCGAGCGAGCCGCCCGCATCGAGCTTGGCATCGACGTCGTCCTTGGCGTCCTGCTTCTTGCTGTTCTCGGCCCGCTTCTGGTTGTCCTCGGCCCGCGCCTTGTCGAGCTCGGCCTGCTGCGCCGGGGTCAGCCCGTTGCCCAGTTCCATGGTCATGGTGCTGCGCACGGCCACGCCCTTCAGGTCCTTCATCTTGGCGGCGATCTGCTTCACCGCGTCGCCATGCTGGGCCATCAGCGCGCTCGCCATGGTGCGAACCTGCGGCTCGATCCCCATCTTCTCGGCCCAGCGCTTGTAGTAGGCCGCGACCTCGGCCTGCCCGGGCACCGTGGTGGAATACCAGCCATCGAGCTGCATCTTGAAGTTGCCCGCGCTCTCGCCGGTCTTCGTGTCCTTGGGCGTGGCGGTCAGCGTGATGATCCACTGCTCGGCATCGAAGCCGTTGATCTTGTCCTTCTTGCCCGTGCGTTTGACGTCCACCTTGTAGGTCAGCTCGACGTCATCCTTGTGTGCAGGAGCGCCGGACTTCGCCATCTCGGCGCGCGCCTTGACCTCCGCTTCGGCCATCGCGGCACGCATCTCGGCGAACGTCATCTCGCCGTACTGCTTCTTGGCGTGATCGAGGTCCCAGATCAGTTCCTTGTCGAGCCGCGTGATCGTGCTGCTCGAGCGCGGCTTGCCGGCGAACGTCTTGAGCCGGCCGGTGTACGTGAACGTCTCGTCGTCACGGCCCTTGTCGGCCGCGATGATGCGAGTCGTCGTGGTGGTGCCATTGCCGAACCCACCCATGCCGCTCGACACGGTCTTCTCCTGGATGGTGACATCGGCGAGCGTCGGGCTGGTGCAGAGGCACAACAGGGCGAGGGCCGGCAGCGCGCGACGCGCCCGGGCCAGCGAACGAAAGCTCGGCTGAGAGTTGAACATGGGGAGATCCTCCGTGGGGTGGGACGACGGCCCGGACTATGGGCGCGCGCGTCCCCCGCGACAAGGGCTGGCCGGGACGATCCATGGGCAGCCGGCCTTCGCAGGCCACCGGCTCACGAATAGTCCCGGCTATCCCAGGCCCGGCCGCAGGGCGCGATCGGGCACCGCCACGTCGATGCGCGCCACTTCACCACTGCGGGCGAATACCGCACGACTGGTCGCGAGATCCAGCGTGCCGCCCACGATCTTGCGCTCCGTGCCATCACGCGCCGTCACGCGGATCGAGATGTTCCCAGCCACGCGCGTGTACACCACCGGCACCTGGCAGATGCTGAACGCCAGCCCGCCAGCGGGCACCACGTGTGAGCGGAACGAACCGGACAGGTCCGGCAACCGGTACTCGCTGCGCACTTCCAGGAACTCGGACGCATGCAAGAGCACCGGCCGGAATCGCAAGCAACCAGCCTCGACCTCGACACCCAGTTCACCCAGACGCGTCAGGATCTCCTCCTTCACCTGCCCGGTCATGCCCGGCTGCTGAGCACCCGCATGACGCGGGGTGTGCGAGTAGGGATCGGCGGGGAACGCGCCGTACTGCGCAGCGGTCTTGGTGAAGCCGAGTCCCGCGCGCACGTGGTCGTAGGCGCTCACGAGCCGTTCCAGCACGCCGCTCGCGACTCCGCCGTCCATCGCGTCGCGGACGTTCTCGCGCAGCGCGAGCAGCAGCTTGGCGACCATGTGCCAGTAGATGCTGCCGATGCCCTCGAACGCGTACATGCTGCCCGAGCGGCCTGTGAACGCGTGGTGATGGAACACGTTCTCGAACTCGTCGAGCACCGCCTGGCGGTCCCGCGCCACGGCAGCCGACCAGCGCGCTTCCCGGGCCAGCCGATCCATTGCCGCGCCCACATCGCCGGCATGACGGAAGTCCGCCTGGAAGCGGAGCACGCCGGCGGCATCGTGTTCGAGCACGCTGCGCTCGCCGGCCGACAGCAGGTCGCCCAACAAGCCGACGCGCGAAGCAGCCTCCGGCTGCAAGCGATTCTTGTCCATGAACCCGGGCAGCGACTTTTCGGGGTACAGCATGAAGCTGGCCTGATCGGCACGGTAGAGCGGACTCTCGAACATGCGCTCGACCAGCTCAGCGGCTTCATCAACAGGGACGAGGCCCGAGGCGAGTGCTGCCACCTGGCCCTCGAGCATCTCCTCGAGCGGCCGCAGCGTGGCGCCCTCGCCGTCGCGAGTGAACGCGAGCAGTTGGTACGAGTGATAGAGCCCGTCCCCCCGCCGCATGGCCCGCAGTGTGTGGTCGACATGCTCGAGCGCGAGCATGAGCAGTTCGCGGGCTTCACCCAGAGCAAGCGGCCGCGTCGCACCCACGCCCTCGGCGTAGACCCGCGCGCGGTAGTCCGAGAACACGGTCCCGAGCGCATCGAGGATGCGCTTGCGGTCCCGCGCGTCACGCGATTCCAGATCGCGCGCAGGCCGCTCGGCGCGCAGCACTTCGTGCACCCCACGCAGCCACGTCACGACCGCGCCCGACACCGGCAGGCTCGTCTCCGTGCTTTCCGCGAGCAGCCAGCCGACGAACGCCAGATAGCGCCGCAGATGGAACAGCGTGACCACCGAGACGCCGTAACCCACCAGCGCGTTGTTGGCGTCGTTCCATTCGGGGCGCTGCGTGTTCATCCAGATGCCGCCGTCGGGCACGAAGTTCGACAGCTTGGCGAGTGCGGGCACCAGCAGTTTCTCGAACAGCGTCACTTGCAGCACGTGGCCGTCGGCATCCGGCACGAAACGACCGTCACTTCCGCACGCCTCGACGCGCGCCGCGATGCGCTTGGCGTGCGGCAGGTCGTATTCGATGGTGTGGTGCGGATCGGCCACCAGCGCGGCGTAGGGCTGGAGTCGGTAGGGCACATCGGCGTAGCTGAAGATCGCACGCGGCAGCGCCCGCGTGAGTTCGCCTGGCGCGAAACGCTCGTGTGCTTCGAGCAGACGCAGCAAGTACACGGCCTGATGGTCACCCCAGTAGCCGATGTTGCTCCACGGCTCGTGCGGATCGGGCACTTCCCAGTCGATGCCATCGCGCGAGACGCGATAAGGATTGAAACCGTCCACGGTCGAGGCGTTCACGAAGCGCGCCACCAGGTTCGGCAGGAACGCCGGGAAGCTGTGCGCGAGTGCCTCCCAGTTCTGGAACACGTCGCGCCAGTTGCCCTCGTAGCTCAGCGCACGGCCGCCCTCGGCATTGCGCACCCGGATCGAGAAACGATTCCACGGCCGGCTGGGATCGCCATGCCGGCGGCCGAAATACAACGGCAGGTACTCGTGGCACAGCCGAACCAACTGCGGTTCGCCCCAGCCGTCCACGAGCGCCAACAACTCGCTCACGCCGATCGCGTCCGGCAGTGCTTCGAGCCGCCCCGCGTGCTGGGCGGCCAGCGGCCGGTTGCGCTGATGCAGGAACAAGCGCAGGTCCGCGCTCGGCACATCATGATGCCGGTCGAACACGCCACCGCGCATGTCGTTGAACAGGACGCTTGCCAGGTGGTGGGCGGTCGCGACCACATCAGCCGTGCACTGGATGCCGTCCGAGCCGCCGACGATGCGCAACAGGTTCTCGTCGGCCTCACGGAGGCTGGCCTCGATCGCCCGATCGAGGTCGCTCCCCCCGCGCAGGCGCTCGCGCGTGCGGGCCACGTCGACGTGGCTCTGCGCCGCGTCGGCTGCCACATGCCAGCGCTTGCGTTCGTGCGGTGCCAGCGTCAGTGCGGCGACCGCCAGGAAGTTGCCTCTCCGGCCGGTCAGGACCGGCTCGCTCGCCATGTGCTCGCCGCGACGGAACGCCGCCACCGCATCGAGCGACAGCGTCAGCGTGGCGTCGTCAAGCCCGGTCAGCCACACGGTGTTGGCGCGCAGCTGTTCCGACGCCTCGGCGCGGTCGACGATCTTCGCGCTCAGCGAGAAGGTCGCCAGCGGCAGCTCGGGATCGAGGTCCGCGCGCTTGTACGCGTCCACCAGGCTGCTCGAGTGCTGATACAACGCCAGTGGCACGCCGTTCGGCAGCACGTCGCGCAGGCCGTCGAGCAGGTCGAGCGCGATGGAGGTGTCCCCCAGGTTCTCGAGCGTGGCCGTGCGCACCCAGCCGAACGCATCACTGCCCGCCCAGCGATAGCGGAACGCCAGCGCCAGATCGCGCCGGATCTCTTCGAACACCAACTGAGTTCCGAGCGCGTTCTTGTAGAGGTTGCGCTCGATGCGGCCATCATCGCTGCCGGGATCGGCGAACGGCTGCCACAACTGCTCGGGCCCGCGCGCCCCCTGCACGCGCACGAGGGTGATGGGCCCGGTGTGCGCGTGCGCATCGTGCAGCTTGTCGACCGTCTCGTACGAGAACAGCGCGCCATCCGGGTCACGCCGGCCCGCGGTGAGCCCGCCTCCCGAGGTCACGAACATCCACAGGTCGGTGTCGCTTGTGAGGCTCATCAAGAACGGCCGCATGTGCTGAAGCGACGCGATGCGGTAGAAGGCCTGGCCTTCGAACGTCACGAATCCGCTCGCGGCGGCGGCGGAGCCGTCACGCGGCGTCACGGATGGCGGCTGTGCGCTGCCCCGCGGCTTCGGGGGTGTCATCGCCTGTCCCCGGCTTCGGCCACGCGCTTCGGGGTCCGGTCGGCGCGATAGTAGCCCCAGTGCTTCTCGACCTCGGCGGGCTCGTTGCCGCCCTTCCAGTTCTCGTCGAACGCCTCGAAGAAGAACGCCGGGATGCGTTCGCGCCGCACCCATGTGCTGGCCTCATCGCAGAACCGCTGCTGTTCATCTTCACCCACGCGGCCGCGGATCAACTGCCCTTGCTCGCCGGTCGAGAGCTTCGAGGTCGCCCAGCCGATCTCGCCGATCACCACCGCGCGCTCGGGATGTGCGGCGCGCACTTCGGCGAGGCGCGCCTGGCTCCAGGCCAGCGCGCTGTCGAGTACCTGCCCCGCCCACAGCGGGTGCAGGTGCGTGAGCACGAAGTCGGTCTCGGCGGCCACCCGGCCACTCTCGGGCAGACGCCAGAACAACATGTCGTCCGCGGTCGTCACCGGCACGCTCACACCGGCGCGCACCTGCCGGAGACGGGCGATGAGCAACGACTCCGGCACGCGGTTCCATGACCACGACACCTGCGTCTCGTTGCCCACCGAGACGCCGGCGACGAGCTTCGGGTAGAGCCGTGCCAGGCGCAGCGCGGCCGCGACCTCGGCGTCGTTGCCGGCCCTGCCCTGCGACAGCACTTCGACCACAGCGCCAGTGGAATCACGACGAGCTTCGGGAGCAATCCACACACCAAGCAGGACGCGAATGGGGAGCTTGTCGGACTGGATCACACTCAGCACGGTGTCCGCCGTGCCGACCGATCCGTACATGCGGATCAGGTTCCAGCGCTTGGCCATGATGCGCAGGTCCTCGCGCACGTGTTCGCGCGACGGCCCCGTGCCCCCGGGCGACTGGCCATCGCGGAACGGTCCGTAGCAGATCGCATCCCCGACCCAGCGCTTGCCGAGCGTGACCACGAACGGGCGCAAGGGCTTTCCTGCGACCGATGGATGCGCTGCAGGAAGCCGCGCAGGCGCCATCCCATGCCGGGTATCCGCCCCGCGAGCTTCCCTGGACGGGTTCGCCACCGCGAGTACACCGAACGCGAGCATCACGAGCCAATCATGTCGCATATTGAGGCTGCCTCCCGGATCATCCTGATCGCAAGAACGCCACCGCGGCCCCGTGGGATACGTTCCGAGATCGGCGAGGAACCTGGGACACGGGCGCTTGACCGCGCGGCCTCGTGAGCATGTGCGGTCCGTCACGCGTTCGCAAGTGGGCAGGTGGGACTTGTGGGCCGGTATCGCACCGAAGAACGTTGACCCGCCCCGGCACGCTGCTCATACTGCGCGCCCATGCGTCGCGTCCCCGCCTATCGCTGGCTCGCCGTCATCCCGCCCCTCTTGATCCTCGTCGGGGCGCCATTCGCGAACCGCGTGCCGCAGCTCGTACTGGGACTGCCGTTCCTGCTGCTGTGGATCGTCGGCTGCGTCTTGCTGACATCGGCGACCATGGCGCTCATCGGTGCGCTCGACGCGAAGCGCGAGGCGCGCGAACGCTCAGCAAGCCGAGGGGGCCCCCCGCAGTGAACCTCGCCCTGCTCGTCATCACCGCGTTCCTGGTGCTGTCGTTCGTGCTCGGCCTGCTGGCGCGCCGTGGACGCACCATGAACCTCGAGCAGTGGAGCGTCGGCGGCCGTGGCTTCGGTGCGCTGTTCGTGTTCCTGCTCATGGCGGGCGAGATCTACACCACGTTCACGTTCCTGGGCGGCAGCGGCTGGGCTTATGGCAAGGGCGCACCGGCGTTCTACATCCTGTGCTACGGTGCGATCGCCTACACGATCTCGTACTTCATGCTGCCGGTGGTGTGGCGCTACGCGACGACCCACCAACTTCACTCGCAGCCCGACTTCTTCGTCAGCAAGTACAAGCACGCCGCGCTCGGCATCGTCGTGGCAGTGGTGAGCGTGGTGGCGTTGGTGCCCTACCTCGTCCTGCAACTCAAGGGCCTCGGCATCATCATCTCCGAGATGTCGTACGGCACGATCACGGTCCCGGTCGCGGTCTGGATCAGCGTCACCGTGCTGGTCATCTATGTCATCATCTCCGGGGTGCACGGCTCGGCCTGGAACGCGGTGGTCAAGGACATCATGATCCTGGCGGTCGCACTGGGGCTCGGGATCTACCTGCCGCTGCACTACTACGGCGGCTTCGGGCCGATGTTCGAGGCCATCGAGAAGGCCAAGCCCGGCTTCCTGACACTCCCGGCCAAGGGCATGAGCCCGTCGTGGTTCGTCTCCACGGTGCTCCTGAACGCACTTGGCTTCTACATGTGGCCGCATGCGTTCGCGTCCGTGTACACCGCCAAGTCCGACAGCGCGTTCCGCAAGAACGCCGTGGTCATGCCGCTCTACCAGTTGGTGCTGCTGTTCGTGTTCTTCGTCGGATTCGCCGCGATCCTCCAGGTGCCGGGGCTCACCGGCGCGCAGGCCGACCTGTCGCTGCTGCGCATCTCCAAGCTCACATTCCCGCCACTGGTGGTCGGGCTGATCGGTGCTGCGGGATTGCTCACCGCGCTCGTGCCGGGCTCCATGATCCTGCTCACCGCCGCGACGATCCTGGCCAAGAACGTCTATCGCGCGCTGGCGCCGTCCACGAGCGAAGCGACCGTCGGCCGTCTGGCGCGCATGCTCGTGCCGGTCGTCGCACTGGTGGCGGTGTTTTTCGCGCTGCGCGGCGGCGACGCCATCGTGCCGCTGTTGCTGCTGGGCTACAACCTGGTCACCCAATTGTTCCCCGCGATGCTGTTGTGCCTGCCGGAACGGCCACTCGCCACCGGGGCCGGGGCGATGGCGGGCATCCTCACCGGGGTCGGCACCATCGCTTACACGTCACTCACCGGCACCACATTCGCGAAGCTGTTCCCGGCGTGGCCGTCGGTGATCACCGACCTCAACATCGGGATCGTGGCCATGACGCTCAACGTGGTGGTGCTGTTGGTGGTGAGCGCACTGGGCCAGCGAGCGCCTTCCTCGCGGCCCGAAGTCGCACGCACGAACTGACCGCGGCCCGCACGATTGCCCTCGCACGCGCCATCCGTTAGTAATGCGTGCATGATCTCCATCGCCTCTCGCATCGCCACCGAACTCTCCGCGCGCACCGCACAGGTCGAAGCCGCCATCGCGCTGCTCGACGAAGGCGCCACCGTGCCGTTCATCTTGCGCTATCGCAAGGAGGTCACGGGCGGGCTCGATGACACCCAGATGCGCGATCTGGAGTCCCGGCTCGGCTACCTGCGGGAGTTGGAAGAACGCCGTGCGGCGATCCTCGCCAGCATCACCGAGCAGGGCAAGCTCACGCCCGCGCTCGAGGCGGCGGTCCGGAACGCCGACACCAAGACGGTGCTCGAGGACCTGTACCTGCCCTACAAGATCAAGCGCCGCACGCGCGCGCAGATCGCTCGCGAGGCCGGGCTCGAGCCGCTGGCCAAGCGCCTCCTCGAAGCGCCCGAGACGGCCCCCGAAGCAGCCGCGGCGAGCTTCGTCGACGCCGGCAAGGGTGTGGCCGACGTGAAGGCCGCTCTCGAAGGCGCGCGCAACATCCTGATCGAGGACTTCTCCGAGGACGCCACGCTCATCGGGCAATTGCGCGAACGCGTACAGCGTCAGGGCGTGTTGCGCTCCAAGGCGGTCGCGGACCTGGCCCCGGCCAAACAGGCCGAAGCGGCCAAGTTCTTGGACTACTTCGACTATGACGAGCCATTGACGCGCATCCCTTCCCATCGCGCGCTGGCGTTGCTACGCGGCCGCGCGCTCGGCGTTCTGAGCATCGCGCTCGATCCGGAGCCCACGCGCGCCGAGGGTGCTGCGTCGGAGTACGAAACACTCGTGGCCAAGCGCTTCGGCATCACGAACCAGAACCGTGCCGCCGACCGCTGGCTCGCCGACACCGTGCGGCTGGCGTGGCGGGCGCGCATGCTCATGCACCTGGAGATCGAACTGGTCGGCACGCTGCGCGCCGCGGCCGAGGAAGAGGCGATCAAGGTGTTCGGCATGAACCTGCGCGACCTGCTGCTGGCCGCCCCCGCCGGCGCACGCGCCACCATGGGGCTCGACCCGGGCTTGCGCACGGGTGTGAAGGTCGCGGTGGTCGATGCCAACGGCAAACTGCTCGCCACCGACACCATCTACCCGCACGTACCGCGCCGCGACTGGGATCGCTCGCTGGCGACGCTTGCGGGGCTCGCGTTGAAGCACGGTGTGTCGCTGGTCAGCATCGGCAATGGCACGGCCTCGCGAGAGACCGACCAGCTCGCCGCCGAGCTCATCACCAGACACCCCGACCTGAAGCTCGCCAAGGTCATGGTGAGCGAGGCCGGGGCTTCGGTGTATTCGGCCAGCGAGTTCGCCGCGCGCGAGTTCCCCGATCTCGACGTCAGCCTGCGTGGCGCGGTCAGCATCGCACGACGGCTGCAGGACCCGCTGGCGGAACTGGTGAAGATCGATCCCAAGTCGATCGGTGTCGGCCAGTACCAGCATGACGTCAACCAGGTGAAGCTGGCACGGGCGCTGGATGCCACGGTGGAGGACTGCGTGAATGCCGTGGGCGTGGAACTCAACACGGCCTCGGTCGCGCTGCTGGCGCGTGTCTCGGGCCTCAGCACATCACTCGCGCAGCGCATCGTCGACCATCGCGATGCGCATGGCTCGTATCAGGACCGCCGCGAACTCTTGCAGGTCTCGCGTCTGGGCGACAAGGCGTTCGAACAGTCCGCCGGCTTCCTGCGCATCCACGGCGGCAGGAACCCGCTCGATGCCTCGGCCGTGCACCCCGAAGCGTACCCGGTGGTCGAGAAGCTGCTCGCGCGCAGCGGCCGCAGCATCGAGCAGGTCATCGGCGACGGCGCGTTCCTGCGCAAGGTGAGTGCCCAGGAACTCACCGACGAACGCTTCGGGCTGCCCACCGTGCAGGACATCCTGGCCGAACTCGAGAAGCCGGGCCGCGACCCGCGGCCGGAGTTCAAAGCCGCCGCGTTCCGCGATGACGTGCGCGAGTTGTCCGACTTGAAGCCCGGCATGACGCTCGAGGGCGTGGTCACGAATGTCACCAACTTCGGTGCTTTCGTCGACATCGGTGTGCATCAGGACGGTCTGGTGCACATCTCACGGCTCGCGAACCGCTTCGTGAAGGATCCGCGCGAGGTGGTGCGAGCCGGACAATTGGTGACCGCGAAAGTTCTCAGCATCGACCTGCAGCGAAAGCGCGTGGCGCTGACGCTCCGGCTCGACGACGGGGCGGAGTGACTGGCGCTCGAGCGCGGAAGTCGGGCCGGGGCTACACACGTTCCCCGGCCCGTTGCCCGCGGCCCGGCGGTCGCCCATGCGCCTCCGCCTTCACCGCGAGTCCTCGCTGTTCGAAGCTCACTCCAGCACGATACGCCGAACCACGGGCTCAGCTCGCTCGGTCGTGAGTCGCACGAAGTACACACCCGGCTCGAACCGGGCAGCCTCCGGCCATTCAATGTGGCGTTCCGCCCCGCCACCAGCATCGAGCCGATGGGACACCAACCGGCGGCCGGCCACGTCGAGCAGTTGGAGGGTCGCTCTCTCGCCGCACGGCCACGAGAGGTCGAAACCGAATCGTGAGCGAGGCGACGGATTCGCCACCGTCAGACTCACCTCGCCCGCGCGGATCGCGAAGCCCGACTGACCGACCATCCCCTGCGAAGCGATCGGCCCGTCTCCGCCACGGTGAGCGCGGACACGGATCGTGTCGGCGCCGACGAACCCACGCCCCGCGATGGTGCCGGTCACGGTCACGACGGCTTCATTGCCGGGCGCGAGCGTGCGGATCAGAGCCTGCCGATCGAATCGCACGCGCAGTTCCGGGATCCCGTCGTGATCGCGGTCCTCGACCGAGACGCCGGCGTTCGCGTCGATCGCGACCGTTCCGTTCAGTCGGATCGTGGAAATATCGATATCCGTGGCTTTGAACGGCACTGGCGGCTGCAACTCGGCCGTCACCCGGTCGCGACCCGGATGCCGGTCGATTCGATCGTGCTTGATCCGGAGCCCCATACTCACCACTTCTGTGCGGCTCATGAACACCGAGATGGTGTTCGATAGGTTGTTCGCGCTGATCAGGTCCAGCTTACCGTCCGCGTTCACGTCTGCCGCGATGACGTCGGCCGGGTACTCGCCACCGACCAGGTAGCCTTCCTCAACGAACTCGGTGGGCGACGACCGGCGCTGCACCGCCACGGTGCTCGAGAAGATGTTCGCCACCGCCAGATCGATCCGGCTGTCGGCATCGAGGTCCGCCGCCACGATGGCATAGGGCCCCAGACCGATCGCCAGTTCGACCGTCGGCACAAACGATCCGTCCCCATTGCCGTGCAGCACGGACACGACGTCGAACCCGGTGCTCGCGACGACCAGGTCAAGCACGCTATCTGAGTCCATGTCGGCGAGCGCCAGCGCCGAGGGATTGAGGGCGATGAACCTGACCTGGATCTGCGGCGCGAAAGTCCCGTCCGGACGCGCCAGCAGGACCGAAACCGGGGCGCCGAACTGGTTCGTCGTCACCAAGTCGGCCCGGTGGTCGCCATTCAGGTCGCCGACCGCGAGGGCCGAGGGCGTGATGCCGACGGGATAAGTCGCGGCGGCCCCGAAGCTGCCGTCACCATTCCCGTGCAGGACCGAGACGTTGTTCACGCCGCCATTGAGCGTGGCGATATCCGGCCGACCATCACCATCGAGCTCCGCCACAACGACGCGACTCACACCGATTCCCGCCGGGATCTCGATGTGCATCAGGAACCTTCCGTCGCCGGTGCCCCGCAGGACGGAGACCGAGTTCGCAGCGGAGTTCGTGGCGACCAGATCCAGTTTGCCATCGCCATCCAGGTCGGCGATCGCGACCGAGGACGGCCCCGCTCCCGTGGCGAACTGGGTGTGCGGCGCGAACACTCCCCTGCCCACGCCCAGCAGCACCGACAGTGTGTTCGAGCCGCGGTTGGCGACGACGACATCGGTTCGGCCATCATGGTTCAAATCCGCAGCCGCCACGGCGAACGGATACTGTCCGGTGTCGAAAGCCCGAGATTCCGAGAACAGCGGCTCGGCGAGCGCGTCGTGCGCGCCCAACATCAAGACGCACACCCCTGCCAGACAAACAGCCGACGGCATTCCCCAACAACCGGAACTGCGAAGACCCGAGGGGATAGTTCGCATGGTCGAGCTCCTGACCGGTGCGTGCTCAGCGGTCGAGGGCACACACCCCCGAACCGTGACACACGGGTGGTGGCAGTGCCGGCTCCCCAGAGTCGCGCATGAGCCGGGGTCACCCCGGCTTGCACAGATCGGCGGGAAGACGGAACGCCGATGCGGCCGCTCATCCGTTGCCCGGGGGGAGCGAAGCGACCAATACTGACGTCGCAGCGCACCACGAAACGTGACCGAACTCCAGCACTTTCTGCTCAGACTGGCCTGACTTGTGACCCCGGGTTCGGGCCCAGCGAACCCGTGAAGCGAGTGCACCCGCCAATAGGGCGCCCCGGCCGCTCGATGCCAGCGGGCAGGCTCACCGGGTAGCCCGTTGAACACGGTACGTTCGTCGATCTCGAGACGCTGCACCTCGAGACGCGCTCGCTCGCAAGAGCCGCTCGCTCGTGCGGCGAAGTGCTAGGTTGAGTGGGACCTTCTCAGGAGTACCGCCATGCCCCCGGCTCTACCGCCACCTCACTCCGACGCCTCGCTCGCGGACCTGCTCGAGCGGCTCATCGACATCCCGAGCGCTTCCCGTCACGAACACGAGATCGCCGAGTTCATCGCGTCGCGCCTCGAAGCTCTCGGCAACGGAGAAGTCCTTCGCGTGCGCCGGTCCGTGATATGGCGCGGGGCGCGCCGCGATCGCCCGTTGATCGTGCTCGCCGGGCACATCGACACGGTGCGGGCGCAAGGCAACACCAGCGCGCGCCGCGAGAACGGCAACATGATCGGGCTCGGCGCCAGCGACATGAAGGCGGGCATCGCGGTGATGCTCGCGTTGCTCGATACGCTCGATCCCGATCGGGCGCGCTTCGATCTCGCGTGTGTGTTCTACGATGGCGAGGAAGGTCCCGCCTCCAAGAACGGGCTCAAGCGCGTGTTGCGTCGCGAACGTTGGTTGCGACGCGCACGGCTCGCGATCGTGCTCGAACCCACCGACCTCGGGATCGAGATGGGCTGTAACGGCTCGTTGAACCTGGAGATCACCGTGCCCGGCGTGGCGGCCCATGCCGCACGACCGTGGACGGGACGGAATGCCGTCACGGTCGGCGCGGACTGGCTCGCCTCACTCGCGCACGTCCCGCTGGCCCGGGTGAAGGTCGACGGCATCGAGTTCCGCGAGACGCTCGAAGTCACGCGCCTGCGCGCGGGCAGCGCGCGCAACATCCTGCCGGCGCGCATGCTCGTGAACCTGAACCACCGCTTCCCGCCCGACCGCACGGTCGAGCAGGAGACGGCGCGGCTTCGCAAACTCATTCCCGGCGAGTTCGAGCTCAAGCTTCGCAGCTCGTCACCGCCGGGCCGCGTGTGTCTGGATGACCCGTTGGTGCAGGACTTCATCGCGCACACCTCGGCCCCGGTCGCAGGCAAGCAAGGCTGGACCGACGTCGCACGCTTCACCGCACTGGGCGTTGCCGCGTTCAACTACGGACCGGGGCTCACCGAGATGTGCCATCGCGCCGACGAGTACTGCCCGATCGCGAACATGGGACTGGCACTCGAGCGGCTGACCAGCTGGCTCGCGCCTGTCCTCACGAACGCTCAACGATAGAGTGCCATTGGCCCCATCCGGTGTTGCCGACGACACGGGTCCCCTCTAGCATCGAACCTCCGCGCACGGGATCGTCGGCGCGACGACGACGGTGCGCGACCCATCCCGACTCCGCGAGGCCCCATGACCACGCCCGTTCCCGGCGACACGCCTGCCGCCCCCAAGTGGAAGCCGCTCGATGCCCGCCAGCGCCGTGTGCTCGGCGTGCTCATCGAGAAGGCCAAGACCACACCCGCGGCCTACCCCATGACGGTCAATGCCATCGTCACGGGCTGCAATCAGAAGAACAA
Source organism: bacterium (assembly GCA_031408715.1). GTDB lineage: Bacteria > Eisenbacteria > RBG-16-71-46 > RBG-16-71-46 > RBG-16-71-46 > JAIOPA01. The sequence continues at coordinate 15,422 of JANNWR010000261.1, forward strand.
CCGTGACCCGCTCACCCAGTACGACAACATCGACGTGGAAAAGGCACTCGATGAGCTCCGCCAGTTGGGCGTGGTGAGCGAGATCGATTGGATGGGGCGCGTCTCCAAATACAAGCACCATGCCTACGAGTGGCTGGGCGTCGGCCGGGTCGAGATCGCGGTCATGACGGAGCTATTGCTGCGCGGTGCCCAGCAGTTGGGAGAGTTGCGCGGCCGGGCCGCGCGCATGGAGGACATCGCGGACTTGTCCGCGCTCAAGCCGATCGTCGAGGGCCTGATCGAGAAGAAACTCATGCTCGAGCTCACACCCAGCGGCCGCGGACAGATGGTGAGCCATCACCTGTACCTGCCAAGCGAACTGGCCGAAGTGCGCACGCTCGCCGGATCACGCGCCGTGAGCACCGACGACGAGGCTCCCACTCGAAGAACCAGCATGCCGGCGAGCCCCCCTCCCGCTGCCTCATCCGAGCAGGCGGACCTGCTGTCGGAGCTCCGTGCGGAGGTCGCCGGCCTGCGTGAGGAGCTCGCGCGCTTGAACGACTCGACGTCGAGCCTGCGAGCACGCCTCGACGTGCTTGAACGGCGCGAGGGCTGATCGCCGGGTTCGGTTCGCGGGCGAGCGTCCGGCGCTCCTCATGCTCCGGCTGCAAACAACAGACTGTCAATGGCGAGCAACCCTGCCGCCAGTCGCCACGAGGTGCCGCTCGGCGACCACGGCGTTCGGCACTTCACGGACCGTTTCGAAAGCATCCCATCCTGAGGTGGACGATCACCGACTCGCACCGTGTTCGAGGTCAACATGGCGGGGACTCCAATCCAAGGGCACGCCGGTCACGGATCGTGCCGCGTGCGGGTTGTCAGCTCCGCGCTCCGCGGCCGCCTCCGTTCAGGGGACACGAGGCGGCGCGCGGGGTCGTGAGGGGACCATCGCGATCGGGAGCGCCGATGGGTCGAGAACTCCGCGCAGGCTGCAGGGGCCGGTCGGCGCATCCCTTCAACTGCAGTATGAGTGGCGGAGTGCGGCGCGCACATGGGACACAGGGCGACTCGGCGACGTTCGTCGCAGGTGAGTGAATGGAGCTTTCCAGCGCCAGTGGTGCGCTTCACTCCCACGTCATGCACAACTCACGAAGCCCGGACTTGGCGTCCACGCTCGCGACGTCCGTTCAGGCGCGCGCACTCGCACTCACACACGAGTGGGGCTCGACACGAACGAGTGGTGCGGACTCCCGCTATTCGTCCTCGCCGGCGAACGTGCTGGGATCGCGCCTCGTGACGCGAACGACAGGCCTCGTGGCACCCGCCGAGCGGAGCGGAGTCACGGAAGGCCTCGGGCGTGACGGTCCCGTGCTGGCGTCGAGCACCGCCGCGAACCGGCTGCGAGCGCTCCAAGCACCCGCTTGAGTGAGATGGTCGTCATCCAGATAGAGGAACTCCCGGCCCTCGACGTACTTCACGCCGCCGGACGCATCGCGGAACAGGTCGTCGAGCGCTAGCAACTGTACTCCCGGATGAACTCTCGCCTGCTCCGCGAACAACGCCACCGTGCTGTCGCGAAAGCCCTGGCGCGAGTCCGCGGACAGTTCGGGGAAGTTGCCGGTCAGACGGTGATACCACGCCGCGATCTCGCGCAGGTTCGAGCGCTCACCCACGCGCACGACCGGAACCTGGCTGACGTAGACCAGTGCTCGGGTGGACGGCCCGAACTCCTGCGTGAACTCTTCGAGCGCCGCTGCGAAGTGCCGTGGCTCTGGTTGATAGCGGTCCCAACGGTCGATGACCAGCACCACGTCGGGCTGCCATGCTCGCATGCTCACGCGCCGGGTCTCGACGAAGTCCTGCAGCATGCCGTGCGCCGGGAAGCACGCGCCGCCATCGCGCCGGAGTGTCGATGTCAGCGCCGCAGCGCCATCGACCGTGAGGAACGCCACCGGAAGCGCGCGTTCGCGGCACAGGCTGTCGATGGTGGCGGCGTACATGAGTGCATGCGAGCTCCCGAACACGACGACACGCGGAGCACCCGGCCCCCACGCGTGCACGAGTCCGCCGTCTCGCCACGGCCAGCCGCGCAGCGGTGGCGCCGATGCGAACTCGACGTCCGAGAAACGGCTCGCGACCCCGGTTTGCCGCCGCGCGGCATCGGCGGACAGGTTGTAGACCTGACCGGAGAAAGTCATCGGTTCGAACAACGCACGAGCATCCGCGTGCACGTCCATGCGGACCAGCACGGCACCCGCCACGACCGTGGCCACCACCAGTGCCGCGATGACGCCGAGTCGGCGAGGCCGGCCGGGGCCGCGCTGCCGGAGCGGTAGCTCGACCAACCGATACACGAGCACCGCCATGGCGATGCTCGCGGCGAGCCCTCCCATGGCTCCCAGCACGACGGGCCAGCCCACCAGGTCGGCGAACTCCCGGCCGATGACGATCAGCGGCCAGTGCCAGAGGTACAACGCATACGAGCGCCTGCCCGTTTCGACCAGGAACGAAGTACCCAGCAAGCGGGCCAGCGATCCGCGGCCGCCCGCGGTGGCCGCGATGACCGCGAGCGCACCGAGTGCGGGCAGGAGTGCCACCATGCCCGGGAAACCGGCATCGTCGCGAATGAACACGAAGCCCGCCAGCATGCCCCCGAGGCCCGCCCATCCGAGGCATTCGCGCCACACCGGCTGCGTGATGAGCTCGCCCGAGCGCGCGTTGTCCAGCGACATGACTTCGAGCGCGAGTACGGCACCCAGCAGGAGTTCCCAGCCGCGCATCGGCAGCAGGTAGAAAGCGGCGACGGGATGCACCGCGGTGGAGTAGACGCCGAGCGCGAGGCTCGCGAGAAGTGCGACCGCGAGCGCCGGAGCCGCGCGGCGCCGGCGGACGAGCATCACCAACACCCAGGGGAACAGCAGGTAGAACTGTTCCTCGACCGCGAGCGACCAGGTGTGGAGCAGAGGCACCGAGCCGGCTTGCTCGCCCCAATAGCCCCCGACGTGCGATCGGATCCAGAAGTTCGAAGCCTGGAACACGGTCCACAGTCCATGCTCCGCGACCTGGGTGGCGGCCGAAGGCAACAACAACAACCACGACAGCAGCATGGTGGCGAGCACGGCGAGCAGTGCGTTCGGCATCAACCGCTGGATGCGGCGCAGGTAGAACTCGCGCATGCGGAAACGTCCGGCCTGCACGTCATGCAGGATCACCGACGTGATCAGGTAGCCCGACAGGACGAAAAACACATCGACACCCGTGAAGCCGCCACGCATCGCACCCGGCCAGGTGTGGAACACCAGGACCGCGAGGATCGCGATGGCACGCATGCCATCGAGCGGTGGGGAGTACTTCACGGCTGGGCGCCCTCAGGGGATTCCTGCACCCGGGCGCCAACGCTCCCGTGGACGCGCAGCGCTTCGGGACGACTCGGTTCTGGTGACGGATCACGCAGCGGGTCGCCCGGGGTCGGGAACTCGGGCCGGACGAGAGAGCCGCGTGTTCAAGCAGGTATCGGCCACCGATGGCGGGGGCTGGACGCTGCTCGGTCCGGGTCCGGCAGTGGGCATGGTCTCGCTTCGCAGGATCGATGCTGACACCCATGAAGTGACTGTCTGGCAGAGCCTTATGCGATTGAGCTAAGATTCGCGTTCATGGGCCGTTCGCGATCCCGCCCACGCTCCCACCGACGCGAGGTGCTCCTCCCATGCGCAAGCCGTCGCTGCACCAGCTGCTCTACGTGCAGGTCGTCGCCGCGATCGTGGCGGGCGTCATGCTGGGGCACGTCGCACCGCAACTGGCCGTGCAGATGAAGCCGCTGGGTGACGGCTTCATCAAGCTCATCAAGATGCTCGTCACGCCGATCATCTTCTGCACGATCGTGACCGGCATCGCCGGCATGGGTGATCTGAAGAAGGTCGGGCGTGTGGGCGGCAAGGCCCTGCTGTACTTCGAGGTGGTGTCCACGTTCGCGCTCGCCGTCGGGCTCGTGATCGCCAACTTCATCAAGCCCGGCGCAGGGTTCAACGTCGATCCCGCGACACTCGATGCCTCGAAGGTGGCCGAGTATGCCGCGCGCGCCCACGGCAAAGGCGTCGTCGAACTGTTGCTCGACGTCATCCCCGCCACCGTGCTCGACCCGTTCGTGCACGGCGACGTGTTGCAGGTCGTCCTGCTCGGCATCCTGTTCGGCTTCGCCATCGCCATGCTCGGCGCGGCTGGCCACCGCATCACGCATGGCATCGAGCTGGCGGGCAAGGCGGTGTTCTCGGTCGCCAACCTCGTCATGCAGGCCGCGCCCATCGGCGCTTTCGGGGCGATGGCGTTCACCATCGGCAAGTACGGGCTGGCCTCGCTGGTGCCACTGGCACGCCTGATCGGCAGCGTCTACCTGACGAGCGCACTGTTCGTGCTGGTGGTGCTCGGGCTGATCGCGCGCTTCACGGGATTCAGCATCTTCCGCTTCATCGCGTATCTCAAGGACGAGCTGTTCATCGTGCTCGGCACCAGCTCGTCCGAGAGCGCGCTGCCGCGTCTCATGCAGAAGCTCGAGCGACTGGGCTGCTCGCGTTCGGTCGTGGGGCTGGTGGTGCCGACGGGCTACTCGTTCAATCTGGATGGCACGAACATCTACATGACCATGGCGGCGCTGTTCGTCGCCCAAGCCACGAACACCCCCCTCACGCTGACGCAGCAGCTCACCATCCTCGGCGTCGCCATGCTGACTTCCAAGGGAGCGAGTGGCATCACCGGGGCGGGCTTCGTCACACTGGCCGCGACGCTGGCGGTGGTGCCCACCATCCCGCTCGCGGGCATGGCGCTGGTGCTCGGGATCGACCGCTTCCTGTCGGAATGCCGCGCACTCACCAACTTCATCGGCAACGGCGTGGCGAGCGTGGTCGTGTCGCGCTGGGAAGGCGAGCTGGATCGAGACCAGATGGCTCGCGTGCTCGCAGGCGAGGAGCCGCCGGCGGTCGGTTAGGCTACCGGCTTCGCGAAAAGCTTCGCCAGTGCCTCGTGCGTGATCATCGCGTGGATGCCGCGCACTCCGTTCACGATCTGCGTGACATGCAGGTCCACGACCAGCGAGGCCAGCGCCAGTGCCTGCGTGCGCCCGCAGCCCAGCTGCTCGTCCAGCAAGTCGAGCATGTCGCCGAGCGCCTGTGCGGTGGCCTCGTTCAGGTCCTCGTCGAAGCCGAACGTGACCCAGCTGTCCGGCGTGCGCGCGCGCGGACGGGTGAGCTTCAAGTCGGGGCGCAAGTGGAACTCCAGTTCGGCGGCCTCGAACGGGCTCTCGAGCGCGGGCCCCGCGACCTCCCCGTCGCCTTGCACCGCATGGCCGTCGCCGGCCGAGAACAGGGCTCCGTCCACCGGGATCGGCAGGAACAACGTGCTGCCCGCCACCAGCTCCTTGCAGTCGATGTTGCCACCGCATGAACGCGGCGGTGCAGTCGGATGCCGCCCGGGCTCGTCAGGGGGCATGCCCATGAGCCCTAAGAACGGCCGCAGCGTCACGCGCCGGCCGAGCGCATCGCGACCTTCGTTCGCATCGGCATCCAGCGCCCAATGCGATCGCACGTGCGGCACCTGATCGAGTCCCAGCTTGACGTTCCAGTGGCTCGGGTAGCCGCCCGCCGAGGTCCATCCCCAACGCCCGACGCGCAGCGCGACGACGCGCACTTCGAGCACCATCCCTGCTCGCGCGCCTTCGATCCACACCGGTCCGCAGATGGCATGTCCGGGATCGCGCTCGTGATCGCGCCCCGGGAACTCCGGCGCGGCGCTGAACGGATCGGGATGTTCGGGCTGGCCCCAGCACACGTCGAGTGTGCGGAACACCACGCGATCGCCGGACATGATCCGCAGCACCGGCGGGAGTTCACGCGAGAAGTGACCGTGCAACGTCGCGAGCGTCGGCTCGATCCTGTGTGTGGTCATCGCTTCACGCTCGTCATGACTCCCATCGCGAAGCGCGCCGAAACCCGCTCGCCGACGGCCAGTTCCGGTGGGCACTCCAGCACGCTGACCCGGCCCTGGGCGGTCGCGCCATCGTCCAGCACGAGCGCGATGTCGAGATAGCGGTCGCCATGGATGTCCACGAGCCGCACCCCCTGCACGATCCCTTCTCGCGTCTGAGGCAATAGGAAGTTCATGCGGGCGAAAGTGCGTTGCCAAGGCGGTCGCGGTCAAGCGGGCGGGCAGGCGGCCGCCGTCGGGGTCGGCTTCCGCCGAGGGCCGGGAGACGACTCAACCGCGCGCCTCGGCACCCGCACCGGGCCCCCGCCGGCGCTTTCCTGCAAGGCCCGGCCCGCGTTTCGTGCGTTCTGCATGTTCCACGGCTCGATCCACGCTGCGCACACGCACACGCACACGATTCTGTTTGGGAGCACCACACAGGGCCTCATAGAATTCTCATCACACCCGGCCCGCGACTGTTTCGCGGTGCGCGCGTGTTCTCTCTCTCTCGGAGTCTCCCCCATGCAGGCCCATCGGCGCGCCGCGGTCCTCACGTGTGTGACGTGCTGGCTCGTCTGTGTCGCCGCAGCCCCCCGGGGGCCTGCGCGCCCGACCGCGACCCAGCGGGTCGACTTGGCCAAGCGCGTGAACATCAACGACGTCAACATGGCCATCAGCAACGTCGGCTCGTTCGCCTACGACTACGCGCTCGCCGATGCCGGCCTCGAGTTCCCCAAGGGCTCGAACAAGACGGCCGTGTTCTCGTCCGGGTTGTGGCTGTCGGCCAATATCGGCAGTTCCAACCGGCTCGCGCTCTCGGGCTACGCCGAGGAGTTCATGGCGGGCTCGGCGGTGGGTGGCATCGATGACGACCCCTCGAACCCGGTCTATCAGGTGTACGAGTTGCGCCGCGTGTACACGAGCAACGCCGTGCGCGATTCCGCACTGGCGGCATGGAACCTTGGCGCGGTCACACATGGCGCCCCCGAAGTGCTGGTGCGCCCCGACGGTTCGCTCACGATCGCCGGCGATCAGATGCTGTGGACGGTGTTCAACGACCTGGACGCCGGCAATCATCAGAACCCCGCCGGCCGCACGCCGCCCATCGGCATCGAAGTTCAGCAGACAACGTTCGCGTTCGTGGCCCCCGGCGCCTTCGCGAACACCGTGTTCATGCGCTACAAGCTCATCAATCGCACGCTCTTCCCGCTCACCGACGTGCGCATCGGTTTCTGGTCCGACCCGGACCTGGGCGGCGCGTTCGACGACCTCACCGGCTGCGACCCGGCCGCGAATCTGGGCTACTGCTACAACGCCTCCACGCCCGACGCGGTCTACGGCAGCAATCCACCGGCGATCGGCTACGACATGGTGCAGGGACCGACCGATGCCAATCACAACCGGCTCGGACTCTCGTCGTTCAGTCACTTCGTGAACGGCGCCGACCCCGACACCAGCACCGAGACGCGCAATGCGCTGCATGGTCTGACCATCGACAGCCTGGCCATCATCAACCCGCTCACCGCACAGCCCACGAAGTTCCAGTTCACGGGCGATCCGGTGGCCGGCACGGGCTGGCGCGAGACCTTGCCGCAGGATCAGCGCATGCTGCTGACCGCGGGCCCCGTCACGATGGCTCCGGGGGATTCCCAGGAAGTGGTGATCGCCATCATCCTGGCTCAGGGCACCGAAGCGCTCAACAGCCTGGCGCTGCTGCGCGCCTATGACGCCGCGATCCAGTCGGCGTGGGACATCGGCGGTGTGCTGGCGGTCGGCGATACTCCGGGCATGTCACTGGCGATGCACCGCGCCTTCCCCAACCCCTCGCGTGGCGATGTCACGCTCAGCTTCACGCTCGGCGCCGACGGGCCCGCCGAACTCGAACTGCTCGATGTCGCGGGTCGCAGCGTGATGAAGCGCGATCTGGGCGGCATGCCGGCCGGGCGGCATGAACTTCGGCTTGGCCAGGGCTCCGAACGTCTGGCTGCGGGCATGTACTTCGCGCGCATCATCCAGCGCGATCACAGCGCCACGAGCCGGCTGGTGGTCCTGCAGTAGCGCTCCTTTAGCCGCCACTCAGCGCGGTGCGGCAGCCAGTGCCTGCTCGTACAGCGCGTGCAGTGCCGTGTCATCGGGCCGATCCGCCAGCGCCTTGGTCGCATAGTCGAGGGCTGCCGCGTTCAGCCCGCTCGCGAGCATGGCCTCGATGTAGCGCGCGTGCGCCGCGGGGACTTCGCCCAGCGGCACCAGATGCGAGTCGCTGCGCGACAGGAAACACCGCCAGCCGTCATGGCCCGCGACGTAGTCATGCACGAACGTCACCGACTCGGCGTTGGCCACTTGCGCACGCAGCGAGCGGCCGTCGTCAAGGACGGCCTCGAGCGCATAGCGCTTGATCGGCGTGTTGGCCGACACCCGCCCCGTGCCGAGGTCGATATCCGACGAGATCGCCGCCGGGATCAGGATGAGCACGCGTGCGCGCTCGCCGGCCAGCGCGGTGCTCACGTCGCCGATCCCGCGCCGGGCGATCTCGCTTTTGCGCAGCACCGGATCGAGCGGCCAATCCACGTTGGGCATGCGCAGGTCCATGCGCGTCGACAGCAGCACGTCCGTCCACAGGCCGGCCGCCAGTACGACAGCCGCGGCGACGGCCCACCGTGCGCGGCCCTCGGAGTTGTTCGGAACCGCTCGGCCTGCGCGCCAACGCAGCACCGCGTCCCACAGCGCCGCCACCACCAATGCGACACCGGCGAGTGGCACGTACAGGTAGTGCAGGTAGGTGCGCCCCGGCAGCGGCAGCACGGGCAGCACCGCGAGCCACCACCACGCCGCGCCGACACGCAGCAGCCCGCCCGATCGCTCACGGAATGCCAGTGCGGTCAGTACCACTGCCAGTAGCGGCAGCACCAGATGCGCCGCACCGCTGGTGGTCGCGTGCAGGTCCGGAATCGGATCCTGCCAGTCGACCGTCCAACCGAAGAGCCGCGCGACGTTCTCGAGCAGATTGGAACCGAACGACACGGCGTACGCTTCGCCGCCCAGTCGCGAGCTCAGCACGCCGCTCGCGAGCAGCACGCCGCCTGCCACCACTCCCGTCGCGAGCAAGGGCCACAACGCGCGCAACCGAGACCGCACCGACTCGCCTGCCGGTGTCACGAGCGCGGCTGCGAACGGCACCAGCATGACGCTTTCCTTGGCGGACACCGCCAGCACGAGCGCGCCGGCGGCCACTGTGATGCGCGCTCCTGTACCCACCACGAGCAGCGCGATGAGCGTGAACGTGAGCGACATCAGTTCGCCGATCGACGTGGCCGCGAGCAGCGCGGGGAAATGCAGCCGCGACATGCCGAACAACGCCGCTCCCACGAACGCCGCCATGTTCGAGGCCCCCCACCGCCGCGCCAGCCGGTGCAACAGCAACACGTTCAGCGCATGCAGCGCCAGGCTCGTGGCGTGATACGGGAACGGCTCGTGCCCCCACAACGGCACGACGATGCGGAACCACAGGTTGCCCGACAGCCAGCGCCACAGCGTCAGCGGCCACGCACGCACCCCAGCGGCCTGCTGGAACATCACCAGGTCGTCGAGCGCGAAGAATGCCTGCAGCGTGTGGCGCTGGATCACCACCGTGAGCAGCACCAGCAGCGCGGTCACGGCCGCGAGCGGCATGACGAACGATTTACGGTCGGCGGGCGCACGGGCGGCACGACGGGTGTCTTCGCGCGCGGCGCCGGGCTTGCGGAGAGCTGGCTTCATGCGCGAGATGTACCACTGCGTGGGCCGCGCACGAAAGCCCGCGAAGCGATCAAGTTCAGGCCCCGGCGGCAGGCTCGGTCGCCACCACCGAGTCGCGCACGTAGTTGCGCAGCGCCGGCGTGCGCGCGGCCACCCACGCCACCGCCAGCACGCAGCCGATGCCGCCGCTCACGACGCTCGCGCCCACGCCGAAGGCCTGGGCCACGAGCCCGGCTTCGAGTTCGCCCAACTGCGGGCCGCCCATGAAGAAGATCATGTTCACGCTCGTCATGCGCCCGCGCATGGTATCGGGCGTGGCAAGCTGGCGGATGACATTGCGGATGACCATGCTCACGGTGTCGGTGGCCCCGGTGAGCGCCAGCATGAGGAACGCCAACGGGAACGTGCGCGCGAAGCCGAAGCCGACTGTTGCAAGCCCGTAGGCTGCGACCGCCCACAGCAGCACCGCGCCGCGCCGGCGGATGCGGTCGGCGATCGGCGCAATCGCAAGCCCGGCGATCAGGGCCCCGGCACTCGGGGCCGCGGACAGCAATCCATAGCCCTTCGCACCCACGTGCAGCAGGTCGGTCGCCACCATGGGCAGCAGGGCCGTGGCCGATGCAAAGAACGTGGCGAAGAAATCGAGCAGCATCGTGCTGCGGATGAGCGGCGTGCGGAACACGAACGACAGTCCGTCCCGCGCGGCGGCCCACGACACGGACGCGCGCTCGGCGCTGGGTGCTTCGGCCACGTCGCGCATGGCGAGCACAGCTGCAATGACGCACACGAACGACACCGCGTTCCACACGTAGCACCACGCCACGCCGCTCGTGGCGATGACGAGCCCGGCCACGGCTGGGCCCGCGACCGCGGCGACCTGGAACATGATGGTCATGAGGCTGATGGCGTTGGGCAGATGCTCGCGCGGCACGAGCGTGGCGGTGAGCGATTGGCGTGCCGGGCCGTCGAACGTGCCGAACGCCGCCGACAGTGCCGCGAGTGCATACACCGGCCACAGCACGTGCACGTGCATGAACTCCAGTGCGGCGAGCCCCGCGGCACACAGCGCCATGCCGGTCTGCGTGACCAGGATCAGCCGGCGGCGGTCGAGCGCGTCCGCCACCACCCCGCTCACGAGCGAGAACACGATGATGGGCAGGATGCGCACCAGCCCGACCATGCCGAGCGCGACGCCGCGACGGGACGGCTCCACCAGTGTCGCGACGTGCCACAACAGTGCCGCGTTCTGCATCATCGAGCCCGCCATCGACACCATCTGGCCCGTCCACAGCAGCCGGAAGTTGCGATACCGCAGCGCGCGGAAGGCGATGGTGAACGGGGACTCGGCAGCGGGCATGGCGCTCGGGGGCTCGGGAGGGGCTCGGGGCGTGGGCCACGCGTGGGACGCGGCACGAAGCACGCAAAGTAGCATCACCGCATGGACGGCGCACGAGGCCGAGAAGGTCCGCACCAGTTCCTCGACAAGTTCGCGCGCAGGCCGACTGTGCCGGACCCGTTCTGCGCTTCGCGGCCCGGAGTTCCCTGTGTCGGGCTATGCCGCCTCGGCCTCGCCACTCAGCTCGCGCTCGATCTCGAGTAGCAGCGCGTTGAGATCACCCTGTGCGTCGGCCTCGGGCATGCGCAGCGTGCCGTCATCTTCGCGACTCAGCGTGGTGATGCCCGGGTGCTCCTGTTCCAGATGGTCGAGCACGCGGCCCCGCCGCCGGACCTCACGCAGCAGCCGCGCGGTCTCTTCCTGCAGCGCCTTGACCTGGAGCGCCGCCGTCAGCACGCGGCGCAGCTCGTCCGGGGCACATGGCTTCAGGAGGATTCGAAACACCTCGCCCTCGTTGATGGCGCGCACCGCGGCCTCGAGCGTGGCTTGACCGGTGAGGAGGATCCGGACCACCTGCGGGTGCTGGCGGCACACCACACCCAGCAACTCCGAGCCCGGCATGCCCGGCATGCGTTCGTCGGAAACCACTACGTCGCAATCGGATACCGCCAGCACCTCGAGTGCTGCCGCAGCAGACGTCGCGGTCTGGATCACGTACGGCTCACGCCGCAGGGACTCCTCCAGGCCCTCGAGGATCGCGGGCTCGTCATCGACCAACAGGATGCGACGCTTGCGTGTCATACGCGGACCTCCGGGTGGTGCCGTGGGCGGCGGCTCGCCGCGATGCAGGTTTCCCGTCGCAGCTCAGCCGGCGAGCGGGCGATCTTGCGTGTGCGGTCCAGTATCAGTCTCATGCGGCCCTGCCCGCCCGGGAATCGGCCGCATCATCGATCTCCGGAGGCACATGACACAGGAGCGTCGCCGGCACGCCAGCCTCCTTGTAATTCCGCGCACGCTCCACGAACGCGCTGGTCACCACATACCCCCGGGCAGCGAACAACACGCCGGCCGCGGTGCGGACATCCTCAGCGAGCACCATGCCCTCGTGCAGCTCCGATAGGGCGACTTGACGGTGCGTCTCGGACTTGACGTCCGAGTTACGCAGGCGCTCGAAACACACGAACAGTTCACCGTCATGCCGACCGCCGCTACGCATGCTCTCCAGCGCATCCTGCCGCGACTCCCCGCGCATCTCGAGCCAATCGAAGTCGACGGCGATCCGCAGGATGTCGGCCAGACGCTGCGCCTCGGGCGCGGCACTCGCCGCGCCGGCCGAATGCGTGAGGCGAACCATGATATCGGTCACGCGCTCGAGCCTCGGGATGTGCGAGACCAGTGCGAGGCTCACATCCGGGACGCGCGCCAGGGCCTTGGAGTCGTCGCTCGACAACACCTGACGGCGGTTGACGCGCGTCAACGTTTCGCGATCGAGCGTGATGCTGCCAAGCTGGGACAGCATCGCCGCAGTCTCCAGCTCCCACTTGCGTCCCAGGCCGCAGGCCTCAGCCAGTTCCAGCGCGTATTGTTTGATTCGCACCGCGCGACCGAAGGCCTCCGGGTGTGCCAGCGACAACACCTCGTCCAGTACCTTCAGGCTGCCGAGCAGCGTCTGCTCCAGGAGCTCGCGCTCGGCGGTGAGCAAGCGATGCTGCTCGACTCCTGCTTCGATGGCGGCCAGCAACTGGGGGGCGGGGCACGGCTTGGTCAGAAATCGGAACAGCTGTCCGTCATTCACCGCCCGCACCGCGGACTCCAGATCGGTTTGCCCGGTGAGAAGCATGCGCACCGTGTTTGGTGCGACCGCCCGTACGCGCGCCAGAAAATCGGCCCCGTTCATCTCGGGCATGCGCATGTCGCTCACGACCACTGTGAACGCGGGCCCAGCGGCAATGAGCTCGAGTGCCTCGCGCCCGCTCTCGGCGGTGATCAGCTGATAGCGCCGCTCGAGGTGGAGCCGTAGACCTTCTAACACGTTGGGCTCGTCGTCCACGCACAGCACTCGGGCCTTGGGGGCAGGAACGGGCGTGCCGCCCGCACTCCGACTCACGGCTCGGGTCGCATCCATGCTAGGCCGCCTCCTCGAGATTGGCCTGCAACTCGCGGGCGATGTCTCGCCAGGCCTCGACCCGGTCCAGACTACCGATAGCCTCCAGATAGACCATATCGAGCGCCGGCGCACTCGCCGACTCGACCGCGCAGCGAGCCGCGGAGCACTCGTGCGCGAGCGCGTCCGCCACATGTAGCACCGTGGTCAATTCGCTGGCGGGCCGGGTCGAGTCGGGCCGGTGGTGCTGGGCCACCGCCTCGACCAATGGCAGCGGCAGGTTCCACAAGCCCAGGAGGTAGGCGCCGATCTCGGCATGCGACACGCCCCAGCACTGATACTCGACCTCATGCAGCGGCCGCGGTGCACGCGCAAGCTCGGCCAGCGACTCAGCGAACTGTTCTGGCAGGTTGGATGCCAGCAGGATGATGCCGAGATCGTGCAGCATGCCGGCCACGAACGCATCGTCGACCAGATCTTTGTCATCGACCAACCGCCGCGCCAAGCTGCCCACGTGCATGGCATGTTTCTGCAACGCCTGTGTGTCAATACCGCGAAGCGGCTTGTCGGAACCGTACACCGCCGTGGCCAGCGCCAGGTTCTCGACCGTGCGCTGCCCCAGGAAGCCCACGGCATCGGCCAACCGCGTGATTCGGCGAGGGAGCCCGAAGAAGCCCGAGTTCGACATCTGCAACACGCGCGCGACCAGCCCCATGTCCTGCTCGAGCAGGGCCGCGATGTCCTCGTTCGTGGCGTTCTCGTCGCGGAGTTTCTCGACGATCGATGCGTGCACACGCGGCCTCGCGGGCAAGGATTGCACGCGCCCGACCGAGCCACGCAGGGCGTCCGAGTCGAGCAGGGCGATGACCCGGAGCGTGCGTTCGATCGTCTCGGCCAGTGTCCCGGCGTCGCACGGCTTGGTGAGGAACTGGTGGGCCACGCCGATCGCACGGTCGGCTGCCTCCTGGTCGGTATGGCCCGAGAGGATGAGGCGCACCGTACCCGGCCAGCGCTGCTGCACGGCGCGCAACAATTGGGCGCCGTCCATGACGGGCATGCGCATGTCACTCACGACCACATCGAACGGCTGCTTCTCGAGCTCGGCCAGGGCGGCTTCCGCACTGCCCGCGAACACCATATCCCACTCGCGACGCCGCCCGCGCAACAGATCGCGCAGGCCATCCAGGACGCACGGCTCGTCGTCGACGAACAGCAGCCGGCGCTTGGCGGGGATGACGGGCGGAATCTCGGTCATGCCGCCTTCTCGGCCGACGCCTCTCGACCCGCCACCGGCATGCGGATCACGAACGTCGTGCCGCGGCCGTGCGCCGTGTTGAACGTCAGCGTGCCGCCATGCTTCTCGACCACGACGCTGCGGGCGATGGCCAATCCCTGGCCGGTGCCCGTGCCGACTTCCTTGGTGGTGAAGAACGGATCGAACACTTTTGCTTGCACAGCTGGGGGGATACCGGTGCCGGTGTCGCTGATCTCGACGATCGCGGTGCCGTCCTGATGGCGCGTGCGAACCGTGATCACACCCTTCTGGTCGGTGCCCTTGACCACATCCGAGATGGCATGTGCAGCGTTGATCACGATATTGAGGAACACCTGGTTCAGTTCATTGACATGGCAAACGACCGGCGGAAGCTCGCCGAACTCGGTCTCGAGGGTGGCGACGTACTTGTACTCGTTGGCGGCGATCGTGAGCGTGGCCTGGATGGCACGGTTCAGGTCGGCGGGTTCCTGCTCGGTGCGGTCGGGATGGGCGAACTCCTTCATGGCTCGTACCAGCCGGGCGACTCGATCGAGGCCGTCCATGGAGCGCGCGATGGCCTTGGGCAGGCGCTCTTCCAAATACACGACGTCGGCGTCCGCTTCGGCGGCGGCCATGACCGAGAGTGCCGCCGCATCGAGCCCGGCGTCTCCTGCCGCTTCACGCTGCGCCCGAAAAGACGCCAACAGTGTGAGCATGGCGTCGATGCCGTCGCGAATGAAGTGGATGCTGTCGCCCACGTACTGGATCGGCGTGTTGATCTCGTGCGCGATGCCGGCCGCCAATCGCCCCACGGACTCGAGCTTCTGCGACTGCTGCAAGTCGTTCTCGAGATCGCGGCGCGCGGTGACGTCCTGAAAGAAGCCGCGCAAACAGGGTCCAGCCTCGTCCTCGCCCCAACCCGCGTGGCAGCGCACCCAGATCCACGATGCGTCCTCGCGCCGCATCCGGAACTGATGCTCGCTCTGGCCATGGGACTCGAACATGTCGCGCAGCTTGCGGTAGAGCTTGGGCTGGTCGTCGGGGTGCACGCGCGCAGTCAGGAATCCCGGTTCGAGCCACGCGTCGGGCCCGCCGCCGAGCAACGTCGAGGCTTGCGGGCCGACAAACGTGAAGTGGCGCTCCGGCATCGCCATCTGCCAGGGCATCGCACCGGTGCTCTCGAGCAGTGCACGGTACTGCGCATGGCTCGTGGCCAGTTCCCGTGTGCGCTCGTTCACCCGGACTTCGATCGTCGAGTTGAGCGCGACCAGTTCGACCTGCTGGAGAACCAAAGCCTGCATCTCGCTCCGGCTCTCACGGATGCCCATGAGCAGCACAGCGTCCTCGAACAGTACCCAGAAACCGTGCTCGGCGGTGCGCCACCATTCCGGGTTCGCGATGCCATACACAGATTCGGGCCACCACAGCCCGCGCGTGAGGTGGTCGAGCAACACGACCGCGCTACCCGTGGCCAGCACCTTCCAGTCGCGGTAGTACGCCAGGAATGCCAGTGAGCCGAAGATATGGAAGTGGGTCTCGATCCGCCCGCCGGTGATGTGAATCAGCAGAGACGACCACAGCATCTGGGAGATCGCGACGACATGGCGCGTCACGACCCAGCCCGGTCGCCCCCACGCCAGCAGGATCGGCGGCAGGCTGATGCAGCCACCCATGAAGACAGCAAGCCAGATGTGTGGGTGAACCGACGACGTGGCCCCGACCCACTGCCGTGG
>JANNWR010000262.1:0-29073 GCA_031408715.1 bacterium
GGATGCGCGTTGGCCGGTGGGTGAAGCGCTTCGCGCAGAGCCGGTGTGGATCGGCCCGGAGTCGTCACACATGCGCAGGGCCAGCTCGAGTCGAGCTGGCCCTGTTTGCTGGAGGCGGCCTGGAGTCCGCCCCCAACGCGCGTCATCAGCCGTGAAGCGAACCCGTCACTGATTGCGGACAGCCTCCGGGTTGGTGGCAGCGGAGCCTGGAGGCGGCTCGGGGTTGGTCTCGGAGCTCGGCGGCTCGTCGATCACCGGGGCATCGCTGGCACCACTGCCGTCCGCCGCGCCGTCGTCTCCGGGCGAGTCCGACAAACTGGACGTCGCCGTCGCGGCGGTCATCCGGGCGGTATCGCGCGACTTCATCACCTCGCGTCCGACCAGCAGCAGCGCTCCTGCCATCGCCAGCAGGCTCACGATCATGAACCAGCGACTGCCGCCCCGAGGGGCTTCGCGGTACGCCATGTCAGATCTCCTTCCAGGCCATGGTGCGGGCCGAGGGGGTGTCGGCATCGAAGCGCGGCGTCTTCGGGTAGTACGGCGGCACCACGCCACGACGGTCGTAGTGCCAGTTGCGCGAGAACCCGGTCGAGATCGCACCCCTGCTGTCGAACGTGCCGAATGCGCCGTAGTACTTCGCCACCACGCCGCCGCGCAGGTTCATGCTGCCGCGCGGCGAACCCGAGCCGTAACTGTCGACGCGGAACGCGCCGGACGTTCCCGTGGCCATGATGAACGCATCGACGTTCAGGTTGTTCGGTGCCGCAGTGCCGATGCGCACCGCGCCATTCGACGAGTAGATGCCGAGCACGTTGTTCTTGTTGTTGAAGCTGTCGCAGGTCAGGTCCGCGTTGATGACGATGTCCTGCGTCGCGGTGATGAGCAGGTTGGTGTTCTCGGCCACGGCGGCATTCACGTACGAACCGCTGCGCGCGGGGCCCACGAGCGATGTGATACCGCCGTTCGTGAACAGCACGCCGTTCGGCGGAGTTCCTATGTAGCTGGCGCTCGCGCTGCCCGACGTCGACAGTGCGTTCCACACCTTCGTGGTGTTACCGACCGGGTCGACCTCGACGGTGCGCTGGGTGCCACCCTGAGTGAACTGGTAGTACTGCTTGTTCACCAGCGTGTCCGCCCACATCTTCACCTTGTCGACCTGACCCTGGACGTAGAAACCGCCTGTCAGGTGGCCACTGCCATCGTTCGGCAGGTAGATGTTGTTCGGCGGCGTGCCACTACCGGAGCCAAGGCCCAGATTGGTATTGATCTGGGAGTTGGTCGGCGCGACACCTGGAGCGAGGCCGGTGATGCCGAGCGCGGCCGCCTGCTGGTTGAACGAGTTCGTGGGCAGCGGCACCGGCATCTGCCCGCGCAGGTAACCGCCGAAGAAGTTCGGGACGTCCTTGCTGCCGTTGTTGTTGGCGTTCAGTGAGACCGGGCTGCCGTTGTTGTAGAACCAGGCATTGCTGTTGACCTGCGTGACCTGGTCCTGGAACGTCGGCTTGAACGCGAAGCGGAACTGCGTGTTGGTGTGCACGCGGCCGTCGAAGCTGCCCGAGGACGTGAACCAGATGGTCGAGCCGTCCGGCATGATGAACGAGTCCATGAACAGCAGGTAGTCCGCGAAAGATCCGCGCGTCGCACTGACACGCAACAGTCCCTGCGACTGCACGCTACGCTTGCCGCTCGAACGCACCGTGCCGCTCGAAGTGATGTTGAACAGGAAGTTGTAGACCTGCGCGGTGTCGGCGATGGCCGCGGTCGAGAACGTCACGTTGGCGGTCGCCGCATACGGCGGGTTCGTGCTGCTGGCGGACTGGGACGGCCCGAGCGTTCCGGCCGGGAACATCAGTTGCGGCTGCGTCACGATGCGGCCACTGCCGCTCCAGCCGGCCAGGCAGCTGTCGAGCTTGGTCTTCGCCAGATTGGCCAGGATCTGCTGCTGGGCGCGCACCCCGGCGTCCGCGGCGTACAGCGCCACCTTCGCGGTCTGGACGTTCGAGGATTGCGAGCGCTCGCCGGTCGTCGTGGTCATGAATGTCAGCACGAGCACGCTCGACAGCAGCACGAACAGCAGTGCGGCCGCGAGCACGATGCCACGTTCGCCGAGACCGTGCGGCGGGGTGGCCGCAGCGGAGACCGGAATGCGCCGGCCACGCGGATCGAACGACATGGAACCTCCTGGCCCGGAAGATCAGAACGTGCGCGGCTGGACGGCCGCCCAGACGCTGTCGCGTCTGGCGGGGTGCCGCGGATCGTCGACCCGGGTGTAGACGACGGGTGCGACCTTGTCGACGAAGTCCATGTTCGAGGGGTCGCGAGTCCAGGTGCCGTCCTGCATCTGATACCAGACGCGGAATCCGTCCACGTTGTAAGCCACCACTTGCGGAGCCGTGCCGTATTCATGGCGCATGAGCGCCGGTTTCCGGAACGACGTCGCATCGAAGTAGTAGCTCGTGATGGTGGCCTTGTAGACATTGGTCACCGTGTCCGGGTAGCCGCCGCCCGCCGGCCACGTGGCCGTGATGCCGGTATTCACGGTGTTGTAAGGCGACGTGTTCGCGTGGTCGATCTGGTCCGTCCCCGTGATCCCTGTGCACATCAGCATGTGGGCGCGGCTGGTGCCGTTCGTGAGGATGAACAGGTCGCCCGACCTGAACCCGGCATTGCTCTTGACCCGGGTCGCGGAGGTCATCTGCGCCATGTCGTTCATGAGCGTGGTCGAGGCCTGCCAGGCGCCGACCAGGACCAGCGTGTCGTTGGCGGAGCCGACGATGTGCCCGGGGTTGACCGCCAGAAGCGTGTCTCCGACTCCGGCGCCGTCGTTGCAGTAGATCTCGACGCGCCCCCAGCCGGAGCCCGCCATGCGGAGCTCGCGTTCGATGAGTTGGATGGCGGTACGCGCATTCTGCCGTTCATCCGCGATCAAGCTCAGGTGCCGCGCCTGGTCCGAGGAGTGGAAGAACGTCGACATGATGCCGCCGAGCACGAGTGTGCCCAGCACCAGCGTGATCATGAGTTCGACCAGGCCGAAGCCGCTGGTGGTGCGGACACGTTCGTCGCGGACGGGCACGATCAGCCTCCCGACTGGGTGGTGACGATCACGATCTGCGCCTCGGCGGGACGGCTGGCCGAGTTGCGGGCGACTTTCACCGTGACGCGCTTGCAGTTGGGCGAAGGCACGTTGTCCTCCACCACCCAGCGCACGTAGTACACGCTCTCGTGTGGATTGGCCGTGTCATCGTGCGTTCCGGCGGTCAGGTCGCCATCACCGTAGGGGATCGTCAGCAGTTCTTCGGCGGTCTCCGACGCGAGGGACGAGGCGCGCGTCTGCGACCCGGCCTTGACCACACGCTTCGTGGCCATCGGGACGCACAGCGCCAGTGCCAGCAAGCCGATGGCGAAGATGATGAGCGCGACCATCACCTCGATGAGCGTGAAGCCGCGAATCGCATGGGTCGGGGAACTGGACGATCCCGTCACCGTGGAGGCCCCGTGCGCGTGCAAGGCGTTCTTGGTCATGGCCGGTAGCAGATGCCGGCGGCCGAGACGACCAGCGTGTCGCGCTGGCCGGGCGGGTTGGAGAACACCAGTGTGCCGCCCTGGGTGCCGAGCTTGAGCGTTCCGCTGATGTCGAAGGTGAGCGTGTCGACCTGCGAGATCATGCTGACCCGGTCGAGTTTCGTGCCACTCGGGAGCCTGCGCTGCGTGACCACTTCGCTGCCCTGAACCAGATTGTCGGCATTGTTGTCGACATGGATCCGGTAGGTCGTGATGTTCGTCGTCGAGGGTGGGGAGCCGAACGTCATGACCACGGGTGCGCGCCGAGTCACGGCCAGTTGGCGTGCGCGACGCACATCCTGCAGGAGTTGGGCGTTGGCCTGACGCAACTGCAGGCTGTTCCGGAAGCGTCCGAACGCGGGCATGCCCATGGCGAGGACAGTGCCCGCGACCACCAGGGCGATCATGAGTTCGATCAGCGTGAAGCCGCGTGAACGGTGCATGATGGGCCTCGGACGGGGGAGAACGCGCCCTGGGCGTGCAAGGACGGGACCATCCAGCCGGTGCCTCTCGAGGGAGCCGGGACTGGAAGCGATCACCCAAGTGCTTGGCGGGCTTGGTGATGAAGCTGTCGAAAAAGCACCATTCGCACTCACCCGAGGAGCCGCTGAGTGGGTGCACGCGATGCAGTGCGCAAGCTTTCGCACTGCATGGTGCAAGGGCTCGCAGGGCACTGGCGCTTGCCGGGTCCGTGCGGCAGCATCGCGAGTTCGAACGAGTCCCATGTCCGCATCGGAGGTTCGCGTGACCGCGTCGCATCGTCTCAGCCGTCTGATCGCCAGCGTCGGGATCCTGCTCGCCATCGGTGCGGGGCCCGTGCGCGCGACCGAACCTTCCATCGACCAGATGCTCTCACTGCGTCGCGCGGGCAGCCCTGCGGTCGCACCGGACGGCCGCTTTGTGGCCTACACCGTGCGCGACACGGATCTCGTCGGCAATCGCTACGTCACTCAGTTGTGGCTCGCTGACGTTGCCACCCGTGAGAGTCGTGCGCTGACATTCGGGAACAAGTCGAACACGGCGCCGGCGTGGTCGCCCGACGGTGGCAAACTGGCTTTCCTGTCCGAGCGCGGGGAGAAGCGTCAGGTGTGGTGGCTCGACCTGCGCGGTGGCGAACCCGAGAAACTGACCGCCGCGGAAGAGGGCGTCATCGCGTTCGCATGGTCCCCCGACGGCAGTCGCATCGCCTACACGGCGTCCAGCGGCCGTGATGACGAGCGCAAGGAACGCGACAGACGCTACGGCGAGTTGGAGCGCGGGGACGATCGTGGTCACGTGCAGTTGTGGTGGCACGCAGTCGGTGGCGCCCGCGCCAAGCGGCTCACCGATGCGGCACGGTCGGTGGGCGACTTCAGTTGGTCGCCCGACGGTCAGGCGATCGCATTCGACCATCAGATCGATGACGCGCTGGGCTCCGACAGCACCAAGGACATCGCGGTGGTCGATGTCGAAGCGGGCAAGGTGCGCGAACTCGTGACCTGGTACGGGCCCGATGCGCATCCGGTGTGGTCTCCCGATGGCGGGAGGATCGCGTTCGAGACCGTGGCCGAGGACCGCAGTTGGTATTACGCCAATGGGCTCGTTGCCGTGGTCCCGGCCTCGGGGGGAAACCCCACGGTGCTGACGCGCGACTTCGATGAGGACGTTTCCCTGGTTGGCTGGACCCAGGCTGGCTTGTGGTTCGCGGCCCAGGCGACGACAAGTAGTTACCTTTACAAGCTCGATCCGATGACCCGCGCGGCGACCCGGATGAACCCGGAGGAAGGCTGGACGGGATCGGCGTGGAGTCTCACGCCGGAGGGACGGTGGCTGGCCTGCATGGCCGGGGACGCCACGCATTACCCCGAGGTGTTCGTCTCGCGGCCGGGCGAAGTCGGCACGGCGGTGACAGGTCTGGGCGCTCAACTCGCGGATTGGACCCTGGGCACGGCGGAAGTGGTGGAGTGGACCAGCCGCGATGGCGCGCGCATCGAGGGCGTGTTGCGAAAGCCCGCGGGCTGGAAGCCGGGCAGCCGGCGACCGCTGCTGGTGGTCATCCACGGCGGCCCGACCGCCGTATCCCGTCCGACGCGTTTTGCCGCGACCTACGTGTACCCGATCGAGCATTGGCTCGCGAAAGGCGCGCTCGTCCTGGAGCCGAACTACCGCGGCAGCGCGGGCTACGGCGCGGCATTCCGCGCGCTCAATGTCCGCAACCTCGGGATCGGCGACGCGTGGGACGTTGTCAGCGGCATCGAGTCGCTGGCGGCGCGTGGGTTCGTCGACACATCGCGTGTCGGCGTCATGGGTTGGAGTCAGGGAGGGTACATCTCGGCGTTCCTGGCGACGCATGAGGCGCGACGCTTTCGCGCCATCTCCGTGGGCGCCGGCATCTCGGACTGGATGACCTACTACGCCAACACCGACATCACACCATTCACGCCCCAGTACTTGCAGGCCACGCCGTGGGAGGACCCCGAGATCTACGCGCGCACTTCACCGATCACCACCGTGCGCACCGGCGCCGGCGCGCCGACGTTGATCCAGCATGGTGGTGCCGACGCCCGCGTGCCGACCCCGAACGCGCGTGAGCTCTATCGTGCCCTGCTCGATGTCGGCGTCGAGACCCGGCTCACGGTGTTCCCCGGCTTCGGCCACGGGCTCAACACGCCAAAGGCCATCCGGGCGGCCCTCGAGGAGAACCGCGACTGGTTCGACGCGCGGGTATTTGCTCCGGCCGCGACAGGCAAGCGCCATCGTTGAGTTGCCCGTCGAGAGAATGAGCCTGTCCACAGCTCGGCGTGCTTCATGCTAGCTTTGTTGCGCTGCGGCCCCCGCGCGGAAGCGGATTCCGGCGGGAGCGGCCGCGCAATCCAATACAGCACTAGAGGTTTCGCATGTCCGGCCGGGTCGATTTCATCCTGCGGGCGAACGCCGATTACATCGAGGACCAGCATCGCCGCTGGTTGGAGAATCCCCGTTCGGTGCCCGAGGATTGGGCACTGTTCTTTGCCGGCATGGACTTCGGCGAGAGCCGTCCTGGTGCGGCCGGAGCCATCGGGGCAACCGACAGCGCTTACGCCCTGGTCCATGCGTACCGCGAGTTCGGGCACCTGATCGCGCGACTGGACCCGCTCGGCGGCGAGCAGCGGACCACGCACCCGTACCTCGACCTGTTCGCGTTCGGGCTGGGCGAGGCCGATCTCGATCGCGAGGTCACGGCTCCGTTCCATGGCGAGTTCCGCGGCACGCTGCGACAGTTGATCGACGCGTTGCGCGAGACGTATTGCGGCACACTGGGGGCGGAGTTCATGGACATCCCCGACGCGCTGCAGCGCGAGTGGCTGCAGGCGCGCATGGAGTCCGCGCGCAATCGTCCCGTGCTCGCGGACGCCGGGCGTATCGGCATCCTGCGCTCGTTGTTGCTCGCGGACGGATTCGAGGGGTTCCTGCACGCACGCTACACCGGCCAGAAGCGCTTCTCGCTCGAGGGCGGTGCGTCGCTCATCCCGATGTTCGAAGCGCTGGTGAACGATGCGGCGGTCGCGGAAGTCGAGCAGCTCACGATCGGGATGCCGCACCGTGGGCGCATCAACTTCCTGGCCAACATCATGAAGAAGCCGCTCGATCACATCTTCAGTGAGTTCGAATCAGCGTTCGCGCCGCCCGACATCCAGGGGCACGATGACGTGAAGTACCACCTCGGTTACTCGTCCGACCATGTCACGGCGGACGGCCGGAAGGTGCACCTGTCGCTCACCTATAACCCGAGTCACCTCGAGTTCGTGAATCCGGTCGTGCTCGGGGCCATGCGTGCGCGTCAGGAGATGATGGCCGACAAACATCGTGAGAAGGGCATCCCGGTGCTCATCCATGGTGACGCGGCGTTCTCGGGTGAGGGGATCGTGCCCGAGACACTGGCACTGGCGCAGCTGCCGGCCTATCAGACCGGCGGCACCATCCACATCGTCGTCAACAACCAGGTCGGCTTCACCACCTCACCGCACGATGCGCGTGTGACGCGCTATCCGTCCGCCATCATGCGTGTGGTCGATGCGCCGGTCTTCCATGTGAACGGCGACGATCCGGAAGCGTGTGTGCACGCCATGACGATGGCACTCGAATACCGCATGCGGTTCAAGCGCGACGTCTGCATCGATCTGGTGTGCTACCGCAAGCACGGGCACAACGAGATGGACGACCCGACGTTCACGCAGCCGGTCATGTACCGCAAGATCGCCACGCACGTTCCAGCTGCGCGTCAGTACGCGGCGCAGTTGGTCCGCTCGGGCGTGCTCGATGTCGCGGGCGTGGAGCGCATCGAAGCAGAACTCGACGCGGCATTCCGGACCGCGCACCGCCGCGCTTCGAGCGAACCGCTCACGCCCGTGCGCCACGAGCCGCGCGGGACGTGGCGCGGGCTGTCGTGGGCCGGCGACGACTGGAGCGCCGACACGCGTGCTTCGCGCGAAACACTCGAGCAGGTGCTGCACGCGGTGACCCGGCTGCCGGAGGACTTCCGGCCACACCGCAAGATCGCCCAGTTGTCCGCCGATCGCCGCCGCATGTTCCTCGAGGACCGCATCGACTGGTCCCTGGGTGAGACGCTGGCGTACGGAACGCTGTTGCTCGAGGGCCGAAATGTGCGCCTGACGGGACAGGACGTCGGCCGCGGCACGTTCACCCACCGGCATGCCGCGCTCTACGACAGCGAGGACGGCCGGCGCTATGTGCCGCTCCAGCACCTGGTACCGGAACAGGGCCGCTTCGAGGTCGTCGACAGCATGCTGTCGGAGGCCGCTGTGCTGGGTTTCGAGTACGGCTTCAGTACCGCGGACCCGCACACGCTGCTCATGTGGGAAGCGCAGTTCGGCGACTTCGCCAACGTCGCGCAGGTCATCATCGACCAGTTCATCGCCGCCGGGGAGGCCAAGTGGGGCCGCATGTCGGGTCTCACGCTCCTGCTGCCGCACGGCTACGAGGGCCAAGGACCCGAGCACTCGAGCGGCCGGCTCGAGCGCTTCCTCGAGTTGTGCGCCGACCGTAATCTCCAAGTGTGCAATCTCACCACGCCGGCGCAGCTGTTCCATGCGTTGCGCCGTCAGCTGCACAGGGCGTTCCGTAAGCCGCTCGTCATCATGAGTCCGAAGAGCCTGCTGCGGCACCGGCTCGCGGTTTCCGCAGCGGCGGAGTTCGCCAACGGGACGTTCCAGCCGGTCATCGACGACGCGCTCGCGGACCGTGCGCAGGTGAAGCGCATCCGCATCACCACCGGCAAACTGCACTACACGCTGCGTGAGGCGCGCGAAGCACGCGGCCAGAACACCACGGCGTTGGTGCGCCTCGAGCAGCTGTACCCATTCCCGGCGGCCGAACTGACCGCGGTGCTGGCCGGCTACCCGAACGCAGACGATGTCGGCTGGGTCCAGGAGGAGCCGGCGAACATGGGGGCCTGGCGCAACATCCGTCACCGGCTCGAGGCTGTGGTGCCCGCTGCGCATACGCTACGCTTCGCGGCTCGGCGCAGCGCTGCATCGCCGGGCACCGGCTTCTACGCCACGCACCAGTCGCAGGAGGCCGCGTTGATCGAGGCGGCACTGGGTGAAGGTCCGGTTCCAGCGCAGGGTTCGAATGGCGTGAGCGTCGCGCATGCCGTGGTCCGCAGGGAGGCTCGTACGTGACAGTCGACGTCAAGGTCCCGCGCCTGGCGGAGTCGATCTCCGAGGCGACGTTGGTGGAGTGGCTCAAGGCCGACGGCGCCAGCGTGCGCATCGATGAGCCCATCGCCACGCTCGAGACGGACAAGGCAGCCGTCGAGATCGTGGCCGATGCAGCCGGAGTTCTGGGCCACGCCCGCAAGCCAGGCGACGTGGTGCAGGTCGGCGACGTGCTCGGCCGCATCGCACCCGCCACTGCTGGGGCCCCGGTGCCGAGCGCGCCCGCGCCTGTTGCGGCTACCGCGCTGCCTGCGGCACCCGCCATCGCACCGGTGCTGTCGCCGGCGGTGCGCCGAGTCGTGGAAGAGCGCGGACTCGACCCCGCGACGATCACGGGCACGGGGCCGGGTGGACGCATCCTCAAGGACGATGCCGTGCGGCAACCGGATCCTGCGCCCGCGCCGCCGGTGACCCCCGCCATCGCGAACGCTGCCGCGCCCGTATCGGCCAGCCTTCCGGCCGTGGGCGAGTCCGGCGAGTCCGGCGACGACATCGTGCCCATGAGCCGCATCCGCCTGCGCATAGCCGAACGGCTGGTGCAAGCACAGCACACCGCCGCGATCCTGACGACGTTCAACGAGATCGACATGTCGCGCGTCATGGAACTGCGTGCGCGTCACAAGGACACGTTCGAGAAAGCGCACGGCGTCAAGCTCGGCTTCATGAGCTTCTTCGCGCGCGCCTGTGTCCTGGCCCTTGCGGACGTAAGGGTCGTGAACGCCGAGATCCGCGGCACCGACATGGTGCTCCACAAGGCCGTGCACCTCGGCATCGCGGCCAGCACGCCGCGCGGGTTGGTCGTGCCGGTGGTGCGGGATGCACAGCGCCTGGACTTCGCCGGGCTCGAGCTCGAGATCGCGCGCATGGCGGCGCGCGCCCGCGATGGCCAACTCACACCACAGGAGCTCTCGGGCGGGACGTTCACGATCACGAACGGCGGCGTGTTCGGCTCGTTGCTCTCCACTCCGATCCTGAACCCGCCACAGAGCGGCATCCTCGGCATGCACAAGATCGAGAAACGCGCGGTCGTGGTGGACGATGCCGTGGTGGTCCGTCCCATGATGTACGTGGCGCTTTCGTACGACCATCGCATCATCGACGGCCACCAGGCGGTGCTGTTCCTGGTGCGCGTGAAGGAGAGGCTCGAGGACCCCGAGCGCATGCTGTTGCGTGTTTAGCCCTCCCGAAGGAGCTGCCGTGAGCACAGAAGTCTTCGACCTGGTCGTGATCGGCTCCGGTCCGGGCGGGTATGTGGCCGCGATCCGCGCCGCGCAGCTCGGCCTGCGCACGGCGTGCATCGAGAAGTACCCGACGCTCGGTGGCACCTGCCTGAACGTCGGCTGTATTCCGAGCAAGGCGCTGCTCGACTCGAGCGAGCACTTCGAGATGGCGGCCCATGGCATGGCCGTGCATGGCGTGAAAGTCGCCGGGGTGTCACTCGACCTGCCGGCGATGCACGCGCGCAAGGCGCAGGTGGTCAAGGAACTGACGCGCGGCGTCGAGGGACTGTTCAAGAAGAATAAGATCGAACGCATCTCCGGCACGGCTCGGTTGGTGTCCGCGCTCGAGGTCGAGGTCTCGGGCGAGGGCGCGCCGCGCCGTGTGTTCGCGAAACGCATCCTGATCGCGACCGGCAGCCAGCCGGCCGCGCTCGCGGGCATCCCGTTCGATGGCCACCGCATCGTGCACAGTACCGATGCTCTGACGCTGCCCGAAGTCCCACGCCGGTTGCTCGTGGTCGGGGCCGGGGCGATCGGATTGGAGCTGGGTTCGGTCTGGCGCCGGCTCGGCAGCGAAGTCACTGTGCTCGAGTATCTGGACCGCATCGTCCCGGGCTCGGACGCCGGCACCGCCAAGCTACTGCACCGTGCGCTCGAACGTCAGGGGATGAAGTTCCGTTTCGGCGTCTCGGCGCGCTCCGCACAGATCGTGGGCGACGAGGTGCACGTCACGGTGGTGCCCGCCGCCGGCGGGGACGAAACGACCGAGACCGCGGACGTCCTGCTGGTCGCCGTCGGTCGCCGGCCGTACACGGAGGGTCTGGGGGCGCACGAGTTGGGCGTGGCGTTCGACCCGCGCGGACGCATCGAGGTCGACGCGCACTACCAGACGAACGTGCCGGGCGTGTACGCCATCGGCGATGTCATCGCGGGGCCGATGCTGGCGCACAAGGCGGAGGAAGAGGGCGTGGCGTGTGTCGAGCGCATGGCCGGAATGGCCGGGCACTTGAACTACGCCGCGATCCCGAATGTGGTCTACACATGGCCGGAACTCGCGTCGGTCGGGCTGTCCGAAGAGGACGCCCGCACACAGGGCATCACGGTGAAGATCGGCACGTTCCCATTCCTCGCCAACGGCCGGGCCAAGGCGATGGGGGAGAAGGACGGGCAGGTGAAGATCGTCGCCGACGCCGTCACCGATCGCGTCCTGGGCGCACACATCGTCGGCCCGCATGCGAGTGCGGTGATCGCCGAACTCGTGGTCGCCATGGAGTTGGGCGCCAGCGCCGAGGACCTCGCGCGATCCGTGCATGCGCACCCGACACTTCCGGAGGCTGTGAAGGAAGCCGCACTGGCGGTCGCGGGGCGCGCGCTGCACTTCTAACAGAGCGCCGCCGCGGGCAGCGGACCCGGGGAGTGGGTGAGGCCGCGCACTTGCTGTGTGAACGAACCCAGCCTTGCTCGTGTGATCACCCCGTGAGCGTTCCGTCCACGACGTGGGTGTGTGTTGCAGAACAGCGTGCAGTGGGAGTGTGCCGCCGTGCGGATTGCGCAACATGCGTGAATCCTGCATGACGATTTCGCTTGCCGAGGCGGAATGCAATCCCGCACACTTGTCGGCAAGCAGTCCCCATTTGCGCGCCCCCCCCTTTTGCGCGAATGCCCGGCGGCATGAGGCCCCGGAACCCCCCTTGTTCCACACAACGCATATGGACCCTCCCCGCCCCCACGCAGGAGAGCGCCTCCATGAGGCCACTTCTACTCCGGGCTTGGGCAGCGCTTGCGCTGCTCCTGGCCGCGGTGCCCGTTCATGCCTCGTCGCCGGTGTCCATCCTCCTGGGCCCGAGTCGCGATGGCGGACTGCACGACCTGCAGCGCAAGGTGGATAAGCTCATCGGATTCGGGAAACTCGATGTCAGTCGCGACTACATCGGCGCGCACGCGGGCGACCCCGATCCGTGGTTCTGGGTGAACCGCGGCACGCGTGACGTGGTCGTCCAGATGGTCGATCGCAAGTCCCGCCGCACGATCCTCGGATGGTGCGATGAGACCACTGGACGCCCGGTCATCAACGGCATCGACGATGGCATCGTGTTCAACGACTGGCGCGTGCGTCGCTCGCGCGCCGTGGTTCGTCTGCCGTCGCACGTCACCCACTTCGGTTTCTACGTCGACACCGACCAGGACGATGACGAGGAATCGAACGAACGCGGGCACTATCGTTACTTCACGAACCGCCAGTTCAATGACCGCGGCCTGCGCGGTCTGGGGGCGACGCATGCGCCGTTCGACGGGGACATGCAGTTCCTCATCTACGACCTGTCGCCGTGGCTGGGCGACAACACATGGTTGGTCGCGTGCGAGTACTCCGACAGCGGCCGGCACGTGGGTTTCGACCGTGGGGACAGCGACAACGACTACGCCGACGTGGTGTTCCTGGTCTCCGGACTGGGGGCGACTCCGACGAAGACCCTGTCGTTCGCACGCGTGAAGGCGATGTTCCGCTGACCGGACAAGCCCGGGGGAGCACCGGGCGCACGACCGTTCGCATGGGCGGACGGACGCGGGGCCCGGCCGGCCGCGACTCGGCCAGGCCGGATTCCCCGCGATTCACTGCAGAGGATCCTGTTCACGGTTCCCGGATGCCGGCACGGCAGCGGGGTTTCACACGGTGTTTCCGCGCACGCGTCCGCCCCTTGCCGACGCGTGCGCGCCGTGTTTCTGCCTCCCCATGGCACCTCTGGCGAGCGGCCGATCCGGGAGGCAGGCGCCGGGGCGGCTGTGCCCCGGGGCAGGTGGCGGGCAACTGCCTGAAAGGTTGACCCCGTGACTCGCCATCGCGCATCCTCGCGGGATGACCATGCTATCGCTCGGGGACTGGACGCTGCATACCGTCGAAGCTGGCTTCCTGTGGCTGGATGGCGGCAGCATGTTCGGCTCGGTCCCCAAGCCCTTGTGGAGCCGGACGAACCCGCCCGACGACCGCAACCGGATCCGGCTCGCGATGCGCTGCATGCTGCTGCGCGGGTACGGGCGCAACGTGCTGGTCGATGTCGGGATGGGCGACAAGTTCCCGCCCAAGCTGCGCGACATCTACCGCTTCGAGGCCGAACCCACGCTCGAGCAGTCGCTTGCCGGGCTCGGGCTCGCGCCCGCCGATGTCACCGATGTCGTCCTGACGCACCTGCACTTCGACCATGCCGGTGGCGCGACCATTCAGACGCCCGAGGGGCTGCGGCCGGCATTCCCCCGAGCGCAGTGGTACGTGCAACGACGCAACTGGGAGAACGCGCACGCCCCGAACCCGCGCGAACGCGCGTCCTACATGCCTGAGAACTACGATGCGCTCATGGAGGGCGGTGTCCTCACGCTCTGGGATGGTGCCGTGTCACCGTGGCCCGGCATCGACATGATCCCCGTCGACGGCCATACACGCGGCCAGCAGGTCGTGCGCGTGAGTGGCGGGGGCACCAGCGCCTACTTCACGACCGACGTCATCCCGACCGCGGCCCATGTCCGCATCCCGTTCGTCATGGGCTACGACGTGGCGGCGATCGAGACGATGGAGGAGAAGCGCGCCATCCTGACGCGTGCCGTGCACGAGAACGCCTGGGTCGTGCTCGAGCACGATCCAGATACCGCGCTCGCCCGACCCGTGTTCGACGGCGACGACTTCACCTGGGGCCAGCGCGTGCCCGCCAATGCCGAGTCTGAGGCGCGCTGACGCGCGCAAGCTCACCACCCGAGGATCCGTCGCGCCATGTTCCACCAGCTCTTCGCCACCTGGATGCAGTTCGTGCACACGCAGGGCTACGCCGGCGTGTTCCTCATGATGGCGATCGAATCGACCGTCTTCCCGCTACCGTCCGAGATCGTCGTGCCGCCCGCGGCGTACTGGGCTTCGCAGGGTGCGTTCTCGTTCTGGGGGGTCGTCATGGCCTCGACGTTGGGGTCGTGGTTCGGCTCGGCGCTGTCGTATCTGGTTGCACGCCGGCTCGGCCGGCCACTGATCCTCCGGTACGGACGGTTCTTCTTCCTGCCCGAGAAGAAGTGGCTGCTGGCCGAGGAATGGATCAACCGTTATTCCGTGGTGGGGATCTTCTTCGCGCGGCTGCTGCCGGTCGTGCGCCATCTGGTGTCGCTCCCGGCGGGCGCGGCGCGGATGCCATTCCTGCCGTTCACGATCAGTACGCTGCTGGGTTCGTTCACATGGAGTTGGGTGCTGGCGAAGTTCGGCCAGCAGGTGCTCGGGAACGATCCGGCACTGCTGACCGACCCGGATGCGCTCGTGCATGTGCTGAAGGCCAAGCTTGCCTGGCTGGTGGTCGGCGTCGTCGTGATGCTGGCGGCCTACATCGCGGTCGACCTCCTGGGTCGTCGCTGGAGGAACGCGCATGGCCGGGGTTGAGTTCGCGGGTGTCGGCAAGTCCTACGCACGCGGTGCGTATGCGGTGAAGGACGTGACCCTGTCGGTGGCCGAGGGTGAGTTCCTGGTGCTGGTCGGGCCGTCGGGGTGCGGCAAGTCGACACTGCTGCGCATGGTCGCCGGGCTCGAGGAAGTCACCGACGGTGAGGTTCGCATCGCCGGTCGCCGGGTCAACGACGTGGCTCCGCGCGACCGCGATGTCGCCATGGTGTTCCAGAACTACGCGTTGTATCCGCACATGACCGTGTTCGAGAACCTGGCGTTCGGGCTGCAACTGCGCAAGGTGGCCAAGGACGACATCCACCGCCGCGTCGAGGCGGCGGCAGGAGTGCTCGGACTCGATCGCTACCTCGAACGTCAGCCGCGCGAGTTGTCGGGTGGCGAGCGTCAGCGTGTCGCACTCGGTCGGGCCATGGTGCGCGAACCCAAGGTGTTCCTGTTCGACGAGCCGCTCTCGAATCTCGATGCGCGACTGCGCGTCGAGATGCGGGCCGAGATCCGCCGGCTGCACCAGCGGGTCGGCGCCACCATGATCTACGTGACGCATGATCAAGTCGAAGCCATGACCATGGGAGACCGGATCGCCGTGCTCAAGGGCGGCCTGCTCCAGCAATGCGCCGATCCGCGCACGCTCTACACCCGGCCCGCGAACACGTTCGTGGCGGGTTTCATCGGTACTCCGCCGATCAACCAGCTCGAGGGCACCCTTGCCACGGACGGTGCCACGGCCGAAGTCGCCGGCGCTCGCTGGGGGCTGGGTGAGGCGCAGCGTGCCGCGGTCTCCGGACGGAGCGGTGCGAAGATCACTCTCGGTGTGCGCCCTGAGGATCTCGTCATGACCACGGGTGCAGGGCTCGGCGCCCGGGTCGAACTGGTGGAACCGCTCGGTAACGAGACCCTCGTGCATTGGTCGAGTCCGGCCGGCGCGCTCGTGTCACGCATCACCTCGGGATCGGTGCCGACACCGGGACAGAACGCCACGCTCTCGGCGCGAGCGGACGGCATCCTGTTGTTTGACGCTGCCAGTGGCCTCGCGCTGCTCGAAGCAACGGGTGTCGCGGCCGCCCACTGAGGAGTGCATGTCTCCGCCCCGGCGCCTGGCCTGGACGGCGCTGACGCACATCGATACCTGACGGCGTCGCCTCGCATCGTTGCCTCGCATCGTTGCCTCGCATCGTTGCGTGAAACATGCATCGTCGAGCCGCCAGCCTGTCAGTGGTCCTGACCGGCTGTCACCATCGCGTGGCACGCGCGTGCTCCCTGCGTAGCCGGTGACGCAGACCTGGTCGTTGCGCGCCAAGCGTTTGCGCCGGGCACGGGTGCACGTGACGTCTGGCACGCTCGATGCGCCTCTCGGAGCGGAGTTTGGCCGCACACGCGGCCGGGAGGGGACCATGAGGATCGTGCTGGGCTTCGACGACTCACCACACGCGCTTTCGGCGTTGCGCTGGATCACGCGCCAGAAGTGGCCTGCGAACACCGGGGTCACCGTCGTGTCCGCGGTGCGCACGCCGGTCACCGCCTACGCCGAAGTGTACGCGCCGGCCGTGCCTTATCCGACGGAGCTGGTCGAGGAAGTCACGCGTCACCACGAAGAGCTGTGCATGAGGGCCGAGGACGAGCTTCGGCGAGCCGGATTCCCGACGACCGTCAAAGTGCTGCCGGGAGATCCACGCGAAGCGCTGGTCGATACGGTGCGGGCTGAGAACGCCGACCTCCTGGTGGTGGGCTCGCACGGTCGGACCGGCATCTCGAAACTCATGCTGGGGAGCGTCGCATCGCATGTGGTCGCTCACGCGCCATGCGACGTGCTCGTGGTCAAACGGACGACCCCCTGACACGTTCCGGCGGGCCGCAGGGCTCGCGTGGGGACCCCATGATCCATGGCTGGCGGGATGCCATGTCCGGCTTGTCTGGGTCTGGGAGCGGTCCCCTCCGTGCGGGCTGTTTCACCGGATGACTCCAAGTCGAGCTCGCCGGAGCCGACAGTTGCGTCAGTCTGGCTTCGACGCCAGCACGCGCGCCATCACAGGCGATTCGTGCTCCGGCGACTCCTCGTGGAGTTCGACGTGCAGGGATGGGAACGCGCGTAGTAGCTCGCCCGGCTCGAGCAGGTGCCGGGCTTTTCGCGGGTGCCCGAAGACCTCCTGGCCGGTGCGGAACGTCTCATAGACCAGTGCGCCGCCCGGCGCGAGCGCGCGCTCGATCCACGGGAACAGCGGGCGGTGCAGGTAGCGGATGACCACGATCGCGTCGAAGCGTTCGGCGGGATCCGGAAGTGCCATGCTCTCGAGGTCACAGATGCGCGTCGCGATGCGCACACCGTTGCGTGCCGCAAACGCCTCGGCCATCTCGAGCGCACTGCTGTCGAGATCCCACGCCTCGACCTGCCAGCCGAGTAACGCCATGTGGACGGCCGCGCGACCGGAACCGCACGCCAGATCGAGCGCGCGGCCCGCCCCGTGCGGGGCACCCGGCAGCGCGCGCAACAGGAACTCGGATGGCGACCACAATCGCGCGGCGCGGGCGAGACTCGCGAAGCCCTCGGCTTCGTCCGAGAGCGGTCGGTCGAGCCACATCGCCTTCTCGTAGCCGCGTTCCGCGAGCTGGTGCGCCACGTGGCGTGCGAGTGCCGGATCGTCGTGCACCATGAGCAGGGGGACCGTCCGTCCCGGTAGTTCCATGCGACGCGGCCCCAACTCGGCAAGAGCCATGTGCCCTGCCCCCGGGAGATGCCCGCGGGCGAAGGCCTCGGCGTCGCGCACATCCAGCACGTGGATGACGTGCGGTGGTGGCACGATAACGGCCGCCTCGGCCACGGCGCGCACAGCGCGGGGCGGGACCACGACCGACGGACGGCTCATCGCAGAACCGTGATCCGGGCCGCGACCTGGCGGCCGCCCTGGCGCAGGCGTGCGAAGTAGAGTCCCGCCGCCGGCGCGTCCCCGAGCGTGAGCTCCTGCGCCGGCAGTGGACCGCGCAGGAACTCGCGGCTCCACGAGCGGCCGGCGACATCGAGCAGTTCGAGTACGGCGTCACCCGGCTCGGCGAGCGCGACGCGTACCCGGGCAAGTCCCGGTGAAGCTGGCATGGCCTCCAGCCGGACACCCGGGACCTCGCGATGAGTAACGTCGGTCGTGCTGGGGTCGTTGATGCCGGCCGCATAGATGCGAGCGGTACTACTGCGGGCGTCACGCCATGCGATCACCGCCCGCGCGCCGTTCACCGCCGCGATGGCCGGCTGGTCCTGCACGCCGGGTGCGACGCACAGCGCGCGGCCGTTCGCCTGCCAGCCGGCCGCGATCGATCCAGTCGCACTGACGTGGTGCACATAGATGTCGCCCGAGCCCGAGCGGTCGTCCCGCCACACCGCATAGAACCCACCCGCGCCATCGCCGACGATCGCGGCCTCCGCCTGTGCACCGGGCGCTTCGCACAACACCGCGCCCGTGGATGTGAACCCGGGGGCGAGTTCGCCGTTTCCGAGCAGATGCGTGTAGCGCAGGTCGCCGGCCAGTTCGTTGCGCTGATCAAGCCACGCGATCCACACGCCACCCAGGCCATCGCGAGTGATGCGCGGCTGGCTCTGAGCACCGAACGCATCGCAGATCGGCGATCCATAGAACTGCCAGCCGGCCATGCGATCGCCATTGACGTCGACATGGTGCGCGAAGATGTCGGTGGAGCGCGTTGCCGAGCGCGGATCGGTCCACACCAGGAGCATGCCGCCCTGTCCATCCTCGGCCACGCGGACATCGGTCTGGTCCCGAGTTGCGATCACCAAGGGGCGCGCGAGGTCTCCCCAGGGTCGCGATCCGTCGGCGGCGAGCCGGAACACGGCGATATCCTTGCTGCCGGTCGACGCCAGATCGTAGTAGGGGACTGCGGCCAGAAGTCCGCCCGCGCCATCCGAGCACGCATCGATGGCATCCGCCATGAAGAACTGGAGCAGGGACGGCAGCTCGACCGAGAACTCGAGTCCGCCATCGGGTCCCACGATCGCGGCGCGAAGGGTCCAGAACGACACCCCGTCACTGTCCTTTGCGATCAGCAGTGTGCGACCCGCGAGACCACGCACGCTGGCCGGGCGGCGCATCGGCATGGGCAGCGCGACCGGGAACGACCCGCTCGGCGTGCCGCTGCTGCGCAGCCGAGTGAGTGCTGGCGCCGAGTTGGAGGCGCGATCGGCGACGAACACGATCTGGGAGTCCGAGGGCACGACGGCGCGAAGCGGCTCGTTGGCTTCGATCAGGAACGGCGGGATGAGCGGTTCGAGAGCGAAACCCCCATCCGGTATTCCGCTGCGGTCGACGTGCACGGTGCCGAGCCTCAACGACGCGGTCTTGTAGCTGATCATCGCGCCCCCGCGGCCGTCCGAGCCGACATGCGGACGGGCCTGTGCTTCGGCGGGGAGCGGAGTGACCGGCACGCCATCGGCACGGACGGCGGAGGCCGACGCCATGGCGAGCAGCAGGCACGATGGGAGCAGGAGCAGGACGCGGGGCATCGGGTTCCAGGGAAGCGCCCGGAAGGACCGGGCGAGGGCGATGATTCTACCGAACCTCAGGCAGTGGCGTCAGCAACGGAGTCGTGGGAGTCCTCGGGGGGGGTGGACAGGCCTCTGCAGAAGCGGGTTGCCGAGTCGGCAATAGAACAGTTAAGCTAACTCAACAGTCTTGAGGCCTGTGCGTGCTCGTGTTCTGGTCCCATGGACACTCACGCACCACGCCTGCTGGCGGCCGCCCCGGCTCGTCCGGCTCCGTACACTCTGTCCTCCTGCGAGGGGGTCTGTTTCCCATGGATATCTGGAAGCGCTTCGGCGAGAAGGAAGTGTCGCATTCCATGGCCCATTACCTTCAGGCCGTGGCCAGCCTCAAGACCGAGAAGGGGCATGCTCGCGTCGGGGACATCGCCAGCCACCTCGGGGTCTCGAAGAGCGGCGTCACATCGATGCTGCGCTCGCTCCTGACGCGCGGGCTGATCTCGCACGAGAAATACGGCTGCGTCGAGCTCACGGCCAACGGCCAGCGGCTCGCCGAACGCACCGAGTCGAGCCGGCTCGTGATCACGCGTTTCCTGACCGAGATCCTGGGTGTGAGCGAGGATGTCGCGAGCGAAGATGCCTGCATGATCGAGCATCTCGTTTCGCCCGAGGTCTCGGTGGAACTGCTCAAGCTGACCTCGTTCATGCGCTCGGAGCATCCGGCTGCGAAGCAGTTCCTGCAGGCGTATCGCGTCACGCCGCATCACTGCACCGATCACAGTCCGGAATCCTGTGTGGTCTGTCAGACGAGTTGTCTGCGCGATTCGCTCGTGCGTGAGATCGGTGCTGCCGGCGAGCA
Source organism: bacterium (assembly GCA_031408715.1). Classification (GTDB taxonomy): domain Bacteria; phylum Eisenbacteria; class RBG-16-71-46; order RBG-16-71-46; family RBG-16-71-46; genus JAIOPA01. The sequence goes on from JANNWR010000262.1 coordinate 20,246, forward strand.
GGCCGAGGCGTGAGCGACTCTGTCCCGGCGCTGGAGACGCTCGACCGCATGCAGGCCGGTACACACGGCATCGTGGCGCGGCTGGACGGGGATCCCGCCGTCCGCCGACGCCTCATGGAGCTCGGTCTCGTTCCCGGGACTCCGATCGAGCTGATTCGCCGCGCTCCACTCGGCGATCCCATCGAGCTGGCGGTGCGAGGCGTCCATCTCTCGCTCCGCCGCACGGAGGCGAGCCTCATCCATGTGTCCCGTTGACGATCGCCCCGCCGGTACGTCGGCGGACAGCGGTGTGCGTGCAGCCCCCGCACCATCGTCCCTCGCGGTCGACGGGCCCGATGAGGCAGTCGGTGCCCGGCCATCGCCCGTGGGGCCGGCCCGTCGCCGGCTGGCGATCCTCGGGAACCCGAATGCCGGCAAGAGCACGCTGTTCAACCAGCTCACGGGCCTGAGGCAACGCGTCGGCAACTACCCTGGCGTGACGGTCGAGAAGAAGACCGGTCTGTGCGAGCTCCCCTCCGGACAGAAGGTCGAGATCCTGGATCTGCCGGGCAGCTACAGCCTGCATCCCAACTCGCCCGATGAAGTCATCGTCCGCGATGTGTTGCTCGGTCTGCAGGACGACACGCCGCCGCCGGATCTCATCCTGTTCGTCGTCGACGCGAGTCATCTCGAACGCCATCTTTACCTGGCGCTCCAGGTCCTCGAACTGGGCCGGCCGCTCATCCTGGTGCTCAACATGATGGACGCGGCCGCGGCCGATGGCATCCAGATCGACGAGGCGGAACTGTCGCGTTCGCTCGGGGTCCCGGTGATCGGGATCTCGGCGTCGCGCGGCGAGAACATCGGGCACCTGCGCCGGCTCATGGACCGCGACGTCGAGCCGTCCACGCTCCGCTTCCGGAAGTGGCCGCCGCACCTCAAGCGTGTGCTCGAACGCGTCGAAGACCGGCTGCCGCGCCATCCGCTCGTGCCGGCGCGTGCGCGCGATGACTTCGCGCTGGCGGTGCTCCTCGATGATGGCGAGGACGATGCCATCGCCCGGCATGCACCCCTGGACGTGCTCGAGGACGCGCGCATTCTTGCCAAGCGACTCGACCTGCATTCCCCAGGCTGGCGCGGGGACGACGTCGAGGGCCGCTACGAGACCATCCACGACATCGTGGCGCGCGCCGTCGCCACGCCCGGCCAGCGCCGCGACCACCTCCGCGACCGCATCGACCGCGTGCTCACGCACCGCATCTTCGGACCGGTGCTGTTCCTGCTGCTCATGGGAGCCACGTTCCAGTCGGTGTTCGCGTGGGCGCAGCCCGCGATGGACTTCATCGACTGGCTGGTCGGCCGTTTCGGCGCGATGGTGGCGAGCGTGCTGCCCCCCGGGCCGGTCGAGTCGCTGCTCGTCGACGGCGTGATCGCCGGAGTCGGCACGACGCTGACGTTCATCCCGCAGATCGCCATCCTGTTCCTGTTCATCAGCGTGCTCGAGGACAGCGGCTACATGGCGCGCGCGGCGTTCATCATGGACCGCCTCATGGGCCGCGTCGGCTTGTCCGGACGCGCGTTCATCCCGCTGTTGTCGTCGTTCGCATGCGCGATCCCAGGCATCATGGCGACCCGTACCATCGACAACCGGCGCGATCGCTTCACGACGATCATGGTCGCGCCGTTCATGTCGTGCAGCGCACGGCTGCCGGTCTACGCGCTGCTCATCGGCGCGTTCGTCCCGAACCGCTGGGTCGGGCCGCTGACGCTGCCCGGCATCACGTTGTTCTCGATGTACCTGCTCGGCGTGCTGGTGGCCATCGGCGTCGCCGCCGTGCTCAAGCGCACGGCGTTGAAGGGCGGCAAGCCGCTCTACGTGATGGAGCTGCCGCCTTACCGGATGCCGTCCTGGCGCAGCGTGTTGCCGGGTGTGCGCGACCGCTCGCTCCTGTTCGTGCGCAAGGCCGGCACGGTGATCCTCGCGACGAGTGTGCTGTTGTGGTTCCTGGGTTCGTATCCGCGCCACTCCGCGGCGTCCGCACCGCTCGAACTGCGGATCGAACAGGCTCGGGTGTCGGGTCCGTCCGGACCCCTCGCAGCCCTCGAGCACGAGTTGGCGGGCGTGCGGCTCGAGCAGTCCTACGCCGGGCGAGTCGGACGCTTCATCGAGCCTGCGATCGCGCCGCTCGGATTCGACTGGCGCATCGGGATCGGCCTGGTGACGTCGCTGGCGGCGCGCGAGGTCATGGTGAGCACGATGGCCACCGTGTTCCATCTGGGTGATACGAGTGACAATGGCCAGTCCTTGCGCGAGCAGATGCGGAACGCCATCGATCCGCGCACGGGTCAGCGCGCCTACACACCGCTCATCGGCATCAGTCTGATGGTGTTCTACGTGCTGGCGTGCCAATGCATGTCGACCGTGGCCGTGGTGCGGCGCGAGACCAACTCCTGGCGCTGGCCGATCTTCATGCTGGTCATGATGAACGGTCTGGCCTGGCTGGCCTCATTCGTCGTCTATCAGGGCGGCCGCCTGCTGGGGTTGGGGTGATGAACGGCTGGGGGCCGCAGGACCTGCTGGTGACTCTGGTCGCGCTTGCGGCACTCCTGTGGTTCGCGCGCCGCTGGTGGCGGCGGCGTGGTAAGTCGGCGGGCTGCGAAAGCTGCCCCGCTGCGGCGGCTGGCGATCCGCCGTGTGCGCGGCCGCCGGCAGACGTGCTGATCTCGATCGAGCCCGCACCGCGGCAGCGGACGCCCCCGCCAGGTGACTGAGAATCTGTTGTTGACCGCCGCGCGCGAACCCAGCAATACTCTTTCTGGCTCCGACGCACCGGGCGTGCGACCGGCTCCGGTCGCGGATCGCGCGTGACCCGGCGCCCTATCCCACGAGCATGATCGCCCGACTCCGAGCCTTCGCTTGCACGCTCTGCCTGTTCCTGTCCCTGATCCCGGCTCCGGCCCGGGCAGGAATCGGCATGCCATTGCCGTCGCGGGCCGCGCGGGCCGGTCTGTCGCGCGATGAACAGGCGAGCCTGCTCCTGGGCAGCGCCGAACGCCGGCTCGCTCTGCGCAGTATCGAGACGCGACGCATGGCCATCACGGAACTCGAGCGCGCGGCCGACCTCGCGCCCCAGCGCGTCGACGTGCAGGTCGCCCTGGCGCGCGCCTACTACCAGGCGGGATTCCTCAAGCAGGCGCGGACGCGCTTCGACCGGGCGATGGCGCTGGCCCCCGATGACCCGGTGGCGCGCTTCGGCCTCGGGCAGATCTGGCGCCGGGACTGGCTCAAGTACCTGGAACGGCGCTCGCTCGATCGTGCGGCGGAGCACTATGCTGAGGCTGGACGGCTGGACCCCACCAACGCCGAGGCGTGGCTCATGCTGTCGGCGTTGCAGGTCGAGCGCGGCGAGCTGCCGTCAGCGCTCGATGCCGCCGAGCATGCCCTGCGCAGTGATCGCGCGCGCGCCGAATCGCAACTCGCGGCTGCGTCGACGCGCTGGCGCACGGGCGACGTGCCCGGCGCGGACAGCCTGTTCCACAGCGCACTGACGCGGCTGCGCCGCAGCCTGCGGGAGCGCTTCGAGGACATCGCGCCAGTGGCGACCGAGCGCGACACCTTCGAGTACAACCGCCTGTCCGCGAAGAAGCGCAGCGAATACTCGGCGCGTTTCTGGAAGGAGCACGACCCCGATCTCGCCACACCCGAGAACGAAGCCCAGCTCGAGTACTGGGCGCGCGTCTCCCAAGCCTACTTTCTCTACTATGACGCGGTGAAACGGCAGTGGGATGAACGCGGTGAGGTGTATGTGCGCTACGGTCCGCCCGACAGCGTGCAGTACAACCCGATCAGCGTCAGTCTGTACGGCTCGAGCAACCGGATCACCAGCGGAAGCCGGTTCCTGTTCCCGATCAACGTACTCTTGTGGAGCTATAAAGCCCTGGGCATGGACGTCACGCTCCATGACCGCATGTTGTCCGAGCGCTACGAGCTGCCGATGTCCATGGAGCGGGACATGGATCCGGTCCCGAACGCCGATTCGCTCGCGAGCCGGGACATGGTCGCGACGCATGGTCTGCGTGGCGTGTTCCCTTCGTTGCCCCCGGGTGCGAAGCCGCTGGAGGTGCATGCCCAGCTCGCCGCATTCGAGGGCAGCGGCGGCGGCGGGCGGATGTTCGCGGGTGTGTCGGCACCCGGCGGGCCCGCCGACACACTGGCCGCCGATCTGGTGGTGCTCGACAGTCTGTATCGTGAAGTCTCGCGCGTGCACACCATGCTGTCGCCGTCCGCGTGCGATGCCGCGACGCTGCGGGTGGCGGCGTTCAACGAGGCGCTCCCGCCTGGGGACTATCTGGTGGGGGCCAGTGTGCGAGGCGGAGGACGGCGCGGGGCCCTCCGGCTGCCGCTGAGCGTACGTACGGACAGCTTTGCGTTGAGCGTGAGCGACATCGTGGTCACCTGCGGCGTGCCGCCGACGTTCGACGAAGGCGTGCGCCTCGACGCGAACCCCACCGCGTCCGTGCACTCGGGCGAACCGCTCGTGGCGTATTTCGAGGTCTACCACCTGGCACGCGGAGCCGGCGGGGAGGGCCGCTTCGAGTACGAGGTCGGCGTGCACTCGGCGAAGCGCGACACACGGGTCTGGCTCCAGCGGCTGGTGTCGCCGCGGCGCGAGGGCGATGACCTCGGCATGACCCGGCAGGATGCCGTCCTGGGCCCGGTGCGCCGGCAGTTCGTGAGCCTGCCCGTCCAGACCCTGCCCGCGGGCAACTACCGGCTCGACCTCACGGTGCGGGATGTCCTCACCGGGGACCAGCAACGGCGCTCGGTCGCATTCCGGCGCGAGCCCTGAGCGCTGGGTCGCACCAGCACGGTGCTCGACCCCGCGATGCGCGGGTGAAAGGCGGGTCTTCGCGCAGTTCCTGCTCAGGTCCGTGCCCGGGGCGGCCGATATCCCCCGAGAGCCCATACCCCCAACGCCGAGGGACAGGATGTCCGATAAGCCGCGAATCCTCATCGTGGACGACGAGCCGGATCTCCTGACCGTGCTCAAGTTCGGACTCGAAGTCGAGGGCTTCGACGTGATCCAAGCCAGCGACGGCGAACAGGGACTGGCGCTCGCGCGCCAGTTCATGCCGGACCTGATGGTGCTCGATCTCATGCTGCCGCGCATGGACGGCTACAAAGTGTGCCGCGCGCTCAAGTTCGACGAGCGCTACAAGCGGATCCCGATCTTCATCCTGAGCGCGCGCACAGGAGAGACCGATCGCCGGCTGGCGCTCGAGTTGGGCGCCGACGAGGTGCACACGAAGCCGTACGACATGAAGACGCTCATCGGCCGCATCCACGCGCGAGTCGACAGCGCGCCGCCGCACCGCGCCGCGGCCTGACGCCAGCGCGATTCCCGCCGGCCGGCCTTCGTTCCTCATCCGCTCGCGGCAACGAACGTGCGGGTGCCAGACCGGCTTCAGCGCAACAGGATGAAGCGCGACGTCTGGACCTTGCCAGCGCGTACGATGCGCGCGAGATAGAGCCCGCCCGGTGCCGCGCGCCCGTCACGATCGGTGCCATCCCAATCGACGCGCGCTCGTGGTCCGGCGTTCACCGTGCCGAGCGAACGCACCAACCGACCCTGCAAGTCCAGGATGTCGGCCTCCGCGCTGCCGGAGCCGGCTTCGTCGAGCACGAGTTGGAGCCGGCCGTGCGCCGGATTGGGCTCCACGCGCAGCGAGTGCGTCACGGCAGCACCGTCTCCCACACCCGTGTTGGCGGGAATGGTGACCGTCGCATTCGAGGAGTTGACCGGGGTCACCAGCACTCCCGCGTTGTAGAACGTGGCGCGCCGGATGGAGATCGACGTCGTGTTGGGTGCGGGCTTGGTCAAGAAGCGCAGCTTGTACAGCTGACCGGGCCCGCTGATCGCGACCAGGTTGCAGAACAGGTAGTCGTTCACGACGAGGCTGTCACCGGCGGCGCGGAAGTCGTGCAATGTGCTCCCGCACGCTGCACTGCAGCCGCCGTTCATGAGGCAGCCTTCCTGCAGGTTCAGCGGCGTGGACGGCACGAACGTGAGCACAGCGGGGTTGTAGCTCAGCACCACGCTGAAGCCGTTGAACGCAGAACCGGCCGTTGGGACCTCGAGAAGAACATCAAAGAAAGTGTTCGGCAGCACGGTCGCCGTGGCGGGAGTCACCGCCACCGTGACGGCGGCGTGCGTCGTGCCCGTGGCGGACGACAACACACTGGCGAACACTGCGGCGGTGAGCCAGCGGCGCGAGGTCCGGAGTCGGTCGAACATCTTCATCTCCTGCGGCTATTGGAGGGTGATGAGCTTGCGCGAGAGGCGCTGCCCACGGGTGACGAGTTGCGTGAAATAGACGCCTGGTGCCACGCGACGCTGATCGTCGCTCTCACCGGACCACGAGAAGTGATACTGACCGGCGGCCATGTCGCCCGTGACGAGCGTGCGCACGCGGCGGCCGTCGACCGAGTAGATGGCGAGATCCACGCGGCCAGGCTGTGACAACGCGAACGACACCATGGTTGGGCCGCGAGCGGGGTTCGGCGAGGGTGCGAACAACAACGTCTGCGCCGGACGGTCGGCTGCACCATCGAGCTCCAGGAGCTCCGCGGCGAGTTTGCGGTTGGCAGCATCACGAGCCTCGAACTGCGCGATGCGCACCTCCGGGCTGCCCGTGCGCAGCGCGCGGAAGGTGACCGTGGCGACCTCACCCGGACCCGCGAAACCCTGCTCGCGCACACCGAGCAGCGCCGCATCGACTTGCCCGGGGCCCGCCGAGAACACCACTGCACGCTGTTCCTGGATCCAGCCCGAACCGACGACCGCAATGGGTTCGACCATGACCGGGTCCCAACCCAGCTGAGCGGACAAGCCCTGCACGCGACCCGCCCCGCGCAGCAGGATCACGGCACGGAACGTCTCGCCCGCGGTCACGTGTTCGGGGGCTTCGAGGCGCACTTGTTCACGCCCACTCGCACGCCGCTCCATGGCATCGGCGATCGCGGTGGCGGCCCCCGGAGAAGTCAGGCCGCCGAAGTTCGTGACCAGCACGATCAGGTCCTCGAAGTCGATGCGGCCGTCGGTAGACGGGCGCGCGCGGGAAGTGCGGTCGATCGTCGGCCCGATGTCGAGGTAGCCGAGGCCGGCACCTGTGATCGCGCTGCCACTGATGCCGTAGTGCGCTCCGAGCAATGAGACGTCGGCGAAGTTCACCGCATTGTCGCCGGTACCCGGCGTGACCCCGTCCGCGAAATCGCCGGGAACATAGTCGAGCAAGGCAGGCGTGAGATTGGAGGCCAGCGAGACCTGCCCGAGGACGTTCTTCGTGAACACGACGTAGGACCACGCATCGCGCACCGACGGGGTATCGAACTGCCCGCTTGCGGTGACCGGCGTCAGGGCCCACGGCGCGGCGGGGGGATAGGCCGGCGTCGTGGGGGCGAGGCCGCCCGCATCGTCGTAGGCCGGATAACCGCCGAACGGTGCGCGGTAGACCTCGACGCTGGTTGCGAACGCCGGCAGCGTGAACTGCACCCTCAGTCGGTGGGTCCCCGGGGCGGTCCCGGCGGTGGTGGTCGGCGCGCTGGTGAGGTTGGTGATCGCGGCGGGGACTCCCAGGACGGTCAGCGAACACGGGAGCGCCACACTGCAGGCATTGGCGTCGGTGGCGGTGACCGTGAACGTCGCGATCCCCGGGCTCGCCGGCGCGCCGGACAAGAGGCCATTCGCGGCAAGTGTGATGCCGCTCGGCAGCGTGCCGGTCGTGATCGCGAAGGTCAGTGGAGTGGCCGTCGTGCCGGTCAGCGTGAACGTCTGGGTGTAGCTCAAACCAGCGCTGGCATTGGGGAGCGAACTGGGCGACAGCGTCAGCGCGGGGCAGGTGATCGCGAACGACGCGCTGGCCAAGCTCGGGAGGATCCCGCTCGTGGCATTGAGTTGCTTGCTACCGGCGCGGTCGATGCGCAAGTTGGCGAACGTCGCCACGCCGCTTGCGTCGGTTGCGACCGCAGCACCGCCACTCAGGGTGCCCGTGCCGGTCAGGCCGAGTGCGATCAGCGTGCCGGGCGCCCCATTCCCGAACGTGTCGGTGGCGCGGACCTGCACGGCTGGCGTCAAGACGGCGCCTGTGAGCGCAGCCGTGGGTTGGACCACGAACGCGAGCGTCGCGGCCGCGGCCGCGCTGACGGTGAACGACTGGCTCAGGACCGGACCCACCGAGCCGCTCAGCGCCGACAGCCGCTGGCTTCCCGCGGCCGTCAGTTGAAGCGCATTGAATGTTGCCACGCCCGTGGCGTCCGTGAGCACCGCCGAGCCGCCCGAGAGCGTGCCTCCGCCAACGAGCGTCAGCGTCACCGCCGCACCGGCGACCGCATTGCCGGCGCTGTCATTGACCCGGACCTTCACGGCTGGCGTGATGGAGACGCCCGCGACGACGTTCGCCGGCTGGACCTGGAACAGCAGCGCGGCCGCGGCGGCAGCAGAGACGGTGAACGACGTGCTGGTCGCGGACGGCAGCGCGCCACTTGTGGCGGACAGTTGCTTGGAGCCTGCGAGGTTGACGCTCAGTGTGCTGAACGACGCGAGCCCGTTCACGTCGCTCACGACGGGGGCTGCGCCGGTCAAGGTCCCGGTGCCGACAAGGGTGAGCGCGACGGTGCTACCCGCGACACCGTTGCCGAATGCGTCCGCGACCTTGACCTGAACGGCGGGAGCGATCGCAACGCCGGCGACGACACTGGAAGGCTGCACCTGGAACGACAGCGCGGCCGCGGCGGCAGCAGAGACGGCGAACGACGTGCTGGTCGCGGACGGCAGTACGCCGCTCGTCGC
>JANNWR010000263.1:0-8486 GCA_031408715.1 bacterium
TCGGCGGCGGGCTGGCTCGCGAGCGCGCGGATCGCGGCGCCGACGCTGGCCACCGTGGCGGGGCCGGATCGGTCGGCAGGGCCGCTCGAACGGCCGCTGCCCTGCGGGCTCACGATGGCGACCGTGTAGCCGCGCCCGACCAGCGACAGGGCCCAGCGCATGAGCCGGCGCGCCGCGATGCCCTGTGGCGGCACGAACAGGATCGTGGGTGCCGGACGACGGCTGGAGTCGGCTTCGAGCACGACCATGTCTGTTTGCTGACCGCGTGCTTGTACCACGATGGGCGGATGCGCAGCACTGAACTCGCTGCCCGCCACCACGACCGTGCTCTCGAGCTCGTACGCATGGTGTTCGGCGTCGTGAGCCGACAAGTGGAACACCAGCCGGCCATGATCGAAGTCCGCGGGTGCGCTCCAGGTGACCCCACCCACCTCGCCCGCGCCGACCGGCGGCATGAGTTTGACGAACGTGGTGAGTGACAGCGTGCCGGCGTGCGGGTGCTCCCCGCGATCGGGGTCGTCGCTGGTGAACCGGAGCGACAGGCTGTCCGGGTAGAGCCCGATCTTGCCGTCCTCGTTGAACACCTGGATCTCGGTGTTCCAGGTGCCGGAGCCATCGGCGCGCAGCGTGTCGGGGCCGACCACGAGTCTCGGTGTGGCGCCGTGAGCGGCGGTGGCGAGCGAAGCACACAGCAGCAGCACGGGCCACGACAGCGAGCGGGACATGTTCGGGGTTCCTCCAGCGGGGCGACAGGGCGGAGCGAGCCTAATTCTACGGGCGCGCCACCGTGCGCTGCAAGACAAGGGCGCGCAAAGCGGGTTCATTGCGGTGCAGCTTCGCCTGCGCCTTGAGCCCGTCGATCAATCCGCGCACACGGCGTTCGCTCTCGAACTCGTACCACGAACCCTCGGCTTCGGCCCGGACGTCACGGAACGCCCGCGCCGCGCGCGGCTCGAGCGCCAGTACCTTGAACACCCGCCAGCCGGCATCCCCGCGTTCGGGGCCCGAGACGCCTCCGACGCCGGTGCGGACGACACGCGCGTAGAGCGCACTGTCGGACTGCGCGGTGACATTCAGCACATAGTGCACGCCGCCGCGCTCGGCGCGTACGGCAAGGGACTCGGCTTCGCCCGGGACGGCGAAGCGTTTCGCCATGCTGTCGGCGGCCGTCTCGCGATCCAAGTGGAGCAGCACGATACGGGCATACGCCGGCCGGTCGAAATCAGAATGGTGCGCACGGTAGTGAGCCAGCACGGTGAGCGAATCGGTGTGTATGCGCCCCACGATCTCGCGCTGCAGCAGTGCCGACACCGCGTGGTATTCGATGCGATCGGCGATCACGGCGGCGACTTCGGCTCGGCGTTCGAGTTCGGGGCGCGCGGCGGATTCACGGATGAGGCGTTCGAACAGGCTGTTCTGCACCAGGGCGCGCAGTGCCTCGTCGTCCTTGATCCGTGGTCGGTACACACTCGACAGCCGCCGCCAGTCATTCAGCAGGTCGCGCACCCGGAACTCGCCCAGGCGCGAGCGCGCCAGCACTCTGTTGGTGTCGGCGTCGGGTACGTTGGGCATCTTCTTGGTGAGCGCGATCTGTTGCAGCGGGGACATGTCGGGGGTGGGCTGCGGCAGTTCGGCGAAGTAGCTGCCCACGACCTTCAACAGGTCGCGGTCGAACTCGGGCTTGAGTTCAAGCATGAGGCTCTCGCGCGCGGCGATGCCCATGGCCTGCTCGTCCAGTTCGGTCTGGCCGAGTTCGCGGCGCCGCTGCTCGATGCGCGAGAACTCGTCGGACAGTGCGGCGCGCACCAGGATGTTGTCGCGTTCACCCAGGAACTGCAGGGAATCCGCATGCGCCCAGGGCGTCGCCCCCCGGGCTGCCCATGTGGCCAGTAGGCGTTGCTCGACCACCAGGTCCAAGAACTGGTCGCGGTCGAGCGGGGTAAGAGAGTCCGGAGCGCCTCCCAAGAGCCGGATCGCGCGCAGGAACCGCCGCTTGTTGATGTCCTCGTCGGGCTGACCCGGGCGCTCGATGCGGAGCAGCACGGAATCCGGCAGCACCATGGGAGCCTTCTTGGGGGCCTTGGCGGCGCGGGCGCGGGCCGGGGCTGCAGCGGAAGCAGCCGGGATCCATGTGGTGAACGTGCCCGTGGCCAGCACCAGCGCCAGCAGAACCAGTCGTCGCGGGGTTGCCGTGAGCGGTACGCGTAGGGACCAGAGGGAGGATCGCATGGGTCGTGGTGACGATTTCCGGGTGGTGGGAGACAGGGAGCCGAGAAGTGTACCGGGTTCGCTCGGCGAGCGCAGCATGTTGTCTCGTCCCGCGCCGGCGCTCGCCGGGCCGATGCCCGACTGGCGGTCCGAAGCACGGTCCGCCTCGCGCAGCCGGCGGGCCTTGCCCTCGCTCAGGCGCCTGCCTAGACTCTGCGTTCTCATGCCCATCCCGACCCGAGTGCCCGCGTCCGTCGCCCGTCGCCTGCCCGCGGTGGCCGCGTTGTTCGCGGCCGCCCTGCTCTACCTGACCCCCGAGATGGCGCACGCCGGCCCGGTGCGCGTCGTCGCCACCGATGCGCGCGGCGTCACGCTCAAGATCTCGCTTGGCGCCTGGACCCTGTCAGCACCCGGGCGCGACGGCCGCGTTCATGTCGAGGGCCTGCCCGACTCGCACGAGCTCGCCGAACCGGGCCGTCCGATGCTGCCGGCCTGGAGCGCGACGCTGGCGCTGCCGAGCGATGCGCGACCGACCGTCCGCGTACTTGCGAACGAGGGCGAACTCGCGCGCGAAGGGGTGCGCATGGCGATCGCCGGCAAGCCCGGCTTTCGGATGACCGACGAGCCGAGGCTCGGCGAGCAGCCGGTCGTCGACCCGGTCGCCGCCATCGCCGACGGCCCGTGGCCGCTGGCGTCCGTGCAGCTCGACGCGCCGTTCGGTTTTCGCGGCCGCCGCATGGTGCAACTGGAGCTGCGACCGTTCCGCTATGACGAGACCTCGGCTCGGATCAGCTCGCCGTTGGCGCTCACCGTGCGCGTCGATTTCAACCGGCCCGCGGGTGCGTCCGCACTTCTCACCGGCAGCGGCGAGCCCGATCGGCACGTCGATGCGGTGCTCGAATCCAGTGTGCTCAACTGGGCGCAGGGCAGCGCCTGGCGCGTGCCGCCCACACGCACCGAGTCGCGACCGCGCGACACGTTCGCCCGCCAGAGCGCTGGTTCGGCCGCGGTGCTGGCGTTCGAGGAAGCGGACCCCGAAGTGCGTGTGCAACTGGGCGAGACCGCGCTCTACCGGCTCTCGGCTGACGAACTGCTGAGCAAGGGCTATCCCGCCGGTGTACCGGTCGCGCAGGTGAGCGTGCATCGGCACGAGTTTCTTGAGAACTCGAACCCCACCTACGCCACGATCGAGCTGCCGAGCGAGGTCGAGGATCAGGACGGCGACGGCACGCTGAACGCCGGCGACGGCGTCTGGCTCTACTGTCGCAGTTGGGCGGAACGCTCCAATGCCACGAACTACCGGCGTTGGTGGGGTGATGGCGAGGTCGTGTTCGTGACCCGCAAGACCACCGGCGGCCTGCGCGTGCCCCAGCGCGCGGCCTGGAACAACGTGCCGGCGCTCACACCGCAACCGAGCTTCCCGTCGCTCCGGCACCACGAGTTCGATTTCGCCCCCATGATGCAGGCGATCTTCCCCGCCACGGACACATCGGTGGGAGTGTGGCACTGGACGGACAACGCGTCCTATTACAACCGCCCCGATACCATCCGGTTCACGATCAGCGACATCGACACCACGCATCGCGCGGCGCTCAGCGTGCGCTGGGTCGGCCGTTCATTCGAGAGCCACTTCATGTGGGCGGGGGTGCGTAACACGCTCGGCCAGATCACGACGGTCGTCGACTCGGCCAACTGGTTCGGCAAATCGGCAGTCGTGCGCACGGGCACCGTGCCCGGCAGTGTGCTCACCAACGGCGTCAACTTCTATCGGCACTGGGGCAAGAACCAGGTCGGGCAGCCCAACCCGACCACCAACGGTTTCACCAGCACCGGCCTCGATTGGTTCGAGCTCACCTACTGGCGTGGGTATCGTGCGGTGGGGGACTACCTGCGGTTCAACTCGGCGGACGCCGTGGGGAACTTCCAGATGAGCCTGGACGGCTTCCTGAGCGACTCCGTGCGGGTCTATGACATCACCAACCCCGATCAGCCGGTGCGCATCCCGCTCGATCCCGCGCACACGGTCAGTAGTGCCACGCTGCAGTTCGACCTGCAGGACGTGGCGAGTGGCCGGCGCGAGTACGTCGCGGCAGCGCAACTGATCCCCGCCGATCCGGCCGCCGGCCCCAAGTCGCCGCCGGCATCGGCCTACGCACGTGTGACTCGTCGCGATCTGGCCGCGAACACCACGGGTGACTACCTGCTGGTGTATCCCGAAGCCTTCGCCTCGGCCACGGCGGCGCTCGCCAACCTGCGCCGTTCGCAGGGGCTCTCGGTGGTCACGGCCCCGATCGAGAGCATCTACGACGAGTTCGGCGATGGCCGGCATTCGCCATTCGGTCTGCAGCGCTTTGTCCGTTACGCCTACCAGAACTGGAACACGCGCTTCCTGCTCATGGTCGGCAATGGCACGCTCGACCCCAACGGCGCGCGTACGGGCTCGGCCAAGGACTGGATCCCGATCCTGCCCACCCCGGGACCGGTCGGCACCGGCGCAGGCGCCGAGATCGTGCCCAGCGACAACCGCTACGGTTACCTGAGCGGGAGCGAGGATCCGGTGACCTCTCTGGACACCAACCGAGTGGTGCCCGAGATCATGGTCGGCCGCCTGACAGGGAACACCCTGACCGAGATCCAGAACTCGATCAGCAAGATCATCGCCTACGAAGACCTGTCCGGGCCCGATGCGTGGCGGCGCAACGTGCTCCTGTGTGCCGACGACGCGTTTTCGGGCGACGGCATCGACACGTTCACGGGCGGCAGCACGAGTGGGTACTGCCATCGCTCCTACGAAGAGCTGTTCGTGGGGCTCAACAACACGATGCAGTCTTACATCGAGAGCGACAGCGGTGTGGCGGGTATGAATGTCGAGCAGTTCAATCTGCGCGCGTATCTTCCGAACGAGAACATCGAGTTCAGCACGGTGAACGGCGACACCTGCCGGGTGAGCCGATCCGAGACCCAGCAGCACACGCACGCCAGTGTCACGCCGGTGCTGCTCGGCAAACTCAACTCGGGCCAGCTGATGTGGAACTACCAGGGCCACGCCAACGAACAGTTGCTGACGCACGAGGACTTGTATCTGGGGGCCGCGATCCAGGACGGCGGGCGGCTGCAGAACAACAACATGCCGTTCTTCTTCACGGCGTTCTCGTGCCACGCCAACATGTTCGCACGGCCCGAGATCGAGCTACGCGCGTTCCCGGGGCCATGTATCGGTTCGGTCCTCACCGCACTGCCGAATGGCCGCGGTGCGGTCGCGAGTTGGGCGTCGGTGTGCTTCGAGGTCGTGCCGCGCAACGAACGGGACCACATCGATGTCGAGCTCATCCGCAGCATGTTCGTGAATCCGCCGCGCGACGAGTTCCTGGGGGCGGACGACCGCGGTTCACGCGTCGTGCTGGGCGAGGTCATCCTGTCGGCACTGTTCCGCTACTTGGGCACGACGCAGTCCTACGCACCGGAGCGCGGGCTGTCGAACACGTACACGCTGCTCGGTGATCCGGCGACGCGCATGAGCATCGGCCGGCCGTTCAACCGCTTGACGGTCGACGGGCTGTCCGTGCCAGCGGGCTCACCCATGCGGCTGCACACCGGTTCGGCAACCGTCCGCATCGACGCCGACCTGGTCTCGAACGTCCGGCTCGACAGTCTCGAGGTCCTGAAGGGCGACGGGGCGGGCGAGGTGCGCGTCGCCTCCAGCACCTACACCGTGACGCCGGCCTTCCCGGACACCGCGGTCGGCAGTCTGTCGGGCGGGCGGCACTTCCGGATCACGTACTCGCCCTTGATCGAGCCGCGCGATGCGGACTACACGGTCCGGGTCAAGGACCGCAACGGCCTCGTGCAGCGCACCACGCTGCAACTGCGGCTCGAGGGAGTGTTGCGTTCGGGTGGTTCACCGATCAACGACAACGACGAGGTCTCGCCTGCAGCGGCGCTGTCGCTGTTGTTGCTGTCGCCGGCCCCCATTGCCGACCCATCCGCGAGCGTGACGCTGACCGTGAACGGCAGCGTGCAGCCGTTCCTCGCCACGCCCATACCCAGCGACACCACGAGTGGCGGGGCGCCCTCGAATCGTGAATGGCAGCTGTCGTGGAATCATGCGCCCTATCCGATCGACGACTACGTCGTGGTGATGTCGGTCCAGGGCGGCGGCAGCGTGACGCGCCGTTTCCGCGTGACGGCCGCCTCCGGGCAGGTGGCGATTCGCGACCTGATCCCGTTCCCCAATCCATTCGACGCCAGCGGCACGAACTTCTCGTTCATGCTGCTCGGCGCCGAAGCCGCCGACGTCAAGATCCACGTGTTCACGCAGAGCGGCCGGTCGATCTACACGAACGTGGTGCGCGACCTGTCCCCGGGCTACCACCAGATCGCATGGGACGGCCGCGATGCGGAAGGGGACGACCTGGCCAACGGGGTGTACTTCTTCCGCATGAGCATCACGACGCCGAGTGGTGCCACGCGGCAGGAACTCGGACGGTTGGTGAAGCTGCGCCGGCCTCGGCGAGTCGAAGAACCCACGATCCCCTGAGCGCGATTCGTGCCGCGATTGGTGCGATGACTCGCGGCCCCGTGCGTTGCGCGCGGGGCCGTGCTGCTGAGCTGCTGTGTTGCTGGGTGAATAGCGCGGAGAGGTCCACATGAACGATTGCGTGCACTTGTGTCCGGAGTCCAGTGGCATGTCGCGTGGCACACGGTGGGGCGAGTGCCGACCCTCCGTCGCGCGGAGTTCTGGCGCCTGGGTCCGTCACGCCGTGACACTGGCGCTGCTCGCCGCCCTGTCGCTGGGCGCACGTGCGGCCGCCGGTGCTTCGAGCCCGGCTGCCGAGCCGGTCGTCCGTGACCGCATCTGGCAGGACATCGCACTCGCCGAGGACCGCCGCGACTGGGCGGGTGGCACGCTGTCGAAGGCGCTGCAACATCCCGACGCCGCGGTGCGCGCACGCGCGCTGCGCGCGGTGGGCCGGCTGCAGGACAGCACGACGGTCGCAGCCGTGGTGCCGCTACTGGCCAACCGTGCCGCGCCGGTGCGACGCGAGGCGGCATTCGCGCTCGGGCAGATCGGACATCGTTCGGCGCGCACGGCTCTCGAACGTGCGCTTGCCGATCTCGATCCCGGAGTGGTGGCGGACGCGTTGGAAGCGCTGGGCAAGCTGGGCGACTTCGCAGCCACGCCCCGCCTGACGACGTTCCTGCGCACAGGCACGCGCGAGCAGCGCATGCGCGCTTGCGAAGCACTGTGGCGGCTCGCCGACACCTCGGCTGCAGGAGCGCTCGTCGGAGCACTCACCGATCGCCAAGTGGCGCGCGATGCGGCGGTGCGCTGGCGTGTGGTGTACGCGCTCGAGAAGCTGCCGCTACCTGGAGGCATCGCGGCACGCATCGCGCCGGCGGTACTGCCATTGCTGTCGGACACCGACCCGCTGGTGCGCGCGCATGCCGCACGCACGCTCGGCCGGCAGAAGTCGCCGCTGGCGGCCGCGGCGCTGGTGCGCGCACTCGACGATGGCGAGCCCGCTGTCGTGGTGAACGCGGTGCGCGCGCTGCAGCTGATCGCGGACGCTGCGAACGGTCGTGCGGGCGTGCGGCTCGCCGCCTTGCTGGCGCATCGCGATCCGCATGTGCGCGTGACCGCGGCGACCGCGCTCGCCGACAGCTTCGCGTGGGTGGGTGCCGCCGCGGACAGCCAGCGCGTGCGGGCAGTGCTCGTGCACGGCCTGCAGGACTCGGACTTCGCGACGCGCGGGGCGTGCGGCCGCGCGCTGCTCACGCGCTTGCGCCTCGCGGGACTGGATCTGGCGCGACCGTTGTTCTCCGATACCTCGGGTTACACGCGGGTCGCGGTGATCGACGGTCTGCGCGCGATGCAGGCAGCGGATCTGGGCCAGACTCCGCCGCGCGCCGTGAACGCGCTCTCGGGACAGTTCTACAACGGCAACCACCTGCTGGCGCGGATGACCGCGGCCGAGGTGGCGGGCCAGCTCATCGGACGCACGCATCACGCAGCCTTCGCGCCGCTGCTGGCGGGGCTGCGCGCCGGGATCGACTCCCCGGAACTGCTGCTGGCCGCAGCGTGCGCGGGCGCGCTGGCCGATGCCGGCGACAGCGTGAGTGTCGCACGGCTGGCCGCGGCCTACGCCAAGCGCGGTCACGACGCCGACGCCGATGCGCGCATCGCCATCCGCGATGCACTGCGCACACTGGCCGGCCGCGCGTTCGCCGACAGCGTCGAGCACGCGAATCCCGAACCCGCCGCACCGGCCACGCGCGAC
>JANNWR010000264.1:0-5100 GCA_031408715.1 bacterium
GACGAAGAACTTCATGCCCTGCTTCAGGTAGCTGTCGACCACGCGCGTAGCCTGCATCGGTACGCGATAGTGATGGTCGGCGAGCCAGCGCAGCAGCGCACCGCTGTCGTCGGCGCTCAAGATGAGCACGTCGTATTCGTCGACCTCGTAGCGCGCTTCGATGCGGACGGCGGACTGGAGTGCGCTGATATCCATCGACATGACCGTTTCGCTCATGCGGCCGCCACGCACGGTCATCGCCAGCATGCGCTCCTCGCGGAGGCACGGATCCTCATCGTGGTACTCGACCAGTCGCGGCGCCGAATACGCGTCGAGCTTGGCCACCAGCGCCGAATCGCCGACGTGGATCTGCCCGCGCTTCAGCACCACCGGCACGGGCACGACCAGCGCGAACTCCTTGGGATCGCCCTCGTAGTCGCTGGCCAGCGTCAGCACCGTGCGATCACCGTCGCGCACCAGCACCACCTGTGAGCGATGGTTGAACAACTTCGACTCCCCGCTGGCGACGTAGAAACCGCAAAAGGCGTGCGCAGCACTAAGCGGTGCGCACACCGCCAGCGACAGGCACAGGAGCCACAGACCCCGGTGACGCATGACGAACCTCCTTCAGCTTGTGGGTGCCAGTCCCTGGCGCGGACCAATCGAAGCCACGGCCCGGAAGCACGCGGTCGATGAGTGGGACGAACAGCGAGCACGCCACGAGCGACCACAGCAGCCCGTTCGTGCGGTAGAGCCCGTACTGCACGAAGCCCGCCCCGAGCGCGACCATGCACGCGAACACGATGCGGCCGGCGCGAGAGTCGGGGGTGGTCTTGGGATCGCTGATCATGTGGAACGCGAACAGCGTCACGGATCCGTTCTCGAGCTGGTGGAGTGGCGCGACCCACGGCTGGCCCACCAGGGCGGCGCGTCCGAACAGCACCGCGGCCCACGCCGCCAGGAACGCCAGCGTGACGTCGCTGCGCGCCGAGCGGTGCACGACCAGGCTGCCGAAGCCGGCGACGGCCAATGCGAGCGGCAGGTGGTGGCCCCACTGCGCGGGGGACACCCACACGGGTGCGCCGGCCAGCAGCAGCAGCACGATGGCCCCGTTCGTGGGGTTCAGCACGTGCTTGGTGCCGCTGCCGTCGGCGCGCGGCACGCGCAGTGCGAACTTGGAGCCCACGGCGAGCAAGGCCGCGAGCGCCAGCCACCCGGGGTGCCGCGCGCGCAACAGCAGGCACAACGACAGTCCGCTGATGAGCGCGCTCGACCATTCGAAACGAGTTGCGAACGGCGACCGCGAGGTGTGCGTCGCCGCCGGGACCGGCCGGCCCATGCTTACGGCCGATCCCCACCGGGCCCACTGGTGTCGCGTAGCCAGCAGGCCTTGCGCGGCGAGCGCGCTCATCAGGGTGACTGCGACCTGCACCCACCCCACATCGAATCCGAACCGGGAGATTCCCACCAGCAACAACGTGCTCAGTGCCACGACTTGATACGAACGCGGATCCCGAGCGAACGCACGAACTGCGGTGATGCGGCCCTTCATGAGAAGAACTCCCGAACCCGGAGCCGCCCGCGACACACTGCAACTCGCATGCCGGTCGCAGCGCTCGCCGGGCTCGAACGACGGCACCGGCACTCCGGCCGCGCCAACCGGGCCTGCGAGCGCAGCGCCAAACTCTTGTTGCCGCCGGCGCGGGTCGCGAAAGTGTCACCCGGTGACACGCGAAACTGTTTCAGGGTGACGCCGCGCTGGTGACACGGGTGAGCGTTCATGCTCTCACCTACGCGTGTGCCCGCGGTTCTATTCCCGGCGCTGTGGTAAGGCCTCGCGGGGAATCGGCCCGTCGGGGTTCGCCCGGCGCGGATCCAGTACCGTCGGGCCGGATGCAAGAACGCCGGCCGCTCCTGAAGAGCAGCCGGCGTTCAATAACCGTGGGATGCGGCGTCCAGCTACACAGTGCTCCCACAGTGCTTGCACTTGCGTGCCTCGGCCAGCACAGCTTCTTTGCACTCCGGGCAGGCCTTCATCACCGGGCCCGCCGGGGCCGGGGGGGCCGGCTTGATGAGCGCCTTCGACATGAGTTGGATGACGTAGGCGATGATCAGGAAGTCGATGAGCGTCCCCAGGAACGTGCCCAGCTTGATGGCGTTGAGCACTTCACCCGCGTCGCTTCGCTTGAGCACGATCTCCGCCGTGCGCCAGGACCCCCCCGGGATGACCACGGAGACCACCGGCATGAGCACGTCACTGGTCAGCGAACCGACGACCTTGCCGATCGCGCCGCCGATGATGACGCCGAGCGCGAGCGACATGGCATTGAGACCTTCGAGCATTTTCAACGTGCGCTTGAGCATTCTTACCCCTCCGAGGATGGCGGCCGTGCAGCTTCGGGGGAACCGAACATCGGTGACGGCTCGCGCAGGAGGTCCTGCGAACCCGTCCGACTAGAACGTCGTCTGCAGGTGAATGAAGCCTTTGTCGTGATGGAACGCAACCGGATAGATCTCGTGGTCGAGCTCGATGCACTCGGTGCCCTGAAGTCTTACGCGGCCGAACTGCTTACCGATACTCACGAACGCCCGGGTCTCGACCCGCGTGCCATGAGTGAAATAGGGACTCACGGGGGCGTGATCCGGGTCCACGACCGTGACGCGGTTGCGCATCAAGCCCGTGCGCAGGTCCAGGGCCCACCCCGCGCGGAACTCGCCGTCGATCATGGGCATGCGATCGATGACGGAGATCGTGGCGTTGGCGAGCGGCGGACGGTAGACCTGC
This sequence comes from bacterium, assembly GCA_031408715.1. GTDB lineage: Bacteria > Eisenbacteria > RBG-16-71-46 > RBG-16-71-46 > RBG-16-71-46 > JAIOPA01. The sequence goes on from JANNWR010000264.1 coordinate 2,765, forward strand.
GTGCGCTCCTGATAGAACCAGCGCGCGGTGATGCGGCCGCGTTCGCCCATGCGACGCGACAGGGCGATCTGCGTGCGCCAGCGCCTCGCGAACCGGTGGTGGTCGCCGGTGCGCTGTTCCCACACCGCGAAGCGCGAGCTCTGCACTTGCTGCGCGCGCGCCATCACGGTGAATCGCCCGGCGCGCTGTGCCACGGAAGCGTCGCCACGCGCCCCCCACAGCCGTTCACGCCGGCGCTGGGTAGGGTCGAGCGTCTCGAAGCGCTTGCGTGACGGCGTCAGCCAGTGACCGCTGACGTCGACTTGCGGGCCAGCGCCGCGCCAAAGCACGTGCAGGGCCGGCTCGTACGGATGCCGTTCGTACGGATCCAGATCGTTCCCGACGCGAGTCTGTCGCAACGCCCAGAGCTCGTTGAAGACGTCCTCGATCCCGAGCACGACCTTCATCTGCAATGGCGTGAGCGCGGTGCCGTGATCCCACAGGATGGCGGCATCCTGCTGGCTCTTGTCGAACGTCGGCCGGAAGCGCAGTCCCCACAGTCCTGCATGCGGGATCGGGAAGCGCAGGTCGAGCTGGGTCCAGCCGTAGATCGCCTCGTCATCCGAGACCTCGCGGATGCCGAGCTCGAAGTACGTGGTGTCGCCCATCGGCGCGCGGACCTTGAGCTGGTGGTCCAGGTACCACTGGCCCGACGTGAAGCAGCCCTGCGACGTGCGGAAGGCATTGCGGGCCTGCTCCCATTCGTCGGCCCATGCCGAAGGCGGTTCGACCAGCACGTGATCGAGCAGGTTCTCGTCGTCTTCTTCCTGGCGGCCCACGTCGAGTGACTCGAACTCTTCATAACTCGCTTGTACCGGGCGCGGCACGACCAGGCCCACGAGGCCGCACGCCAGCACGGTGGCCAGCATGGCGCCGAAACGAAGACGCGGCGAGGTGGTCATGCGTGCACGCGCACAGGCGCGAACGAGGCCGCGCGCGCCACGAACGCTGCCGCCCGGGCCTCGATCTCGTCGAAGCGGCCCGCCAGCGCCAGTGCAGGGTCGGCCATGGCGCCACCGATGCCGCACGCGACGCAGCCGGCAGCATAGAACGGCACGATGTTGTCGAGGTTCGTCCCGCCGGCAGCGAGCATGGGCACGTTCGGCAAGGGATCGCGAATGACCCTGATGTAGTCGGGCCCGCCCGCCACGCCGACCGGGTAGACCTTCACCAGATGAGCACCCATGGCCATGGCGTGCAGGATCTCATTGGTGGTGTACGCACCGGGGCAATAGAACGTCGCAGACTCACGCGCCACGGTCGCTGCGGCATCCGAGATGTTGGGCGCGATCAGGAAGCGTGCGCCCGCCGCCACTGCGGCCAGCGCTTCGGCTCGCGTCAGCACCGTGCCGGCGCCGATGACGACATCGGCCGGGGTCTCCGCGGCGAGCGTGCGCATGACCGCGGGCGCGTCGGGCACGGAGTACGTGACCTCGACCAGCTTCATGCCGCCGCGAATCACGGCGCGTGCCGCGCCAAGTGCCGCCTCGCTCGTGACGGCACGGATCACCGACACCAGCCGTTGCGAACGGAACACCTCGAACACCTGCGCGGGAGTCACCACGGGGGTCGCCATGGGCGCGACTCTACGGACCGCGCGCGGGTGCGTCTAGCCGGCGCAGGTCCCAGCCGAAAGATCACCCGGCGCGCGCTGTGGCATATTGACGCTTCGAGCCGTGGTGGCCCACGGCCGATGTCCGTGACAGATTCACCCCATCCGGAGAATCGCCCATGTCCGCCTCACCTCGCCCGCCAGTGTGGCTGTGGTTCATCGCCGCACCGCTCGCCCTGTTCGGTCTCGCCTGGGGTGCCCTGGTCGTGCTCCTGCCGCCGGCGCGCGCCACCCAGCTGGTGCGCGAACAGCTGGCCAAGAGCCTGACGCGTGAGGTGCGGTTCGAAGACGTGAAACTGTCGTTGTGGCCGCCGGTGCGGTTGTCGGTCCGGAAGATCGAGCTGGCGGAGCCGGGGGGCTTCGAGCAGGGCGCGGCGTTGTCTTGCGCATCCCTCGATCTGGATCTGGACGTTATGGCATTGTTCGCGAAGCGCGTGAAGGTTCGGCGCCTGGCGCTCGAAGGGCCCGCCGTGCACTTGCTGCTGCGCGCTGACGGCAGCACGAACTTCGATGGCATCGGAGCAGCACCCAAGCCCGGCGCGCAAGCCGCGCCGCCGCTCGATCTCGACGTGCGCGAGTTCCGTGTGCGCGGCGGGCAACTGTTGCTCGACGACATGGCGGCGTTCCGGCGCACCACGTTCGGGCTGGCCACTCGCATGAGCCTGACCGCCGAGCAGGGCGGCAC
>JANNWR010000265.1:0-2206 GCA_031408715.1 bacterium
CACGGGCAGGTCGTAGCGTGAGCGCAAGCAGGACGCCAGACGCGAGCAGCGCATGCAGCGCGAACACTTCGGCGACCAGAGCGTAGCGCCAGGTCACGGTGGCGGTCGCGAACACCACCGCAGCGAGCGCGCCGCTCGCGAGCGAGCGCGACAGCCTCGTGACCGCGATCGCCAGCACGCCGGCAGCCGCGGCCATGCACAGCGCGGAGAACAGGTTCAGCCGCCACGCCACGTTCCCCAAGGGCGCGAGCCGCAGGAAGGCCCCCGCCAACATCGTCCACAACGGGTAGCCGGGCGGATGAGCCACACCCGCCGTCGCGGCGACGGTGATCAACTCGCCGGAGTCCCCGGCAGGCAGGCCCGGATGCAGCGTGGCGATGTAGAGAACGAGCGCCGGGAGCGCCACGAGTGCGGCCTGGGCGGCGGTCGCGGCCCCGACCGCTGGTGGCGATGATGGCTGCTTCGGCGACGACGCGGGTGAGCCGCCCGCCCTCTTGCGGGCACTGGCCGGAGGCTCCGGATCGCGTGGTTTCATGCGCACAGTGGTATGCTTCCTCCCTCACGGACGAGCGCGCACGATCGGCGGCACGCCGCCAGATCCAGGTGCCATGCGCGCGGGCCGGGCCGGTGGCACGCGCAAACGAGCATCGCGAACCGCGCGAACGTAGCGCACTCCACCTTCTTCCTGCGAGCCCCATCATGAACGCCACCGTCTGCCGCGCGGACCTCAATATCGCCGACATGGACCGGCACTACTACGCCGACCATGCGCTGACCATCGCGCAGCACGCGTCCGAGACCGAGGAACGCATGATGGTGCGCACGTTGGCGTTCGCGTTGCACTCGCACGAGCGCCTGGCGTTCGGGCGCGGCATCGGCACCGCCGATGAGCCGGACGTCTGGCTGCACGACCTCACGGGCAAGATCGAGTTGTGGATCGACGTGGGCCAGCCCGACGAGAAACGCATCCGCAAGGCGTGCTCGCAGAGCGAGCGCGTGGTGGTCTACACGTACGGCGGCCGCACTTCCGACGTGTGGTGGGCCAAGATCGGGCCTGAGCTCAGGCGCTTCGACAACCTCGAGATCATCGCGCTGTCCTCGGCGACGAGCGAAGCACTCACGAACATGGCCGAGCGCAGCATGTCGCTGCAGCTCACGGTGCAGGATGGCGAAGCCTGGTTCGCATGCGGCGATGCGCGCATCGTCGTCGAGCGCACGTGGCTCCAGGGCGGGCCCAGGAGCTAGAACTTCACCCGGGCGACCACCGGCTGGACTCGCCCCGATCGGCCGGGCTGGCACGGCGCGGCACACTCGCCATCGCGTCCCCGGCGTGGCGCTCGTGCCGGGCAAAGTTCGCCAGAAACGCGAGCGCCATCATGCTCACGCGTTCGGTTCGTTCGGCTCCACGGCCAGATCGCCTTCGAACGCCTGGGACATCTCTTCGAGCACCGCGCGCAGCATACCGACTCCTGTAGGCCGGGAGCCCTGAAGGGAATCTGCATGGCTGGCACCAAACGCCCGTCGTTCTTGAAGTCGCAGAAAGAACAGAAGCGCAAGCTGAAGGCACAGGAGAAGCGCGAGGCCAAGGCCAACAAGCGCGCCCATGCCGCCGAGAACCCGGGTCAGGGTGCGCCGATCGAAGAGATGTCCCAGGCGTTCGAAGGCGATCTGGCCGTGGAGCCGAACGAACCGAACGCGTGAGCATGATGGCGCTCGCGCTCCAGGCGTTACTTGCCCGGCACGAGCGCCACGCCGGGGACGCGATGGCAAGTGTGTCGCTCCGTGCCAGCCCGGCCGATCCGGGCGAGTCCAGCCGGTGGCCGCCCGGGTGAAGCCCTAGCTCCTCGGCCCGCCCTGGAGCCACGTGCGCTCGACGACGATGCGAGCGTCGCCGCAGGCGAACCAGGCCTCGCCGTCCTGCACGGTGAGCTGCAGCGACATGCTGCGCTCGGCCATGTTCGTGAGCGCTTCGCTTGTCGCCGCCGAGAGCGCGACCACCTCGAGGTTGTCGAAGCGCCTGAGCTCCGGCCCGATCTTGGCCCACCACACGTCGGAAGTGCGGCCGCCGTACGTGCAGACCACCACGTGCTCGCTCTGCGAGCACGCCTTGCGGATGCGTTTCTCGTCGGGCTGGCCCACGTCGATCCACAACTCGATCTTGCCCGTGAGGTCGTGCAGCCAGACGTCCGGCTCATCGGCGGTGCCG
>JANNWR010000266.1:0-23891 GCA_031408715.1 bacterium
CTTGAGCTCGATGTTGGCGATGCGGGCGGGCGTGTGGCGGAGTTCTTCGGCCAGCGCTTCGGCCTGAGCGGAGGCGACCGCGCCGCGCAACTGTCCCGCATCGAGCTTGTCGTCGCCGACGCGCACGAGGCGCGCCGTGAACTGCTCGCCGGCGGGCGCCTGGTAGTCGACCTCGATGGTCCAGTATTCCTCGGGCACGAACGCGCGGATGAGCGCCTCGCGATCGCAGATCACGCGCAGCGCCACGCTCTGCACCCGGCCGGCCGACAGCCCGTACTTGACCGTGCTCCACACGAACGGACTGACCTTGTAACCGACCAGCCGGTCGAGGACGCGACGGGCCTGCTGCGCGTTGACCAGGTTCATGTCGAGTTCGCGCGGATGCGCCAGCGCCTCGGTCACGGCGCGCTGCGTGATCTCGTTGAACGTCAGCCGGAGCAATGGCCGCTTCACACTCGCCAGCACCATGGCCAGATGCCACGCGATCGCCTCGCCCTCGCGATCGGGGTCGGGTGCCAGGTAGATGGTTGCGGCATGGCGCGCGGCGACCCGGATCTTGGCGAGCACGGCGTTCTTGCCGCGGATCGGCTCGTAGTCGGGCTGGAAGTTGTTGTCCAGATCCACACCGAGCTTGCTCTTGGGCAGGTCCATGACGTGGCCATTCGAGGCCAGCACCATGAAGTCTTTACCGAGGACTTTGTTGAGCGTTTTCGACTTGGTCGGCGATTCGACGATGACGAGGTGCTTGCCGGTGGCTTTGTCGCCCAGCGCCGCTTCGATCTCGGCCTCATCGACCTCGGGCTCGGGGGCTTCGGGCGCTCGCTTCGCGAAACGACCGCGCCCCTTGGCAGGGCTCGCCACCGCGGGCTTGGCGGCCGCGGCCTTGGAGGCACGCTTCGGCTTGGCAGCTTTGGCAGCCGCCTCCGGCTCGCCGTCGACGGGGTCCAGTACCGGCTTGGCCGGCTGCTTCTTCTTGGAGACGGCCTGCTTCTTCGCCGCTCCGCCGGCGGCGGCAGCGTCAGTGCGCGACTTCTTGGTCGCCATGAGCGAGCTCTCCGGGGAGGGGGCCGTCCTCTACTTCCATGGCCACGCGCGACGCCACTTCTCGGGCGCGCTCGATCTGGACCGGGCGATCCTCGAACGCGGTGAGCATCTCGAGCACGCGCTCGAACTGGTCCGCGTCCAGCGAACCCTTCGTGCGCAGGTCGAGCAGATAGCCCCACGTCTCGGTGGTGAGTGAGTCCCGTTCCTCGGCGGACAGCACGCGCTGAGTGAGCCGGTCCGGCAGGCCCGCGATCCAACCGCTCGGTGCCGCCACACCCGCCAACCCACGCAGCCCCATGATCGTGGCCTGCAGGTCGTCCGGTGTCACGCCTTCCTGCTCCAGGGCCTCACCCAGAGTCTCGAACGCGAGGTCATCCCCTTCCAGGTACTCCTCGAGCTTGCGCGCGACCAGCCGCAAGACACGCGAGGCGCCGTCCGGTTCGCGAGCGCTCATGTACCCGACCCCACGCCCTCGTCCTGCCGCATGTGACACTGCTTGTACTTCTTGCCACTGCCGCACGGGCACGGGTCATTGCGGCCGGCGCGGGGCAGCGAGCGCTGCGGCGGCGGTGCCGCGACACGCTGCGGCGGCGGCTGCGACGAGGCGCCTGGTGCGGGACCAGCGGGTTCCACCGCGGAACCACCGAAGCCCTCGGCCTCGGCGTGCTGGGCGACCAGCTGTCGGGGCTGCTTCGGGGCCTCGGCGATGACCTGGCGCGCCGCGGATGGCTGGACCTGGACCTGGAACAGGCGCTTCACGAACGTCTCGCGCACCTCGTTCATCATGGTCTCGAACAGCCCGAACGCTTCCTTCTTGTAGTGCACGAGTGGATCGCGCTGGCCGTAAGAGACCAACCCGGTGCCCTGCTTCAGGTAGTCGAGCTCGTGCAGGTGTTCGCGCCAGTGCTCATCGATCGTGATGAGGTACACGTGCCGCTCGAGCTGGCGCATGATCTCGGTGCCGAACATCGTCTCGCGCGCCTTGTAGGCGGATTCGGCGAACGCCACGGCGTGCTCGGCGACGGCCTCGCGCGTGTCGCCTTCGAGCGTCGCGGGATCGACCGGCGACATGCACAGGTACGACAGCTCGTCGGCGAGCCCGCGCAGGTTCCACTCCGCGCGGTGCAGGCGGTCCTCGACGTACTGCCCGACGCGGTCGCTGACCGCATCATGCAGATCGTTCAGAACGCGCTCCGAGATGTCGTCCGACAGCAACGCTTCGTTGCGCTGGCGGTAGACCTCCTCGCGCTGCTTGTTCATGACGTTGTCGTACTCGAGCAGGTGCTTGCGGATGTCGAAGTTGTGCGCCTCGACCCGCTTCTGCGCCCGGCTGATGGCCGAGGTGACCATGCCGTGCTCGATGACCTCGCCCTCCTCGACACCCATCTTCTCCATGAGCCCCGAGATGCGCTCGGCGCCGAACAGCCGCATGAGATCGTCTTCGAGTGACAGGAAGAAGCGCGACGAGCCCGGGTCCCCCTGACGGCCGGCACGGCCGCGCAGCTGGCGGTCGATGCGGCGCGATTCGTGACGTTCGGTGCCCAGGATGTGCAACCCGCCCAGATCGGCCACACCCTCACCCAGCTTGATGTCGGTGCCGCGGCCGGCCATGTTGGTCGCGATCGTGACCGCGCCCTTCTGGCCCGCCTGCGAGACGATCTCGGCTTCCTTCTGATGGTACTTGGCGTTCAGCACGCTGTGCGGGATGCCGCGGATCTTGAGCAAGCGCGACATGAGCTCGCTGACTTCGACCGAGATGGTGCCGACGAGCACGGGCTGGCCGCGCTTGTGACAGTCGGTGATCTCCTCGATGACGGCGTTGAACTTCTCGCGCTTGGTCCGGTAGACGACGTCGTTCTGGTCCTTGCGGGCGACCGCCCGGTTCGTCGGGACGATCGCGACATCGAGCTTGTAGATCTCCCAGAACTCGCCCGCTTCGGTCTCGGCGGTGCCGGTCATGCCAGCGAGTTTGGAGTACATCCGGAAGAAGTTCTGCAACGTGATCGTGGCGAACGTCTGCGTCTCGCCCTCGACCGTGACCGCTTCTTTCGCCTCGATCGCCTGGTGCAGACCATCGGAGTAGCGGCGGCCCACCATGATGCGCCCGGTGTGCTCGTCGACGATGACGACCTTGCCATCCTGCACCACGTACTCGACGTCCTTGTCGAACAGCGAGTACGCCTTGAGCAGCGCCTGCACCGCATGGTTGCGATTGTTGGCGACGCCGTACTCTTGATAGACGCGGTCGCGTTCGATGATGCGCTGCTCGGGTGACAGGTCGTCGCGGCCCTCGAGTTCGGCCAGCTGGCCGGTGAGGTCGGGCACCATGAACCGCTCGGGATCGGACGGCGACATGAGCTCGCGGCCCTTCTCGAGCAGGTCGACGTTCCGCGACTTCTCGTCGATGGTGTAGAACATCGCCTCATCGAGTTCGTGCATGCGCTTGTCGCGCAGGTAGTCGAGTTCGACCTTGTTGATCAGGCGCTTCAGGGCCGGCTGGTCGGAGAGCAGCTTGATGAAGCGCTTGTGTTTGGGAGCGGCACGCTGGACTTGCAGGAGCTGGATGCCGGCCTCGTACTCCTTCTCGGGATCGGCGAGCAGCTTCTCGGCCTCGTTGAGGCCGTTCGTGGCCCACTGTTGCTGGGCGCGCACGACGCGCTCGACCAGCGGCTTCATCTCGTCGAACAGGTCGTCGCCACGGTCCTCGACCGGGCCCGAGATGATGAGCGGGGTACGCGCTTCGTCGACCAGCACCGAGTCGACCTCGTCGACGATGGCGTAATGGAAACCGCGCTGCACCCGGTACTCGGGGCGCACCGACATGTTGTCGCGCAGGTAGTCGAAACCGAACTCGTTGTTCGTGCCGTACGTGATGTCGCAGGCGTACTGCTCCCGGCGGCGCATGGGGTCCATGTTCTGCTGGATGCAGCCCACGGTCAGCCCGAGGAACTTGAATATCTCCCCCATCCACTCGCTGTCACGCCGGGCCAGGTAGTCGTTCACCGTGACCAGATGGACGCCCTTGCCCGTCAGTCCGTTCAGGTACATCGGGAGCGTCGCGACCAGAGTCTTGCCCTCTCCGGTCCCCATCTCGGCGATCTTGCCCTCGTGCATCATGATCCCGCCGATGAGCTGCACATCATAAGGAACCATCTGCCAGGCCAGCGGAATGCCGGAAACGTCCCAACTCTTGCCGCACAGCCGCTTACAGGCCTGCTTCACGGCGGCGAAGGCCTCCGGCAGCAGGTCGTCCAGGGTGTCGTCGCCCCGCTCCAGGCGGCCCTTGAACTCGGGCGTCTTGGCCTGGAGGTCGGCGTCACTGAGCCCGTCCCACTCGGCGGACAGGCGATTGATCTCTTCCACGAGAGGCCGGGCTCGGCGCACTTCGCGCTCGTGCTTGGACCCGAAGACCGACTTGAGTAGGTTTTCCAGCATGGCGGGCAGGATAGGGCCTCGGGGGACTTGGAGCAAAATCACCGGGACCGAGCGGCCCAAGATCCGGCGCTCCGGGCCCCCTCCGATGCCGTCCATCGCCTTGCGGTGCAACGGGGCGGCGAGGCGGTCGCTGACGACGCGAAGCGTCGTGCGCCTTGCCGACTCATGTCCGGACCCGGTCAGGCCATGCTGGGCCGTGCCCACTCCCGAGAGCGGCAACCCTGCCGGGGGTGGATGCAACGCGGCCCGATGCGAGGCATCGGGCCGCGTGAGGGTCGACGGGCGGAGTGTCTCAGACTTTCAATACGCGAGTCGCTTCACTGCCTCGTGTGCTGCTGACCATCTCGAACTCGACTCGTTCGCCCTCGTGGAGTGTGCGGAACCCGCCGCTCTCGATGGCGCTGAAGTGAACGTAGATCTCGGAATCCGCCTGATCTTCGGGGACGATGAAACCGTAACCCTTGTGGTCATTGAAGTACTTGACCGTGCCACGCGCCATGGAAGTTCCCCCTGGCTGAGTAGAGGACCTCGGTGTGCCCGGACCCGAGAGCAAATCTGCTCCCGGAGGCGGCTCGGGTCAAGCTCGAACGTGGGCTACTCCCGTGCCAGCACCGGGCCGCGGCGCCGGGCCGTCAGGCGCTCGTAAGCCGCAGTGGCATCGACATGTCCGGGCTCGGCTTCGAGCACTCGCTGGACTTCGGAGAGCGCCATGTCGCGTTCGCCACGCGCCTCGAGGCCACGCGCCAACTCGAGCCGGGCTGCATGCAGCCCGGGGTGAAGCGACAGCGCATCCACGAGCGACGCGATGCCGTCGTCCAGGAATCCCGCGCGCAACTCATGCGCGCCGAGCAATGCATGCACGTCCGGATAGCCCGGGCGTTCAGCGACCGCAAGGCGCAGCGCCGCAAGCCCGGCGCCGATGTCGCCGGAGGCGAAGCGTGCGTCGGCCTCGGCGAGCAGTGATTCCAACGGCTGATCCGCCCCCGTGAACGCCCGGCGCAGGAGCGGTGTGGCGTTCTCGAACTCGGCCCTGTGCAGGCGCTCGAGTCCTTCGCGCAGCGCTTCGGCTTCGCGAGAACTCTCTCCACCCGCGAGCGTGCGCAGCGCGTGCACGGCATCGGCGACACGACCAGCGCGCGCATCGAGGAGCGCGCGTTCCACGGCCGCGGCGCGATAGCGCGGATTGATGGCAAGCGCGCGGTCGAACGACTTGTGTGCCGCGTCCCGTTCGCCGTCCCGAACGAGCAAGGTGCCGAGCGCGAAGTGCAGGTCCGCCCAGTCGACCACAGCCAGCGCAGCTTCGAGCGCTCGGCGCGCCGCGAGCGCGTCACCCAGGCGTTCGGCGGCGCGGGCCAGAACGGCGAACGCCTTGGCCTCCGCGTGCGGCTTGTACCCGCTCGGGGCAGCCGCGAGCCGCTGCTCCACGAGCGCGAACGCCTCGGCATGGCGGCCCGCGGCCGCCAGGGCATGCGCGGTCAGCAGGGCGTCAGGTGCTTCGCTGGGTTCGGCACTCATCGGCGGTCCTAGTCGGGAAGGGTGCACGGCATCCCCCATGTCATCCATGTCATCGGCAATGCACCACTGCGGGTTGAGAGCGCTCGCACCCGCGACCGGCGCGGCAGTCGCGCGGGTCAGCCGGCCAGCAGCTTCATGGCATAGCCGGCCGACAGCGTGATCCCGAGATTGTCGTCCAGCGGAATGGGCAGCACCTCGACCACGGTCGCGACCGCGGCCCCCATCAGCACCACACTCCATGGCACGTGGGACACGGCGACCACCACTGCGCCCCACGCCACGCAGGCGATGAAGCAGCCCAGCGCGCCCTCGAGCGACTTGTTGAAGACCTTGTGCCGGCCCCACGCCTTCCCGACCAGCGCACCCATCGCATCACCCAGCACGGTGAACCCAAGCGCCGCGGCGGCCAACGGCTGCGGGAACACCTCGATGGCGATCAGCGCCGCGAGCAGCAGGTAGCTCGATCCCAGCAGACTCATCTGTTCGTGTTCGCGGATCATCTCGCCGAAGAACTGCTTGAAGAACGTGCGCACGCGGCGCTCATGGATGCGCAGCACATCCACGGCGATCGCCCCCGCGGTCAGCGCCAGGAACAACAGCCGGAACTCCTTGTGCGTGCGCGGCCACGGCAGCACTTCGAGCAACAGCTCGAGCGGCAGCACGATGAACGACAGGTGGATCGCCTTGCGTCGCGCCTCGGTCAGCCACTGCGGACTGCTCAGGGGCACGAGTGCGTCACGCAGGGCGTCGGGGGCGGGTTCCGGCTTCGGGCGGCGGCGTTTGCTCACGCCGCGCAGGGTAACACGCTCATGGGGAGGTGGCGGTGAATGGCCGCAGCTCCCGGTAGGCCTGCTGGTACCCGAGGATGCGGCGCACGTAGTCCTGCGTATCGGCGTTGGCGGCGAGTTCCACGTACAGCATGTCGCCGCCTCGTGCGATCAAGTCGCGCCAGTCGGGACGCACCTTGCCCGCGCCGGCGTTGTAGCCGGTGAGCGCCACGGCCACATGCCCGTCGAAACGCCCGAGCAGCCAGCTGATGTAGCGCGCCCCGTAGCGCAGCGCGCGCCGTGGCTCGAACACGACCGAGTCGGCGGGGAACGGCTCCTTGAGCGCCTTCGCCATGTCACGCGCGGTGCCCGACAGGAGCTGCGTCAGCCCGCGCGCGCTGCTGCGCGAGACCGCGCGCGCGTCGAAGCGGCTCTCCTGTCGTGTGAAAGCCCACAGCAGCGAGCGGTCGATGCCGAACTCCTGCGCGGCCGCCTTCACTTCGGCCTCGTACGCGGGTGGGAACGCCCACGGCACCAGGTCCCACGCCAGGCTGTCGGAACCCAGCGCCTGCAGCGCACGATCGGCCGCGCGCGTCGCCCCCGCGAGGTCGCCGCCATAGTATGAGGCGGCGGCGATCGCGAACCAGGTCGACGGCGCGATGCCCCGCCGGTCGTCGCCCGGCACGCCCAGCACGCGCGGGTCGCGCCGGTCGCGCGCGCTCACGAGTCGTGCTGCGGCATCGGGAAGCGCCAGCGGACCGGCGAGCCGGACGAGGGCTTCAGCGAACTCCGGCGCGACGGTGTCCGGTTCGAACGGCCGTGCGCGCCCGTTCCAACTGCGAACACCCAGCGTCTCTCGCGCAGCGACACGATAGAGACCAAAACCGGGCTTCCCGGCGAACTCCGCGCGCAGGATGCTGTCGCCCTCGCTCGCGCCGCGGCGGCGCAATGACACGGCGAGCCAGAAGCGCGAGCGTTCGTCCGTGCCTGCGCGCCAGCGTGCTTCGGCGATTCGCGTGTCGCCGAGCAGCCAGTACATGAGCCCCGCGAGCGACCGCGCCTCGCGGACCGCGGCGGACGCACCGTCTCGGCTGGTGCCGCGCAGCGAATCAGCGAGGTCGAAGCTGCGCGCGGCTTCGCGCCAGCGGCTGCGGTCCTGAGCTTCGCGAGCGCCCTCCCATGCTGCGAGCATGCGGCGCGAGCGGTCGGTAGCGGTTGTGGCAAGGCGAGCATACAGCCGCAGCGCGCTGTCCGGCCGCCCGAGGTCGCGATAGGCGCGCGCGCGCGCCAACTGCAGCCGCTCGCGCAGCTCCGGCGTGGTCGCGCGCTTGAGGGCGGAGTCGGCGTAGACCAGCGCCATCCGCGGCTTGCGGGCATCTCGGCACAACTGCAACACCCAGTCGACGTCGCTCCACTCGTCGGCGGTCCCACGCGATCGCCTCGCCACCCCACGCGCGCGCTCGATCGCCTCCGTGCGCTTGCCGCCGTACCAGTCGGCGGTGACCGTCGCCATCTCGAGGCTGCGACCGCGCGCGCCCGCTCTTATGGACGAGATCCGTTCCAGCGCCGCGAACGCTTCCTGGCCGGCACCCGGGTTCGCCGCTGATTTGTGGACCGCGGCGAGCGCCAGGCCCTGGGCACGCGCGGTGTCGCGAAGTGCGGCCCACAACGTCGCCAGCCGAGCCTCCCACGCCGCCGTCTCGGTGCTCCGCCAGTCGCGCTCGTCGCGTTGTTCGAGCAGCTCCGCGGCACCCGCCGTGTCGCCGCGCGCCGCGCGATAGCTCGCACGCCGCAGCAGTGCGTCGATCCCCCACAGCGAGTGCGCCAGCCGCGGTTCGCGCAGCACCACCTCGGCCCCAGCCGTGTCGCCTCGCGCAGCGAGCGTGTCGGCGATGGCGATGCGCACCGCGGCCCCCACCACGCCCGTGTCGTCGAGCGCCGTCTGCCACGCCACGAGCGGCGCGCCCGCGCGCGGCGAACCCGAGAGCGCGGCACCGCTCCAGCGCACGCCCCCGGGCGTCGGCGTCAGCCGCGGTGTCGCGAGTGCGGTCGAGAAGGTGGCGCACAGCAACATGCACGCGCCGAGGATTCGCGGACATGGGCCCACGAACTTGTGCCTCACTCCCATTCGATCGTCGCGGGTGGCTTGCTGGTGATGTCGTAGACCACCCGGTTCACGCCCCGCACTTCGTTGGCGATGCGGCTCGCGGCGCGCGCCAGCAGCGAGTGCGGCAAGCGCGTCCAATCGGCGGTCATGCCGTCAACCGAGTTCACCGCGCGCAGTGCGACGACCTTCTCGTACGAGCGCTCGTCGCCCTTCACGCCGACGGTGGACACCGGCAACAGCACCGCGAACGCCTGCCAGGTCCGGCCATACCACTTCGCCTTGCGCAGTTCCTCGATGAAGATGGCGTCGGCATTGCGCAGGATGTCGAGGTCGTGTTCACGGATGGGCCCGAGCACGCGCACCGCGAGCCCGGGGCCCGGGAACGGGTGACGGTCGACGAGGTGATCCGGCAACCCGAGCTCGCGCCCCAGTTCGCGCACTTCATCCTTGAACAACCGGCGCAATGGTTCGACCAGCTTCATGCGCATCCGCTCGGGCAGGCCGCCGACGTTGTGGTGCGACTTGATGACCTGAGAACCGAATCCGGCCGAGGCGGATTCGATGACGTCCGGATACAGCGTGCCCTGCGCCAGGAAGTCGAGCTTGCCGATCCGCTGCGCTTCCTCTTCGAAAACCGCGACAAACTCCTCGCCGATGATCTTGCGCTTGCGTTCAGGGTCACTGACGCCGTCCAGTCGGTCCAGGAAGCGGCGCTGCGCGTGCACGACGCGCAGGTTCAGGTGGCGACGAGAGCCCAGTTCGCGCTCGACGTCGGCGGTCTCGTTCAGGCGCATCATGCCGTGGTCGACGAGGACGCACGTCAGCCGGTCGCCGATCGCTTTGTGGATCAGCGTCGCAGCCACGGTGGAGTCGACTCCACCGGAGAGCCCACACAGCACGCGGCCCTCGCCGACCTGCGCGCGGATCTCCTTCACCGCGGTCTTCAGGAAGTCCTTCATCGACCAGCCCGCTTCGAGTTTCGCGATGCGGAACAGGAAGTTCGACAGCACCTGCTTGCCGTAGGGCGAGTGCACGACCTCGGGATGGAACTGGATCAGGTGGTACGGCTTGTCCTTGTGGCGAGCGGCGGCGAATGCGCAGTTGCTGGTGTGTGCGACGCGCAACCAACCCTCGGGCAGCGACTCGACGTTGTCGCCATGGCTCATCCAGGCTTTGAAGCGCTTGGGCACACCCGAGAACAACGGCGAGCGCCCGTCCTGCACGAACATCGCGGCGCCGTACTCGCGGTGATCGGCCTTGGCCACGCTGCCGCCCAGCAGCAGGGCGGTGACCTGGAAGCCGTAGCAGATACCGAGCAACGGCAGTCCCAGGCTGTAGATGCCCGCATCCGGTAGCGGTGCTTCGGCTCGATACCCGCTCGAGGGCGAGCCCGACAGGATGATCGCCGAGGGCTTCTTGGCGCGGATCTCGGCGAGCGACAAGGTTCCGGCGACCACTTCGGAGTACACGCCGAGCTCGCGCACACGGCGTGCGATCAACTGTGTGTACTGGCTGCCGAAGTCCAGGATGAGGACGTTGTCACGCGACATGGAATGGGATTCCCTCGTGGATCTATCCGGGAATGGCGGTGAATGGGAGGACGGTCAACCTGCCCGTCGCGAGCGAACCCGCGTCCTTCGGGCAGCCGGCCGGCCTCATGCGCGCGGCGGGGCCGCACCTCCGATGACGCGGCCGGTGGCGGCCAGGACGATGGGCGCGATCAATCCGAGCGTGACGCTCTTGACGTCGCTCGGGAACTCCGGTCGCGACGTGATCTTGAGGAAGCCGAAGTCGATCGTGCCCTTGGACTCCTTCCAGCTCGCCCACTCCCAGAACTGACGGCCGAAGAAGAACACGAACAGCACGATGGCGATCGCGTAAGCCGCGAGCGCGATGGTCTTCCGTTGAGTCGCATCCATGCGGGACTCTCCTGGCGTGAGACTCGGCCCGCCCCCGGCAACGCCGGAGGCGCTTCGTGCGCTGCGCTAATGCCGGAACACCCGGCGTTCCGTGAACACCATCGCGATCCCCAGGCGGTCCGCCTCGGCGATCACCTCGGCGTCCTTGACCGAGCCGCCGGGCTGCACGATGGCGGTGACCCCGGCTTCCGCCGCGTGCGTGACGCCGTCGGCGAACGGGAAGAACCCGTCACTTGCGAGCACGGTGCCCGCGACGGTGTGGTTCGCGCGCCGCGCCTTCATCAGCGCGACGTCGACCGCGTCGACGCGGGAAGTCTGACCGCTGCCGAGGCCCACCAACGCGGCGCCGCGTGCCAGCACGATGGCGTTGGAACGCGCCGCGGCCGCGACCTCCCAGGCGAACATCAGGGCGGACATCTCGGCAGCGGTGGGCGCACGGCGCGTCACCGTGCGCCAGGGCGGTACCGCCGCGGCACCATCGCGCTGCGCGAGCACCCACGGGCCGGCGAGCTTCAGCTGCCATGCATCCGAGGTCTCGAGGTCCGCAGCCTCGAGCCGCACCAGGCGCAAGTTCTTCTTGCCCGCGAGTGCCGCGTCCGCTTCGCTCGTGAGCTCGGGGAACGCCACGCATTCCACGAACATCTGCGCGATGGCCGTGGCCGTCTCACCATCGAGCGTGCGGTTGACCGCGACGATGCCACCGAACGCCGACAGCGGATCCGCGGCGAGTGCCTGGGTGTAAGCCTCGAGCAGGGTCTCGGCGCACGCCGCGCCGCATGGCTGGTTGTGCTTCACGATCACGCACGCGGGCCGTTCGAATCGTCCGGCCAATGCCACCGCCGCTTCCAGGTCGAGCAGGTTGTTGTAGGACAACTCCTTCACCTCGCGATGCGAGGCCAGCGAGGAGGACACTCCGGCGCGCGCGTAGACCGCGGCGACCTGATGTGGGTTCTCGCCATAGCGCAGCGTGCGCTGGCGCTCGAGCACGAGCGCCTGGAATGCCGGCGGCTCGTCCGGTCCAGCCATGCGGCGTGCCAGCTCCGAGGCGATCGCGGCGTCGTACCGCGCGGTGCGCGCGAACGCTCCCAGCGCCCAGCGCCGGCGGTCGGCCGGCGTCACGCCCTTGGCCAGACAGTCCGTGACCTCTTCATATTGCCGCGGATCGTGGATGACGATGACGCCGTCATGGTTCTTGGCCGCACCTCGCAGCAGCGCCACACCACCGATGTCGATCTCCTCGATCATGCCGGCATCGCCGAGCGCACGGCCCTTCTCCTCGAATGGGTAGAGCGTCACGGCGATCAAGTCGAGTGGCTCGAGTCCCTTGGAAGCCACTTCGGCCATGTCCGCCGGGGAACCCCGCCGGGCCAGGATGGGCGCATGCACGTGCGGGTGCAGTGTCTTCACGCGGCCGCCCAGCATCTCGCCGAAGCCGGTCCAGTCCTCGACCGGCGTGACCGCGATCCCCGCATCCTTCAGAAACGCTGCCGTCCCGCCCGAGGCCATGATGCGCGTGCCGCCCTTGGCGAGCATGGCCGCGAACTCGGCGGCCCCGGTCTTGTCGGATAGTGATAACAACGCGGCGCGCGGCCAGGGTGTGATGCCGGTGGGCTTGACGGCGGCATGTGCGGAACTGTGCGAGTGCGTCACGCTCATCGCGCGTCACCCTTCGCGCCCGGGGCACCGCCGGACAACCGGCGGATGGCCTCGAGATAGCGTTCCTGAGTCTTCGCCACGACTTCCGCCGGTAGCTCCGGCGCCGGCGGCTCGTGGTCCCAGCCACTGGCGTCCAGCCAGTCGCGCACGAACTGCTTGTCGAACGACAGCAACCGGCCGGCCTCGTACTCGGCGCGATCCCAATAACGCGACGAGTCCGGGGACAGTGCCTCGTCGATGAGCGTGTACTTCCCGTCGATGATGCCGAACTCGAACTTGGTGTCGGCCAGCACGAGCCCGCAGTCCCAGGCGTGCGCTCGAGCGGCTTCGTAGAGCGCCAGCGAACGGTCGCGCAACGCCTCGGCCTGCGCACGACCCGTGACCTCGATCATGCGTTCAAACGAGATGTTCTCGTCATGGCCGTGGTCGTTCTTGGTCGCGGGTGTGAAGATCGCGGGTGCGAGCTTGGAACCGTCCTGCAATCCGGCCGGCAGCGCGATTCCGCACACGGTGCCCGACTGCTTGTACTCTTTCCAGCCGCTGCCCGTGAGATATCCGCGCACCACGCACTCGATGTCGATGCGCTCGGCCTTGCGCACCCACTGCGCACGGCCGGCGAGACGTGCGGCGTGCTCGCGGAACGGCGCTGGGAACGTCGTCGGATCGTCGCTCACCAGATGGTGCGGTGCGGCCTCCGCGAGCGACTTCATCCAGAACGCCGAGATCAGCGACAGGATCGCACCCTTGCCGGGGATCGGTGTCGGCAAGATGGAATCGTACGCGGACAAACGGTCACTGGCGATGATGACGTAGTGTTCGGGGCCGGCATGGAACACCGTGCGGACCTTGCCTCGCCGGAACACCTGCGCGCCGGGGACTTCGGGTTCGGTGACCGCGTGCGCGGCCTCCAGCAACCGTGGATCGATGACGATCGGGGCGATACCATTCATGGGACGTCCTCCTGCTGCCTCTCGGGACAGCCGTTCAGGAATGCGGCGGGCGGCTACCATTGCCCGTGGACACGAGCGTGAAGCGTGACGCGAGATGCGCGGGCAGTTCCGCAAGCCCGCGGACCGCTGGCAACCCGCCGGCATAGTCGCCGAACGGGTCGATGAGGGTGAAGTGCATGCCGGTACTGCGCGCCCCGGCCATGTCGACACTGCGGATGTCGCCGACATACACCGTGCGTTCGGGCACCAGCCCGAGCTTGTCGAGGGCAATTCTGAAGATGCGCGGGTCCGGTTTCTCGACCCCCTCGATCTGCGAGTCGATCACGAACTCGAGCCCGGTGCGCACGCCCGAGTGCAGCAGGTGGTGCTCGGCGCGGCCGTCGGAGTTGCTGACGCAGCACGCGCGCACGCCCATGGCGGCCAGCGCGTCGAGCGCATGGCGTGCGCCTTCCATGGGGCGCGCCCACAGGAGTGAAGGCGCGAGTTGGCGGAGTCGCATGAGCTCGAGGGCCTCCTCGAGCACCGGATGGCGGCAGCCGACGGCTTCGAGCATGCCCGCGAAGTAGGCCTGCGTGGGCCCGACCGTACCGAGCGCGGGATGCAGCCCCAGCGCTGGCGTGCGCGGCACCGTGCCCGCCATGCCGTCGTAGCGGCGGCGGCCCTGCACCTCGCCGCGCCGCATCTCCTCCAAGGTGACCGGCACGCCGAGAGCGGCGAGCATCTCGCACATCCACTCGAAGTCGATGCGCACCAACGTGCCGCCGGCGTCGAAGACGACCGCTTCGATCTCGGGGCGCTCGCTCACGAACTCACGCGCGCTGTCGTTCATGCTGTCACCCACGCTGTCACCCACGCCGTCACCCACGCCGTCACCCACGCGCGGCCTCGGTCTCGTTCAAGGCGAGCCCCGTGCCGGATCCGAACACCAGCCGGCGGCCGTCCAGGTGCCATGGCTCGGTGAGGAAGCGGCGGATCGCTGCCGGGTACAGAGCGTGCTCCGCCTGATGCACCCGACTCTCGAGCGTCTCGAGCGTGTCGCTGGCGAGCACATCGACCGCGGCCTGCGCCAAGATCGGCCCGGCATCGAGTGCGTCTTCCACCAGATGCACGGTGCAGCCGGTCACCGACACGCCGTGCCGGAACGCCTGGCCGATGCCGTCGAGCCCGGGGAACGATGGCAGGAGCGACGGATGGATGTTGAGCATGCGGCCCGCGAACGGCGCGAGCAGCGTGGCATGCAGCCGCCGCATGAAGCCGGCCAGCACCACCACGTCGATGCGGCGCTCGCGCAGCAACGCGAGCCACGCGAACTCGTCTTCGAGCTTACTGCGAAGGCGGCCGGCCGGCGGTGTCAGCGCTTCGATGCCGTGCCGGCGCGCACGCTCGAGCACGGGGGCGTCGGCGCGGTCGCTGAGCACCGTCACGATGCGACCGCCGAGCCGGTCGTGCGCCTGAGCCAGCGCCTCGAAGTTGGTGCCGTTGCCGGAAGCGAACACGGCGAGCCGGGCTTGGCGAGGGGTGAGCACGCCGCAACATAGCCCGGCGAGCGGACTGCGGCAAACTCGCGCGACCCGCTCCAGATGCGGCCAGAACATGGATTCACGGGTGGACTGTGAGGACCGGCTCGGGACGCTGCGGCCACCTCGCTTCAGTACGCGCGCGCCGCCCGGGCACTGCCGCACGCGGCACCGACACGCAGGCGCGCACGCCAGGGTTCGCCCCTGCGCCAGTGCAACCGCTCCACCCCGCCGGCGCGCAGCACGTACCACAGCGTCCCGTCGTGATCGGTGCGGTCGAGCAGCGCTCCGTCCACCGCCAGCCGCGCCAGCGCTCCCGCGTTCGGATGCCCGTACGCATTGTGCAGCCCGCACGACAGCGCCACTCGTTCTGGGCGGACGGCGCGCACGAACGCGGCACCGCTCGAGGAACCCGAGCCATGATGCCCGGCTTTCAGCAGCGCCAGGCCGGGCGCGACAGCGAGTGCTGCTTCGACGATGCTGTCGGCATCGGCCGTGAACAGCACGCGGGCGTTCGCGCGCTCGAGTTCCAGCACCAGCGACGCCGCGTTATCCCCGCGTTCCGCGATCGCGTCGTCGCGATCATCGGGCCGCGGCGGCCAGCACACGCGCACGCCGGGACCGAGCGCCAGCGTGTCGCCGCGCGCGGCCGTGTGCGCCCGCCAGCGCGCCGCCGGACCAGGAACCCGTGGTCGCGGGGCGGAGGCCCACCAGTGCTGGACGCGCATGCCGCGCGCAACGGCACGTGCACCGCCCGTGTGATCGCCGTCATCGTGCGTGAGCAGCACCGCGCGCAGGGTGCGGACACCTGCCCAGCGCAGGAACGGCAGGACTGCACCTTCGCCGGCATCCCAGTGCGCACTGCGCGGACCGGTGTCGATCAACCACCAGCCTTCGCGGTCGGCGATGGCGATGGCATCACCCTGCCCGACGTCGAGCACGACCACCCAGGTCTCCCCCGCGGCCGGCCGGCGCTCCGGCGTGCACAGCGCAAGCCCGAGTGCCAGTGCCGCACACCACCGGGCCAGGCGTCGCGCGCTGAGTTGTCTGGCGGCTCGGCGCAGGCGCGTGTCGACCGCGCGGTCGCCATTCGCGCCCCACACCCACGCCGACGCCGCCGCGACCGCGAGTGCCACGGGCCACGGCGAGTCCCCGGTCGCGAGCAGTGCGCGCGGCCACGCCCCGAACAGTCGCGTGACCGCGTGCAGACCCGCGGCGAGCACCTCCGCCGCGGACAGCCACACTCCGCCTGCTCCGGGACACAGTGCTTCGGCGAAGACTCCAAGCCCCGCGGCAGCCAACAACGCTTCGGACAGTGGCACCGCTGCCAGGTTGGCCACGATCGATGTCCACGGCAGGGCATGAAAGCGCACGAACAGCAGCGGTAGCGCGACCATCTGCGCTCCGAGCGTGGCACGCGCGGCCAGCATGAGCGGAGGTGCGAGCCGCCGGACCACCGCGTGCGCGGCACTCCACCCCGCGCGCCCCGCACGTTGCAGCAGGCGCGCGACTGCACCGCGTGCACGGCGAGCGGCCGCGATCGGCGGGGTGCACGGCCACTCCGGCCACTCCGGCGCGCGCCCGGGTTCCTGCCCGCCGCCCGCGGCGATCAGTCCGAGCGTGGCCGCGCACGACAACTGGAAGCCGAGGTCATGTGCCCATGCTGGTTGCCACGCGAGCAATCCGAGCACCGCGAGCGCGAGCGCGTGCAGCGGATCGAGCGCGCGCGAGCATGCGCGCGCCAGCGTCACCACCAACTCGTTCGCGACGGCTCGTGCCAGCGAGGGCAATGGCCCCGCGACCAAAGCGTATGCGATGGCACTGCACGCCCCCGCCAGCGCGCGAACCGCCAAGCGGCGCGTGAACAGCGCGGCAGCGGAGCGCGCCACCACCGCGAGCCACGTCACGTGCAATCCGGACAGCGCCAGCAGGTGCACCAGGCCCGAGGCGCGCAGCGCGGAGTCGGTGTCGGGATCGATGCCATCACGGTCGCCGAACAGCAGCGGCTGAGCCAACTCTCGTGCCGCAGGCGACAATGCACGCGCGAGCACGGACTCCGCGGCGCGCCGCAAGCGCATCGCCATGCGGCGCGGGATCGTCCGGGCCGCACGATCCGGCGCCACTGCCATGCTGTAGGCACGACCGCTCGCCAGACGATGCGACGCACGAGCGGCGGCACGTGCGTCATAGCCGCCGGGTACGCGCGCCGCGCTGAGCGTGTCGAGCCGCACCAGGGCGCGCACGGTGTCGCCCCAGTCGGCCGCACTGCCGGCCGGGAATCGCAGCCGGACGCGTGCGCGATCCGGCCAGCGCGGACTGGCCGCGATCAACTCGACATCGGCGACCGGCGTGTCACCCGAACGTCGTGCGGGTTCGGCCACCACCGCGACCACACGCACGAAGCCGGGTACTGCTGGCCGCCCTGCGAGTCGGGCGCCGAGTAAAGCGCCTTCCGCTCCACCGCGCGCCAGTCCGAGTAGCAGGAACGCCGGGAGCAGCAGGCGCGGTTCGCGTCCGAGCCCGGCGAGCGCGGCCACCGCGAGCAGCGCGCAGGAACCCACGACACGCACCGGGAGCCCGGTCCCGACGACGAGCCCCACCCAGCCGGCGACCGCCAGCAGCCATGCTCCACGCGCCCCCACGCTGGCGCGATCCTGCGAATGGCGTGCCGTGACCGGTGGCCCGGTGGCGTGCGTACGCATGCCCCGCGAGGCCCTGAAGCGTCACTTCCGGCGTCGGTCCCGCTCACACCGTGGACGAGACCGGATGCACACCGGAGCAGGCCGCACGCGCCGTGGTCGTGCGCGGACGCGCGGCGAACGGTCAGCGAGTCTCACGCCGGGCCGCGCGATGCGCGGGTGAGCCGCCTCAGCGACTCGAGTGCTGCAGCTCGGTGTAGAACTCGTCGCCCTGCGCGGTGGCCGCACTCAAGTACCAGGTCACACGCGGCTGGCCCTCGAACATGCTGCCGGGGAACACCGCCGACATCACCGCGCCGCGCGGGCCATTGGCCAGATTCATCTCGTAGCGGCGCCACAATCCCTCGGGTGCGCGCGCATGCAGCCACGCCTCGCGCACGTCCTTCACGTCGAGGCCGTCGAGGGAGGCGGACACCGTGGTGACCTTGCGCGCCGGAACCATGGCGTAGCCGCCCTGGAGGCGCAGCGGCGGCAGGTCGCTGTCGAGCCCGAACTGGAACGACGCGAATCGCTTGTTGCCGCCCGGCAGGTCGATGACCTGCACCGCCGCGGTCTCGTCGCGGAACGTGACGCGCAGACTGTGCGGACCGCGCGGCAGTTCGAGCGTCAGCGGTGTGACACCGCGCAGTTCGCCGTCGACGAACACGCTGGCGCCCGCCAGCGGTGCGGTGCCATTGTCGTCGTTGTTGGAGGCTTGGACCTGCACCACGCCCGTCGCCGGCGACATCATGGGGCGGGCGACCAACTGCGTGTTCTGGCGGATCAGGATGTTCACGGTCTGCCCCCAGGTCTGCATGTTCGGGCCGCTGAACTGGACCTCGTGCATGCCCGGCGGCAGCTTGGCGACGTTGACCGGCAACCATCCCTGAGGTTGTCCGTCGAGCGACATCTTGACCGGCAATGCCGGATCGAGCGCGCTGACGTCGAGCGAACCGTGCAGTGTCTCGTTGACCAGCTTCTTCTGGCCGCGAGTGCCCTCGAGCGAGACCTTCACGCTGCCGAGGTCGGGCATCGACAACGTCACCTCATGCTTGCCAGGCGCGAGTTCCACCGTGGCCGGCGTCTGCCGCGTGAGGTCCTTGCCATCGATGGCGATCCAGGCGCCGGGAGGATCACTGTCGATGCTGGCGCTGAAGCGCGCGCCCCCCATACCCACGGCACGCAACATCCGCGACATGGGAGTGGCGTGCACATCGTTGTCCGGGGACTGCGAATGGCCGACGACCCAACCCACACCGAACAACACCGTGATGAACGCGATCACCGCCCATGGCTTGCGCCAGACAGGCAGCGCGGACGGTTCGAGCTCATCGGCGCTGGGCCACGCCGCGCGGCGCGCGCGCGTGCCTGCGGGCATCGGAGTGGCCTGGGTGGCGACGAGCATCCCCTCCGGCACCGCATCCTCGGCATCAGTGGTGAGAACCGGACGCGGCATCTCCGCGGACTTGGTCGGCAATGGCAGTTCGCGCATCAACTCGGCCTGCGCCGATGGCACGGTCTCGATCGGCTGCAACTCACTCGGCGAACGGAGCGTCGGAATCACGGGCGCATCCGCAGGCGGTGGCGCGGGTGCCGGACTCACGGGTGCGGCTGCGATCGGTGCAGGCGCGATCGGTGCAGGCGTCAGGACGACTGGCGTCGGAGCCAGCGGCGCGACGGCGCTCGGCGGTACCCCCGGCGGTGCGACGGGCAACGACGGGATGAGATTCGGCTCGCGAAGTCTGGGCGGGCCTGGCGCGAAGGGCGCGTTGGTCGGCACGGGCCGCGCGGGAGGCGGCACATGTGCGGGCTCCACGCGCATCGAGGCCTCGAACTCCGCGAGGAAATCCACCGGAGGCTCGGGAGCGCTGCGCGGGCTCTCTCCCATCGAGCCCAGCACCGGCAACGGGCCGGCCGCGGCCGGTGGCACCGACGCCTGCGGCGGCGCGAGATCGGCGGTGGGTAGCGCGATCTTGACGGGCTTGGGCGCATCCATCGGCGGCAGTTTCGGAATGGCGAAAGACACATCCGCGCCGATCGGCTCGCGATCGATGTGGATCGGGCCACGCGGATCGCGCTTGGCTGCATCACTCTTGGCAGCCTCGCTATCGGCTGCGGTGACATCGAGCATCGGGTAGGGCGGCGTACCGGGTGACACCGACTCGGGCGTCACGCGCGCCGAGGCCGGAACCTGCACGGGCCCACTGGCAGCGGAAACCGCGGTCAGTCCCTCGACGGGTTTGATATACGCCGGCGGCGGAACAAGGCGCGGTGTGGCCGCCAAAGGCTCGATGGCCGGATCGCGCGCGGGACCGGGCGATGCTGCGCTCGGCGCGGCGCTTGCCCTACCACCCCCCGACATCATGCCCGACGTCATGCCCGACATCATTCCGAGAATCTCCTGCAGGCCGGCAGGCGCGAGTGCGCCGCGACGGAACGGTGGCGGAGTGCTGACCATCGCTGCTGGGGCAGAAGCCGTGGACGGCATCGCGTGCGGCTCGGAGGGATCCGCAGGCGTGTCGCTGCGCGACTGCACCGGCGCGCCTGCGTCCGTGGGCTGCAGCGCTTCCTGGTATGGCGGCGCGCTCACTTCCGGCGACTGTAAGATCGCGTCATAGGACGACACTGGAGGCAGGTCCGCAGACTCTGGCGCACTGGGAGCGGACTTCCGACCGAAGCCCATCAGTTTCGAGAGCCAGCGTCCGACCGGGTGCCTGGGCTCCTGCGACTCGCCCGACAGCTTCAGCTCGCGCCTCTCCCGCAACGTCAGAGCGAGCGGAGGCGTGGCGTCTGCGCTCTCCTGCCCTGTTGCGGGCGTGCTCACACCGGACGACTCCGGCAGGAACGCACCCGAGGAGTCCGGCGTCCAGACGGCATCCGGGACGGTTGCCGGCGAGGCGGCGCCAGGTTCGCGCGCCGTCGTCTCCGCGTCCGGCTCCACCGGGACATTCGGCGTGATGATGAGTGGTGGCGCTGCCGTCTGCGGCGCGCTCGGTTGGCCCATCGCCGGATCCGGCACGTGCGCGGCCGCAGCGGCGCCCGGTTCGCCCGAGCCCGCTCGTTGCGGCACCGACGGCATCGAGAAGGTCGCTGCAGACGAATGGTGCGTCGACGGCAGTTCCTGCGCATGGTCCTGTTCGTGCAGCGCGGGGTTGGCAGGTTCGGCGTTCTCCGGCGTGCGAGCGCCGATGTCGGAGTCGGTCGTGGCAGGTGCGCGCGCCAACCCGGGCTGCTGCGTCGGTAGTGTTTCGGGTGCGGGCGCAGCCGAAGCGACATGATGGATGATGGGCTCAGGCGCCGGCGCGAGTGGCGCGGGCACAGCCGTCTCGATCATGGGTGTGACGGCGCTCTCCGGTCCCGGCTCATCGCCGCGCGCCACGACTCCCCACTCGGCATCCACTGCCGCGGGGGCGGACTGACCTTCATCAGCCGTGGGCCAGTAGTCCAAGGTCAGGAGCGCGTGCACATCGCTCGGCAACATGGCCGACATGGCCTCGTGGCCGGCCTCGTCTCGCACGATCACCCACTGCGGCTCGTACGGCTCGCCGTTCACGAGCAGCAGTACACGTGCGCGGCCCACCCAGCCGAATGCCACACCCTGAGGACCGTTCACGAACACCGCGGCACAAGGCATCATCTGCCCGGTGTGGCTCCACAACTCGGTCTGCGAGAACAGCAGTCCGGTGAGCGCATGATGCAGCAACTGCGGGATGGGCCGGGCGCGGCCGTCGCCGCGCGAGGTCTCGATCGCGACGCCCGCGAGGTCGCGCAACCAACTCTGGATCTCGGCCGGTGTGAAGCCCATCGGGATGCCCAACAGGCACAACTGGATCGCGGGCAGTTCGACCCCGGCGGTCAGGACTGCACCGCTCATCCGAGTCGAAACCGCCCAGCGGTCGGTCGTGGCTGGGCTGATCTTGGTCACGGGGCTCCCTCCCCTGGCTCTGACGGGCAGCAGGACCTGCCGCCCCCATTCAAAGGAGCAAGCTAGCCAACGACATCGCAAGTGTCAATGGCGTAAGCGGTTGTGGCACGGGTCGTGCACGGTTAGCCGGGCGGTTGCTGTGCCCACACCAGTTGGGAGGGCTGCGGACCGGGTGTTACGTGCAAGTTGACACAGGTCTGCATTGCAGAACGCATGCCGGGCGCTTAGCGTTCCGGCGGTCCGGTAGGTGCCGGGTTCAGGATCCGAACACTGGAGGTTCGACATGAAGCTTCGCCAGAGCATCGAATGCGTCCTGTTGGCGGTGGCCGTTCTGGCCGCTCTGCCGACCGGGGTGCTGCATGCCGCCGAAGCCGCACCCGACACCGCCAGCAGCACCGTCCCTCGGCTCATCGACCCGCAGTCGCCCCCGCCCTCCGAGCGGGGTGCATCGACCGCGCCGCCGGTGAACTCGGGGGCGTCACAGTTCGTGCCCGGACCTTCTCCGGCAATCCCGCCCCCGGGCGTTCCGGCTCCTTCGACGCTGATCGAGGCCGATCCGTCGGTGCTCAATCAGCGGGCCGTGGATGACATCGAGCTCCAGATGAACGCGGACGTGCTCAAGTACATCGCGTTCTTCACCGGGGCCGGCCGCAGCACGTTCGAGCGCTGGCTCAAGCGCTCGGGCCGCTACATGGAACTGTTCCGCACCGTGCTCCAGAAGGAAGGGCTGCCGCCCGACCTCGTGCACCTCGTGTTCGTCGAGAGCGGCTTCAACATCAACGCGCGGTCCTACGCCGCGGCCGTCGGGCCATGGCAGTTCCTGCGATCCAGCGCGCGTTACTTCGGCCTGAACGTCAATCAGTGGGTCGATGAGCGCAAGGACCCCGAGAAGGCCACGGTCGCCGCGGCTCGGTACCTGAAGCACCTGTACGGCATCTTCGGGGACTGGCCCCTGGCGCTGGCGTCCTACAACGCCGGCGAGGGCACCGTCATGCGTGCCATCAAGCACCAGGGCACCACGAACTACTGGGAGTTGCGCCTGCCCAAGCAGACCGAGGATTACGTGCCGCAGTTCATGGCCGCGCTCGCGATCTCGCGCGACCCGGTGAAGTACGGCTTCGGTGACATCGAGCTCGATGACCCCATGCGCTTCGATGAAGTCGCACTGAAGGGTGCGGTCGACCTGCGTGCCATCGCCAAGCTCGCGAACTGCTCTTACGAAGAGCTGAAGGAGCTCAATCCTTCGGCCCGCACATCCATGTTGTCAGGCCCGAATGGCATCACCACCGTGCGTGTGCCCGAGGGCAAGAGCGAGATCATCCAGCGCAACCTCTCGGGCGGCGCCGAGCTGCCCAGCGTCAACCTGACCGTGCGCCATCGCGTCAAGCGCGACGAGACGTTGCGTAAGATCGCCGAGGAGTACGCCGTCAGCCCGACCGAGCTGGCGCGCGTCAACAACCTGGGCCGTGGCCGTCCGCTGCGCCGTGGCATGCTGCTCACGGTGCCGTCGAGCTTCCGCGCGCCCAAGCCCGAGGTCATCTCCGCCGACTCCGAGGACCCGCGTGCGTCCACCGACTACGTGCCGCGCCAGAGGATCGGCCTGCCGGGCAAGATCAAGGGCAACAGCACCAACTCGGAACGCGTCACGCACGTCGTCAAGAGCGGCGAGACGCTGCGCTCGATCGCGGCCAAGTACGGCGTCAGCGTGACCGACTTGCGCCAGTGGAACCGCGTCACGACACCGAGCGTGAAGCTCGGAACGCGCTTGCGCATCCGCTCGGGCGAGACCGGTGACAGCACGATGTCGAACGGCAACCTGCCCGTCACGGCATCGCCCAATGCGGTGATCATGGTCGATCCGAGCCAGGACAACAGCAACGCCAAGGACAAACCGGTGCTGCACACGGTCGGCCGTGGCGAAACGGTCACTTCGGTCGCGACACGCTACCGCATCGCGCCGGCCGACCTGCGCGCCTGGAACAAGCTCGCCGCGGGCACGCCGCTCCGGCGCGGCCAGGTACTCGCCGTGTCCGGCGCCACGCTGGCCGACGAGTCGTCGCTCGACCAGTCCGCCAAGGGCACCGACGGCAAGCTGGCGAAAGGCGCGCCGCGCGCCCAGGCGACCCATACCGTGCGTGAAGGTGAGACGCTGACCGCGATCGCCACACGCCATGGTGTCACGGTGGATGCGCTCAAGCAGCTCAACAAGCTCACGAGCACGGTCGTCACGAAAGGCCAGCGCCTCCGCCTGCCCGCGTGACCTAGCCCGACCTATTCATGAGCCCGTGGCCTGCAAGGGCCGGCTGCCCATGAATCGCTGCGGAGCTGGCATGGCCGGCTCCTCGTAGTGTCATCAACACGACTGCGTCGCCGGCCAC
>JANNWR010000267.1:0-8688 GCA_031408715.1 bacterium
GCTGAAGCGATTGACGAAGTTGCCGCCGATCATGCGCGACAGGTCCTGGCCCACCCGGCTCATGTCGACTCCGAGTGAACGCACCTTGTCGCGGTCGAACACCACCTCGGTCTGCGGCTGGTCGTATTTCAGGTCGGTGTCCACGAACATGAACTTGCCGCTCTTGTAGGCGCGCATGACGAGCAGGTTGGCCACGGCCAGCAACTGCTCCGGCTCCGCTGTCGAGGAGATCACGACGTCGACCGGGAAGCTGCCACCTCCCGGCAATGGTGACGGGATGATCGAGATGGCGCGCACCCCAGGCACCTGCGAGAAACCCTGTGAGACCACCAACTGCAGCTCAGCAGTGCTGCGCTTGCGCTCGGCCCACGGCTTCGTGACCATGCCCGCGAAACCGCCTCCGGGCGAGGTGATCTCGAAGATGTTCTGGGCCTCGGGAATCGAGTGATAGACGTCGTAGATGCCGCGCGTGAACATCGTGGTCTGGTCGAGTGTGGCATTCGGGGCGGCCTGGACGATGCCGAACACGATGCTCTGATCCTCGCGCGGCGCCAGTTCGCGCTGCGTGAACATGTAGAACGGCACCATGAGCAGTACGACGATCACCCACAGCGTCAGCACGACCGGGCGATTGCGCAGCGTGCCTTCGAGCATGCTCATGTACTTCTGGCGGACGCGCTCGAACTGGCGGTTGATGTGCCCGGCGAAGCCCTTGTCGTTGTCGCCCGCGCGCAGCATCCGCGAGCCCATCATCGGGGACAGCGTCAAGGCCACGACCCCGGAGACGATGACCGCGCCGGCGAGCGTGAACGCGAATTCCCGGAACAACGCACCCGTCAGCCCGCCCTGCAGCGCCAGCGGCGTGTACACGGCCGCGAGTGTGATGGTCATGGCGATGATCGGCCCGAGCAGCTCGCGCGCCGCGAGGATCGCGGCGTCGTACGGCGTCCTGCCGTCGTGCACGTGACGTTCGATGTTCTCGATCATGACGATCGCGTCGTCGACGACGAGACCGACCGACAGCACGATCGCGAGCAGCGTCAGCAGGTTGATCGTGAAGCCGGCGGTGTTCATGAGGAACACCGCGCCGATGAGCGAGATCGGAATGGCGACGACCGGGATGATGAGACCCCGGATGGAACCGAGGAACAGGAAGATCACCAAGATGACGATGAGCAGCGTCTCGGTAAGGGTCTTCAGCACCTCGTGGATCGAGTCCTCGATGTACTTGGTCGAGTCATACGGGATGCCGACGGTCATGCCGACCGGCAGTTGCGCCTCCAACTCTTTCACGGCCTTGCGGACTTCGCGGATGACTTCCAGCGAGTTGGACGTCGGCAGCACCCAGATGCCCATGAACGTCGCGGTCTGGCCATTGAAGCGCACTTCCGAATCGTAGTCCTCGGCGCCGAGCGTGACGTCGGCGATGTCGCCCAACCGCACGACGTCGCTGCCGTTCTGGACCACGACCATCTGCTTGAACTCGTCGGCCGACTTGAGGTCGGTGTTCGCCACCAGGTTCACCGATGTCATGGTGCCCTTGGTGCGACCCAGAGCCGAGAGCGAGTTGTTGGCCGCCAGCGTGTTCCAGACCTGCGAGGCCGACAGGTTGTGCGCCGCCATGCGGTCGGGCTTGAGCCAAATGCGCATGGCGAATGTGCGCCCGCCGAGCACATCGGCGCGCTGCACGCCGCTGACCGCGCTCAGTCGCGGCTGCACGACGCGCACGAGGTAGTCGCTGATCTGGTTCTGGTCCAGGTCCTTGGCGGCGAAGCCCAGGTACATGGCCGCGAACTGCGCGTCGGCGGTCTGCACTTGGATGACCGGCGCCTGGGCTTCGGGCGGCAGGTCGTTGCGCACCTGCGCGACCTTGGCCTGGATCTGGGTGAGTGCGTCGTTCGTGTTGTAGTTGAGCTTCAGGTGCACGGTGATCGTACTGACGCTCTGCGCGCTCGACGACTCGATGTAGTCGATGCCGTCGGCGCTGGCGATGACGCGTTCGAGCGGCGAGGTGATGAAGCCGCGGACGAGGTCGGCGTTGGCGCCCACGTAGGCCGTGGACACCGTGACGACGGCGACATCGGTGCGCGGGAACTGCCGCACGCTGAGCGAGCGGATGGACTGCAGCCCGGCGATCAAGATGACCAGGTTGACGACGATGGCGAGGACCGGCCGGCGGATGAACAGGTCGGTGAAGCGCATCAGTTGTCTTCCGCGCGAGGCGAGCGGCTGTTGCTCGGCTGGGTCTTGTTGTTCACCAGCACCGTGGCGCCCGGACGCAGCTTGAACACACCCGAGGTGGCGACTTCCTGCCCCGGCAGCACGCCGTCGAGGATGGCGACCTGGTCCCCCTGCGATCGGCCGAGCTTCACGAACTGCTGGCGCACGCCGCGGACGGACTTGCCATCCGCACCCTTCTGGTCTTCCAGGATGAACACCGAGTTGCCGTACGGCGCGTAGTTGATGGCCGACGTCGGCAGCGCCACGGTCGACGCACCCCTCCCGACCACGACTTGCACGGTGACGTACGCGCCCGGGCGCAGCAGGCCGCGCGTGTTATTGAACGTCGCCTGCACATTGACGTTGCGCGTCGCATCGCTGATCACGGGGTCGATTGCGGTGACACGGCCCGAGAACGCGTTGCCGCCGTCCACCGTGGCGTGCACGACTGCGCCCGCTCGCACCACCGTGGCATTCTGCTGCGGCACCGAGAAGTTCGTGTACACGGCATCGAGCGACTGCAACGGCACGACCGGGTCGCCGCTGTGCACGTACTGCCCGACATTGACCTGGCGGATCCCCGTGACGCCTGCGAACGGGGCGCGGATGGTCTTGCGGTCGATGGCGGCCTGCGATTCCGCGACCGCAGCTTCGGCCTGCTTGTACTGCGCCGAGGTGATGTCGAACTCCGATTGTGCGATGGCGTTCTGGGCGAGCAACTTGTGCGAACGATCGAGCGTCAGGCTCGCCAGTTCCAGCCGCGCTTCCGCAGAAGCCAACTGGGCGCGTTCCTGGCGCGAGTCGAGCGTGAGCAGCACCTGGTTCTTGGCGACGCGCGTACCGGACACGAAACCGACGCCGTCGACCACGCCCGGAAGGTCGGCGCTCAGCGTGACGCCCTGCACGGGAGCCACGCTGCCGACCGCATCGAGTGTGGTCGCCCACTCGCTTTTCTCGGCGACCACCGTGGTGATGGCCTCGGGCGGCGGCGTGAACGACTTGCCCCCGGCGATGGCCTTGGAGATCTGCTGGAACTTGACGAAGCCGAGCGTGGCGACGACGGCGAGGACGATCGCCAGCATCTGGATCATGCGCTTGTTCACGACAGGGGACTCCTGGGCGGGCGCGGTCGGGCGCACGCCGGATGGGGAGCGTCTTCTGGGATGGTCCGAAGTTCGTAGGATGCCGGCCACCCGCGGCGGTTGCTGGGATTCACGCGGAGGCCGATGGTTACCACGCCGAGCGTGGGCGGATGGACGCCCAGCGCACGCCGGATCGCACTCTAAGGCGAACAGGGCCGCATTGCACAGTCCGCCTGTTCGCTGGGGCAGTTCCTGCTGCCTCCGCCCCGACCCGTGAGCCGAGCAACCGGGAGGCTGGGCGCGAGGCCTGCCCGAGCACCTCGGCACAGGCGTTTCGCGCGCGCTTCCGCATAGTCGTGGCTTGTCGGGTTTCGTCAGCGGACGGTATAATCTCCGGCCGAACAACGTCCTGCCGGCTCCCCGTCGGCGCAGAACTGGCTCACGCCTTGGCGCGCCCGCGCACTGCAAGAAGGAAGCCCTGCCTTGTCCCCCAAACGCGCCTTGTTCGCGGTCCTGCTGCTGGCACTGGTGCTGCGGCTGGGTTGGGTCCTTCATGAGCGCGACCACGCTCTGTATGGGGACGAGCCCTCCTACGACAAGATCGCGCTCAACCTCGCCCAGGGATACGGCTTCCAATCCGGCGATGCGACCGAACAACGCCGCCCTACTGCGATGCGAGGCCCCGCCTACCTGGTATTCCTTGCCACATTCTACCGGGTACTCGGGCATCACAGCTTGCCCCCGCGGGTGGCGCAGGCCCTGCTCGACGTCCTGAGTTGCTGGATCACCTACCAGCTCGGCAGGCGCTGGTTCCGACGAGAGGTCCCGGCCGTTATCGCCACCGGGTTGGTGGCGGTCTACCCGCCCTTCATCTTCAGCACCGCCCAGCTGATCAGCGAGAGCTTCACGCTGGCCACGGTCTTGTTGACCGTGCTGGCGTTCACCGAGTACCTCGAGCGGCCGCGCTGGCGGAGTCTGCTGCTCACAGGGCTCGCACTGGGGGTGTGCACGCTCGGCAAGCCCCAACTCGGCGCGGCAGGACTCGTGTTCGGTTTCGCTGCCGTCCCGCGGCTTGGCTGGCTGCGCGCCGGGCGTGCCGCCGTGGTCATCACCGCGGTCGTGGCGGCCGCGCTCAGCCCCTGGATCATCCGCAATGCTCGCGTGTTCCACGCCTTCGTCCCGGGAGTCACCCAGGGCGGCATCAGCTTCTGGGGCGGCACGGCGCCGTTCGAGAACCGAGCGGTGGGCGGGCTCGCCGAACCGTGGGTTCCCGACAGCTTGCGCAAGTCCCTGAGCCGCATGGACGAAATCGAACTCAGCCGCTGGTTCTACCGGGATGGAGTGCGGATCATCCGGGAGGACCCTGCTCGATACGCCCGCCTCGCCGTTCGCAAGGTCTTCCGGTTGTGGTTCAACCTCCTGTTCGACGATCCACCGTCGCGTGGGAGTCTGCTGCTCGCGGCCCTTCACCTGTTGTTGTTCGCCCTGGCCGGCCTCGGCATGGTCCGGGCCGGTGCCGACCCGGTTGCGACCCGGCTGGTCCTCGCCCTGGTGGCCTACTGGACGGTTCTTCATGTCCCATTCGTCGCTCAGGTCCGGTACGCTCTACCGTGCCTGCCGTTGATCTTCTGCTTCACGGCCGGGGGGATATGCGAGTTCCTCCCATCCGGCCGACACCCGAATCCCACCGCCGCGGTCGCGAGTTGAGCCCGACGGCGGTTCATCCACCTTCCTCTGTCCGCGGGAGCCTCCGATCGTGGCCGAGCCCGTAGCCCCCAAGGTAGCAATCCTCGTGCCCTGCTATAACGAGGCCTCGACCATCCAGAAGGTGGTCGAGGATTTCCGGCGCGTGCTCCCGGACGCCGAGATCTACGTGTTCGACAACAACTCGACCGATGGCACCGCAGACCTCGCGTCCAAGGTCGGGGCACGCGTGTTCCTCTCGCCGCTCCAAGGCAAGGGCAATGTCGTTCGGCACATGTTCGACGTGGTCGATGCCGATTGGTACATCATGGCCGACGGCGATGACACCTATCCCGCCTCGGAGGCACCACGCCTGTTGCAGTCCGCCATCTCGACTGCGGCCGACATGGTCGTCGGCATCCGTCTCGATCGCTTCACGACCAAGTCCTTCCGGCGTTTCCACAAGTTCGGCAATCGCCTGATCTCCGGGCTCATCTCGAAACTCTTCGGCGTCAAGGTCACCGATGCGCTTTCGGGCTACCGGGTGTTCTCGCGTGCATATGTTCGTGGCGTGCCGATCACGTCCTCGGGATTCCAGATCGAGACCGAACTGACACTGCACGCGATCACGAAGAAGTTCGTGTTCCTGGAATCACCGATCGAGTATGGCGAACGGCCGGAAGGCAGCCATTCCAAGCTGAACACGTACCGCGACGGTATGTTGATCGTCTCGACCATCGCGCTGCTCTTCAAGGACTACAAGCCACTGCCGTTCTTCTCGGTGGCCGCCGCGGTCTTCGTGGCCCTGAGCCTTCTCACCGGCAGCCTGCCGATCATCGAGTACTACCAGACCGGCCTGGTACCACACTTCCCGCGTGCGATCCTCGCGGCTTCACTCGCATTGTGCGGACTGTTGTCACTCGCGATCGGGATCATCCTCGACACTTCCAACAAGTACTTCCGCGAGCACTACGAGATGCACCGCAAGGTCCTGCTGAGCCTGCGCAAGGACGACCGCGGATGAGCCCCGGCGCGCACCCGATCACCGGGCGCGACCCGGCGGAATCGCGGTGGTGGTGGCTGGCCATCGCCCTCGGCGTGGCCGGAGCGCTGCGGTACGCGGCCGTGTTCCTTCGCCACGACGCCTACGGCATCGCGAAGTTCTTCATGGCCGACGATGCCTACTATTACTTTCAGGTCGCCCGCCACGTGGCGGCCGGACAGGGCAGCACGTTCGACGGCACGCACGTCTCGAACGGCTACCACCCCCTCTGGCTGCTGTTCACCGCGGGCATCTTCCGCCTGACCGGAGGGGCCGGCGACCTGCCGCTGATGATCATCCATGGCCTGCAGTTCGCCATGCTGATCGCTTCGGCGGTGTTGCTCTACCGCGCGCTCAGGAGCATCGACCGTCTGGCCGCTGCGTTCAGCGTTGCGCTGTTCCTGGCCAGCAATGCCTCGCGCAACTACCTGTTCAATGGCATGGAGAGTTCACTGGCGTTCCTCGTGGTGTGCGTACTGCTGTGGATCGCCACGGACCGGGGGGTGCGATTCATGGTCCCGGACACGGGACGATATGCGCTGCTCATGTTCGGCCTGCTCGCCGTGCTGTTCCTGACCCGGCTCGAGACCGGGCTGTTCGCCGCACTGTGGCTGGGCGGGGCGCTCGTGCTCGACAGCGTGGACAGAACGGGGCATCGCGGCCGCATCCTTCTGATCGCGCTGGGGCTCGCTGCGGTCGCAGCCGCCTACTTCGCGGTGAATCTTCAGCTCGTCGGCGTGCCGATGCCGATCTCCGGTTACGTGAAGGCCGGGGGCTGGGGCGGCTGGCTGCAGACCGCCAGGGTGTTCTCCAACCATCGTGTGGCTTTTGCAGGCCTGCTGGGCCCGCCCATCCAGGGGCGCGGCCTGAACGAGATCACGATGTTGGTCAGCGTGGTATTGGGGATCTCGCTGGTCGCGTTCTTCGCCCGGCCGCGGGGTGTGTTCGTCAATCGCCTGCTGGTATTCGGGCCGTTCGTGGTGTTCGCGCTCGGTTTCGTGGCCGCCGCGGTGTTCGTGACGCACGGCAGCTTTCCTTGGTATCTGTGGCCGGCGCTGCTCATCGGAACGTTTGCCACATTCGCGCTCTTCCACTTCATCCACGCGATACCGCGGGCGTCGGGGTGGATCCGCTCAGCGATCGTGCTCGGGACCGTCGGCTTCGTCGCGGCAGGCTGGGTGTCGGTGCTGAAGGACCGCACGCTGGCCGACTGGGGCCCGATGCGCGGATACGTGATGGACGCCACCATCCGTTTCATCCGCGAGGAGATCCCCGCCGGTGACCGTGTGGGTGCTTACTCGAGCGGCATGATGACGTACTTCAGTGGGCGCGAGATGGAGAACCTGGAAGGGCTCGCGAACGGCGTCGAGTTCTACCGCGCACGCCTCTCCCCCGCGACCTTCGCCGCCTACCTGCGCGAGAACCACATCCGCTGGGTCGTGTTCCGGACCACATTCCGGGGCGAGTACGACGCGCGCATCCGGGAGTGGGGGGATGGGATCCCGATCGTACGCAAGATCGATCTCGACGAGTTCTACAACCTCGATATGCGCGCGCGGAATCCCGAGGTCGAGGAACCCGGCGTCTACGTACTAGAACTCGGAGTCTGAGTCCTCTGCGGGCGGGCGTCCCCCAGGGGTAGGCGGCGTCAGGCGGCCGAAGCGCGCTCCAAGAGCCACGGTCGTCGAGGCGTCCGAGGCACCCCTGGTCCCTCCTGGGTCTCGCGGCCTTCGCGACAACCGTTGGTTCACACTGTCAACCCCCGGCAGTCGGACAAGGCGACCCCGAGCACGACTCTTGCCGCACGGATGTTCCATTCGACCGGCATTCGTCAGCCATCTCGCATACCTCGGCAGCGCCGAGGTGCGGCATGGAGCTTGCGGTGGGGTGCCCATGGGTGTCATCCGCACTCTGCGACTTGTCGGCGGGACCGTAGCCTTCGGAACCCGGCCGAGAAAGAGTCGTGGCAGCGTCAGAGCGGACTGGCCCTGATCTCCATGGATCACCTGTTCGCACATTCGCAGTCGGGCGGGCAGGAACCTCGAGCGGCGGTTGCCGGGTGCCAGGTCTGGGGGCTCGGTGTCCGGCACCGCCTCACTCGAAGTTCGCGATCCGGTGTTCCGGCTTTTCAACAGGCCGGGCGTCTCGAGCGGTGGTGGCCAGGTTCAAGGTCTGGGGGCTGAGGACCTGGCACCGCCGCACTCGAGCACCGCGTTGTCCGGCGAATCGGCCCCGCACCCACTCGCGCCTCAGTTCCCGACCGCATCCTCGCGCGGTGCTCCGCCGGTGCGGCGCAGCGCCTTGTAAAAGGCCTGCCGGCTGATGCCGAGAGCGCGCGCCGCAGCCGTGACGTTGCCGCCGTGCGTCTGAAGCAATTGGCCAAGCCGCGAGCGCTCCGCCGCCAGACGGCTCTCGCGCAGCCCACCCGCGGGGTAGCTCTCGAGAGCCGCGGGCAAAGACTGCCGCACGCGTTCGGCGTCGAGTTTCTCGTCTCGGCCCAGCCCGCTCCCAAGAACTCGTAGCAGCATCTCGAGCTCACGCACGTTGCCGCTCCACGGGGCGCGTTCCAGCAGGCTCACCGCGTCGTCCTCGATGCCGCCGATCCCCATGCGCTCGACGATGCTGCGCGCCAGCGCCGGGATCTCGTCCTGACGCTCGCGC
>JANNWR010000268.1:0-7995 GCA_031408715.1 bacterium
TGGGACCCGAGCGTGCGCCGTGGCGTGCTGCCGAACGGCGTGCGCTGGTTCGTGAAGAAGAATGCCAAGCCCGAGGCGCGTGTCTCGCTACGGCTCGCCGTGCCGATCGGCGCCACGGCCGAGGCCGATGACCAGCAGGGCATCGCGCACTTCGTCGAGCACATGAACTTCAACGGCTCGGAGCACTTCAAGAGCGCCGACGACCTCGTGGGCTACCTGCGCTCGATCGGATTGCGCTTCGGAGCCGACGCCAACGCCTACACCAGCTTCGATGAAACGGTGTACATGCTCGACGTGCCCACCGATCGCGACTCGCTCCTGAAGACCGGCCTCGATGCGCTGTCGGACTTCGCCGGCCGCGCCAAGATGAGCGACACCGAGATCGACAAAGAGCGCGGCGTCGTCATGGAGGAGTGGCGGCTCGGGCGCGGCGCGCAGGAGCGCATGCAGCGCCAGCAGTTCCCGGTCATCTTCCATGACTCGCGGTATGCCGTCCGCCTGCCCATCGGCAAGCCGGAGATCCTCCAGACGGTGCCGCCGGCACGCGTTCGGGACTACTACCGTGACTGGTACCGGCCCGAGTGGATGGCGGTGATCGCCATCGGCGACATCGATTCCGACAAGATGATCGCGCTCATCACCGAGCACTTCTCGGACCTGCCCAAGCGCAGCGACCGGCGCGAGGTGCCGCGTTACGACGTGCCCGGCCACGAGCAGACGCTCGTCAGCATCGTCTCCGACAAAGAAGCCACATCGTCGAGCATCGCGGTCATGAGCAAGCGCACGCGCCGGCCCGAGAACACCGCGGGTGCTGCGCGCGCCGGGCTCAAGGCGGATCTGTTCTCGGCCATGCTGAACGCGCGCTTCGACGAGATCGCGCATCGCGCCAGCCCGCCGTTCCTGAATGCGTTCGCGGGCAACTTCCAGTTCACGCGCAGCACCAGCTTGTTCTTCGTGCAAGCCCAGGTGAAGGACGGCCAGCAGGCGAAGGGGCTCGAAGCGCTGATCGAGGAGACGGGCCGCGTGCGCACGCATGGCTTCCTGGCCAGCGAGCTCGAACGCGCCAAGCGCGAGCAGGTCGCGCAATTGGACCGCACCTACGCCGAACGCGAGAAGACCGAGAGCCGCGGGCTCGCCGCCTCGCTCGTGAATGCTTACCTGAATGGCGAGCCCGAGACCGGTATCGAGGCCTCGGTCCAGCTCGCCAAGGGACTGCTGCCCGGCATCACACTGGCCGAGGTCAACGCGCTCGCCGACACGCTGGTGTCGGTGAAGAACCGCGTCGTGCTCGCCGACGGGCCCGAGAAGGCCGGCGCCGCGCTGCCGACCGAGCCCGAGGTGCGCGCAGTGCTCGAGCGCATGGGCAACGCCAAGCCTGCGGCGTGGGTCGACGAGGGCGCGAACCGCGCGCTCATGCCCAAGCTGCCGACCCCCGGCAAGATCGCGTCCAAACGCACGCTCGACGAGCTGGGCGTGACCATCGTGAAGTTCGCCAACGGCGTCGAGGTGTGGCTGAAGCCCACCGACTTCAAGGCCGACGAGATCCTGTTCACGAGCTACGCCAAGGGGGGTCTGTCGCTCGCGGACTCGGCGGCCTACACCAGCGCCTGGCTGTCGTCGTTCGTCGTCAACGATGGTGGCGTGGGCGGCTTCAAGAACACCGAGATGCAGAAGATGCTCGCCGGCAAGCTGTTCACGGTCCGCCCCTACGCCTCCCCGTATACGCACGGCGTCACCGGATCGACGCGTCCCGAGGATCTCGAGACCGCGCTGCAGGTGCTCCACCTCGGTTTCCTGAAGCCGACCGAGGATCCCGACGCCTTCGCCGCCATGAAGGCGCAGATCAACGCGTTCCTCGTCAATCGCGCCAACAGTCCCGATCAGGTGTTCGGGGACTCGGCGACCGCCGTCAACACGGGCGGCTTCTACATGGCGCGCACTCCGAGCGCCGAACAGGTCGCGGCCGTGATGCTCGGGGACGCACTGGACTTCTACCGCAAGCGCTTCGCGAACGCCGCGGACTTCACGTTCTTCTTCTCGGGGAACTTCCAGACGGACGCCATCCTCCCGTCGCTGGCGCGCTATCTCGGCAGCCTGCCCTCGACCGGCAAGCGCACGTCGAACCTCGTCGCCAAGGGTCCGCGCTTTCCGAACGGCATCACCAAGGCCGAAGTGAGGAAGGGCAGCGAGCCCAAGGGGAGCGTGCGCATCACATTCTTCACACGCGCCGCCATCGAGGAACTGGACCAGCACCGCGCCAACTCGGCGGCCAGCATCCTGTCCGACCACTTACGCAGCACGATGCGCGAGCTGCTGGGCGGCACCTACAGTGTCGGGGCGCGCTTCCAGCACCAGACTCCGCTCGATGGTTACAGTACGATGACCATCACGTTCGGATGTGATCCGGCGCGTGCCGATACGCTGATCGCGGCTGCGCTGTCCGAGGTGAGCAAGCTCGCCGATGGCGGCCCGACTGCGGAGGACGTCAGCAAGGAACAGGAAGTCCAGCGCCGCGAGCTCGAGACCAGCATGAAGCAGAACGGCTTCTGGACGGGTTCGATGCAGAGCGTCAGCCTGATGGGCTGGGATCCGCTGCGCATCGCGAAGCGTCGCGAGCGCATCGACCTGCTGACGCCGGCACTGCTGCAGGACTCGATCAAGAAGTACTTCCCGGCTGATCACTACTCGGTCGTGCGGCTGTCACCCGAGACCGCGAAGGCGACGCCGTAGCTGATGTTGCATCGCCCGCAGCCCCCGGCGGATCCACTCGCCGGGGGCTGCGTCGTTTCAGCGGGCGGTGGGGGAATCGAAGCGAGCCAGCACGATGCCGTCCGCACGCGTCACGACGTGCCAGCGTGGATCGTTGGCGCGCGCCGAATCCTCCGGCGTCAGCACCCAGATCTCGCGACCGAGGCTCGCGAGCCACTCGCCCGTCGCGCCCTCGGGCCAGCGTCCGGCGCCCAGCGCGCTGGCCGCGTGCGCCCGCAGTTGCAGCGGCTCACTCGCGTAGCCCCACTTGCGGGCGAGGAACCCTCCGCTCCATAGGATCGGCCGCCCCGTCGCGCCGACCAACGCGGGCGCCGCACCGCGGGTCGTGTCCTGGGTGGCATCGACGAGCACGGCATCCCCCGGAACCTCGCGCGACACCGCGACCAGCAACGCCGCGGGCGGCCGCGCTGGCGAATCGGCGCTGGCATCAGACTGGTGCGCGTATGCCCAGCCCATGGCGAACAACGCCGGTGCCCACGCCGCGAACGCCAGAAGCGCGACCGCGACGCGACGGCGTGGTGAGGCGGCGACTGCAGTCCAGCCCACCGCCGCCGGTGCGGCCGCCAGCGCGAAGGCCAGGTTCAAGAACTTGCTCTGATTGTCGCCGCCCAGTCGCAGCACCAGCGCCGGCAGCATGAGTAGAGCGAGCATCGTGGCGAGCGCACGGGCGGCTGCGCCCGCGGTGCGCAACCGCCACAGCGCGAATGCAGCGGGCGGGAACAAGCAGGCCCCGGCCCACAGGACCGAGCCCAGCGCACGCAGGTCGGTGCCGAACAGAGCGCTTGTCGCACCTGCCGGCTCCCCACCCGAGACCGCGAACAGATAGGGCAACGACACGAGCAGGGCGGCCACGACTCCCAACGCACCGCGCCCGGCCGCAGCGCGCGTGCGCGCCTCGCTAGCTGCTGCGGCCAGGCTCGCGAGCGATGCGAGCGCGAGCGCGACACCCGCCAGCGGGTGCAGGAACACGATCGCGGCCACGACGAACGCGAGCCGCAAACCCGCGCGCCACGACGGTGCCTCGAGTGCGGTCATGAGCGCGAGTGCGGCGAGAGCGGTGCCCGCCAGCGCCCATGCGAACGGCGTCAGCACGATGAACTTGTCGAACGGCAGCACGAGCGAAGGATGCAGCGTGCCGGGATCGAGTGCGCGCAACGCGGGATCGGCGCCATGCTCGAGTGCTGCCGAGAGCGCGGCCATGCCACGAACGGGGCCCGAGGCCGCACGCGCGGCGAGCATCAGCCAGGCGAACGGTGCTGCGCCGCACAGCAGCAAGCCCTGGGCGATCACGCTCGCACCGCGCCCGGCACCCAACCGGCGCGCCAGTGCGCCGGTCGCGAGCAGCGCTGAGCCGAGCGCGAATGCACTCGAGGTGATGAACGGCACGTAGGCGCCGAGCGCGGGTGCGGACGCGAGCCAGCCCGCGGCCCAGGCGTGCGGGCCCCAGAAGTAGCGCAGCGCGAGCCCGGCGAAGAAAGGGTCCTCGGGCGGCAGATGCCGAAGTGCCGCCCAGGCCACGCCGGCATGAAATGCGCCGTCGCTGCGCTCGGCGAGCGCGGGCGACAGCACGTGCATCCCGAACACACCCAGCCCCGCGAGCACGGCCCCGGCCCACACCCACGGTTCCGCCGGTGCAGCGACATGGCGTCCCTTGGGGCGGAGCGCTTCGAACGCGGCCAACAGCGTCAATGCGATGGCGAGTCCGCGTGCCGCCGGTGTCGCGGCCACGCCCGCGAGCCGGGGCAGTGACAACAGCACGCCGCTCGCGAATGCCGCCAGCAGCAATGCCAGCGCCGAACGACCGTCGCTCGCTTCACCCGGGGCCAGCCGCCGGGCGAGCCAGACTCCGGGCGTGATACCGAACGTCACCGCGAGCGCGGGCCACAGCACGACCGGCGGCAGACTCAGGGCCGGAGCCATCGCGAGCGCGCCGGCCGCCAGTGCGGCGCCGAACCACGCAGCGCGTTCGCGTGCGTGGCCGCTCATCCGGCCGCTCGTGTAAGGTGCTGCACTCGCTGGTCCACCCGGAGCCTCCGTCCATGGCGTTGCCTGCATCCGAGATCCGACTGCCGCGCACGGTGTGGGCGCTGCTCGCCACGTTCGCGGCCGTGCTCGCCGTGCTGCACGAACGCCTCATGGTGGTGCGCACGGATGCCGCGCGGTTCACGTTCGATGCTGCGGAGTATGCGCTGGCGGGACGCGCCTGGCTCGAGACCGGCCGGCTCGTCACGCCCTTCGTGCATCCGGCCGCCCTCGGCGGCTCGCCCGGTCCGCCCTATCCGCTGCTCGTCGGTCATCCGCTCGTCCCCGCGCTCGATGCATTGGCGTTCATGCTCGCCGGCCCCACTCCTGCCGCCACCGTGTTGCCCGCGATGCTCGCGTACGTGTTCACCGTGCTGCTCACCTCCCGGCTGGCGCTCGCGCTGACCGGTTCGCGAGCTGCCGCGCTGGCGGCGGGTGCTGCCTTGGCACTCCATCCCTGGGCGCTGCGCTATGCCGTCGAGGGTCAGTCCGAGATGCCCTTCGCCGCACTCTACACTGGCGCGCTGATATTGCTCCTGCGCCTGCCCCAGCAACCGCGCCCGCTATGGCTCGGCGTCGTGCTGGGTCTCGCGCATCTGGCTCGCCCGGTGGCCGTGCCGCTGCTACCGGCGTTCGCACTCGGCATCGTGCTGCTGGCACCGGCAGCACAGCGGATGAGCGCACTGGTGCGAGCCGCGGTGGGCTTCGCGCCGTTCGCCTTGCTGGTCCTGCTGTATCGCTGGGGTGCGACAGGCAGTCCGTTCGCCGATGCCGGCAGCTACCTGTTGCTCACGGGCGTCGACCCGGCGCACGCCGTTTCGAAACTGAATCGCATGGCGCCGCCGCCCGCGGCACTCGAGTGGATTCGCGCGAACCCCGATCTGTGGTTGCAGAAGCTCATGCGCAATGCGCGCACGCTGTCGGCAGGCGCGGTCTGGTGGGCCGGCCGGCCGCTGGTGTACGCGGCGCTCGCGGCCACCGTGTGGCTGGTCGCGCGAGGCGGGACGCGCGCGCGGGGATTCCTGCTCGCCATCCTCGTCGCGATGCTGACGCTGTTCGGGCTGTCGGCCGCCACGGTCGCGGACCCGCGCATGCTGTTCCCGCTCCTGCCGGCGACGATCGCATTGGCGCTTACTGGACTGAGCCGCGCGGCCGAGGGTATTGCCCGTGGACAGCGCTCGCGGGTCGCGGCACTCATGGCGGCCGTGATCGTGGTGTGCGCACTCCCGCTCGCACGCCTGTGGCGCGCCTCGCTCGCGCGCTCCGGGCCCGCAGCGGGCGCGTATCGCGAGCGCGAATGGCGCGGCATCGGACTCGGCGTGCGCCCCATGCTGCCGGCGACAGGATTGGTCGCGAGCGACGCCGCTCCATGGATCGCATGGTACGCGCGCGTGCCCACCACACTCGTGCCGCTCGAACCCGGCCAGCTCGTGACCGGCCCTCCTCGCCTGCGACCCGTGGCGGTCGTGCTCACGAACGAGTGGCTGACGTCGCAGCCGGGCGAGGAAGCCTGGCGCACGTTGCTCGAATCCCGCACACCGCCGCCCGGGTTCGTCGTCGCAGGGCACGTGCGTTCGGGCCGGCTCGAGGCGGTGGTGTGGACGCGCCGTGAAATGAATTGACCCGACCGATTCATGAACCGTGAGCCGGGGCTGATGACGCTCGAATGCTTCTGACACGTGAAGCACACGACACGGCGTGAAGAATCACCTTGACGGCCACTAACGTACCTC
Organism: bacterium; assembly: GCA_031408715.1. Taxonomy (GTDB): domain Bacteria; phylum Eisenbacteria; class RBG-16-71-46; order RBG-16-71-46; family RBG-16-71-46; genus JAIOPA01. The sequence goes on from JANNWR010000268.1 coordinate 6,525, forward strand.
GAGTTCAACTCCGATACCTGTCCTCGCACACGTTTCCAGTCGCACACAGCCGTCGTGCGGCGGCCTCTCTGTCCCTGCACCGAGCGAGTTGTGATCCGCGGCTGAGTTCGCCCGCGCCAGCTCATCTTCCGCGCTCGAAAACCCCCGTGCTACGCTCGATGCATCAGTCCCCGCGCCACCTCGCCCCCGTCGCGAGCGTGCAGCATGTTATTCGAACGCATCAGCAGCCAGCGCGATCCGGTCATTGCCACAGAGGCCCGCCAGCACTCGCGCGAGGAATCGGGTGCGACCGCGGGACTCCTCGCCTGCCTCGCCGTGTTCGACGAGCGTCGGGCGTTCAGCGACCTCGGTTATCCCTCCATGCTGGAGTACTGCCAGCGTGACTTGGCACTCAGCGAGGACGTCGCCAAGAAGTACCTGCGCGCAGCACGCATCGCGCGCGGGCGGCCCGTGCTGTTCGACATGCTGGCGGACCGGCGGCTCTCGGTGAGCGCGGTGCTCACGTTGGGGCCGTGGCTCGAGTCGGGCAGCCACGACGACCTGATCGCGGCCGCGGTCGGCAAATCGCGTGAGGAGATCGAGTGGTTGATCGCGAGTCGCTGTCCGCGGCCCGAAATGCTGTCGTTTGAGGTCGACGCATGTGCAGCAGCGGCTTCGGAGCCCTCACTTCAAGTAACACTCGAAGGGGCCCCGGGGCCCGCTTGCCCATCGACTGCCTTGGATTCGCCCAGTTCGTTGGTACCACTTCCTGTGCCGGCCGCAACGCTGAAGCCGCTGTCGGCGGACCACGTCGCGCTCACGGTCACGATGACGCGCGCGACGCGCGAGAAGATCCGGCGCGCGCAGGAGTTGCTCGGCCACACGGTTGCGCCCGATGCGATCGCCGACGTGCTCGACCGCGCGCTCGACCAGCTCATCGTCGCGCTGGAGAAGCGCAAGCACGGGCTGCACCGCAAGCCGCGCGGTGTGCGGGGCAAGGCGTCGTGCCGCGTTCGCCACATCTCAGCCGACGTCCGCGCCGCGGTGTACCAGCGCGATGGTGGCGTGTGCACGTTCATACGCGAAGACGGGCAGCGCTGCGGGTGTCGGCACGCGCTCCAGTACGATCACATCGTGGCGATTGCTGACGGCGGTGCGTCGACGGTGGAGAATTTGAGGCTCCTGTGCCCTGCTCACAATCAGCTCGAAGCCGAACGGCGCTTCGGCCGAGGCTTCATGGAGCAACAGCGCGCGGCGTCCAGGTCCAACCAGCCGCATTCGCGCGAGCAGAAGGAGAAGCTCAAGGTCCCGCACGAGGACGACGTGCGCGCCGCGCTCACGACGCTGGGCTACAAACGCCCGGAGGTGAGCATCGGGCTCTCGGCGGCGGCGATGCTGCCGGCCGAAGCGAGTGCGGAGGCACGCGTCGTCGCGGCACTCGCGGCGTTGTCGCGCCGGATCGCGCACAAGGAGACGCCGAGCAGCCGCGAGC
>JANNWR010000269.1:0-1836 GCA_031408715.1 bacterium
CTACCTGCTCGACTCGTTCCCCACCGGGCGCGACGGCGAGTTCACGGTCGAACAGTTCGTGGACCACGTGAACACGCATCTGGCCAACAAGCTCGGCAATCTGTCGAGCCGCACCACGACGCTCGTCAACAAGCACTTCGAAGGCAAAGCGCCTGCGGCGTGGAACCCGGACGCGCTCACGAGCGACGACGCCAAGGCCGGCTTCGGCGCACTGCTGGCGACCGCGGCGACCACCGCCACGGAATCTCCCAAGGCGTGGGAAGAGTTGCGCATCAACGATGCGCTCGAGCACGTGTGGAACGTGGTCGAGCGCGCCAACGAGTTCGTCGATCGCACGAAGCCGTGGGAGATCGCCAAGGACCCCGCGCGCCGCGACGAGCTGGCCACCGTGCTGAACACGTTGCTCGAGACGCTGCGCCTGGTCGCCATCTGGGCGTGGCCCGTCATGCCGAGCAAGTGCGAAGCGCTGTGGGCCGTGCTCGGGCTGCCGGGTACGCCGGGACAGCAGAAGGACGCCGACGCGCAGCCGCACTTCGGGTCCGGCGACGAGCGCGCGCTGGGCGAGAGCATGATCCTGTTCCCGCGCATCGATTTGAAGAGCATCGCTGGGGCGTGATCGACAACGACACTCGCCAGCTCGTTCGTGCGGGCAGGCGCTCGACCGACCGAGACTCGGGCCGGAGGCCCGAAAGGCTCTCATGATCGACACGCACTGCCACCTGTGTGACAAGCGGTTCGACAAGGACCGTCAGCAGGTGTTCGACCGTGCCCACCACGTGGGCGTGACGCACTTCGTCGAGATCGCGTACGAGCCCGACATCTGGGCAAAGGGTTTTGCACTCGCCGCCCAGCACCCCAACGTGTTCCTCGCCGTCGGCGTGCACCCCAACTCGGCCGGCAAGGTCGGGATGGAACATCTGCCCGCGCTGCGCGACCACGCGCGTCATCCGCGCGTCGTGGCCATCGGCGAGATCGGGCTCGACACGTTCCGGGACTACGCGCCGATGGCCGCGCAGGAAGAGTGGTTCCGCGTGCAACTCACACTCGCCGACGAAGTCGGCCTGCCCGTGGTCATCCATCAGCGGAACGAGCTCGAACGCACCATGAGCATGCTCGAGGAGGCCAAGGTCGACGCCGGCGGCGTGCTGCACTGTTTCGATCAGGACGTCGCCACCATGGAGCGTGCGCACAGGCTGGGCTTCAAGCTCGGCCTGGGGGGCGTGCTCACGTACGGGCATGCCGAACTCGACGAAGCCGTGCGCGCAGCACCCGAGAGCATGCTCATCCTCGAGACCGACGCGCCTTACCTGGAGCCGGAGCCGCGCTCGCTGCGCCGCAACGAGCCGTCGCTGCTGACGCGCGTGATCACGCGGTTATGCGAACTGCGCGGCTGGGAGCCCAGGCAGGCGGTCGAGATCACGCTCCGCAACTCCCGCGAGCTGTTCCGGCTGCCCATCTAGCTGGCGCCGGCGCTCCTCAGCTCGGACTCCGGAGATCGGCTCGGATGCGCGCAGAACTGTCGAGCACCAGATCGGAATGCTCTCGCATCGACCGGGTTCGTCTTGATCCCAGTCAACGGCGGCGCGTCGTAATAGAACACGCGGAGCAACTCCAGCCCCGCCAGACGCGGATGCTCGAGGAGTCGCGTCGCGAACGCGACCACATCCGCGGCCTCGGGAAAGCGGCCCGCGAGCGCACTGAACCGCTTCGAAACAAAGCCGCCGTCCAGTAGGACGGCGGCTCGGGAACCGCTGGTGCGGTTGCTCAAAATAGATCTGCCTCCGTGTCCCGCGGGGCTTGCGCCCACTTGGATGGGTAGCGTGACTGGAGGCAGTG
>JANNWR010000270.1:0-36586 GCA_031408715.1 bacterium
GCGAAGCGTTCGGGGACGCCGCCGATGATGGCCACGGCCATGGGCAAACCGAGTGTGCCGGCGCGCACGGCCGACTGCGGCGTGCCGCCCACGGCGATCCAGACCGGGAGCGGTGATTGCATCGCGCGCGGGTAGACTCCCTGTCCCGAGAGTGCCGCCCGATGCTTCCCGGACCACTCGACGTGTTCTCCCGCACGAATGCGAAGCAGCAGTTCGAGGCGTTCAGCGAACAGGTCGTCGTAGTCCTTGAGTTCGTGACCGAACAGTGGGAATGATTCGATGAAGGACCCTCGCCCGGCCATGATCTCCGCGCGCCCTCCCGACAGAAGGTCGACCGTCGCGAACTGTTGGTAGACGCGCACCGGGTCATCGGAGCCCAGCACGGTCACGGCGCTCGACAGTCGGATGCGCTTCGTGCGCATCGCGGCGGCGGCCAGGATCACCGCAGGCGAGGAGACCGCGAAGTCCGGCCGGTGATGTTCGCCAACCCCGTACACATCGAGACCGACCTGGTCGGCCAGCTCGATCTCCTCGAGCAGGTCGCGCAAACGTTGTTCGGGACTGATGCGCTGACCAGTCGCCACATCCGGCGTGGTTTCGGCGAAGGAATACAGGCCCAGTTGCAATGGCTCTCCGGTGCGGACCGCGTGGCGGCCACGATGCGCGGGGACGATCGGACTCATCGGATGTCGTGGCAGTGAATCGCAGATTAGCCGAGATCGCGGCTTCCGTGCACTAGCACGCTCATGTGCTCGCCCTCGCGCCGGAGTGACCCGCTCGACCCCCGAGTTCGGGCGCTCGGCGGCAGTCTACCGACGGCGGTCCAAACGAGCGCACGCAACTCAGTGGACATCGCTAGCGTACCGTCATCGTCCCGCCGTTCAGGCCGTGGTCGTGCGCGGCCCAACCTTCAGCTGGATTCGCCCGTCCAAGGATCATGACCATGACGAGCATTCAACGATTCGCGCTGGCCCTTGCGCACTCGGGCCCGTTCGCCAGCGTCCACTCGTGTGCGGTGCGCGGTGGCGTAGCGATGGCGGTGCTGCTGTCCGTGTCCGTGGCGCACGCGGCGGCCCCGCAGCCCGGACCACCCATGTCCATCCAGAAGGTCACCAGCCCCATCGTCGTCGATGGGGACCTGTCCGACGCGGGCTGGCAGGGGATCGAAGGGGTGACGACCTGGTACGAGACCAAGGTCGGCGACAGCGTCGATCCGCCCGTCAAGAGCATCGGGTACCTGGCCTATGACGACAAGTACCTCTACGCGGCATTCCGTTTCGACGATCCGAACCCGCGGCTGATTCGTGCGCCGCTCGGCGATCACGATGCACTCTCCGGCACGACGGATTACGGCGGGATCATCGTCGACAGTCGGAATGACGGGAAGACCGCGCAGATGTTCCTGGCCAATGCCAATGGCCTTCAGTACGACGCCATCTCGAGTGATGTGAGTGGCGAGGACAACTCGCCGGACTGGTACTGGGACACCGCGGGCAAGATCTCAGAGACGGGTTACACGCTCGAGATCCGGGTGCCCTTCTCGTCTCTGCGCTACTCCAGCACGCCGGCTCCGACGTGGGGCGTCCTGCTCTACCGCAACTACCCACGCGAACGTCACTACCAGATGTTCTCGAGCAAACTTCCGCGTGACGTGAACTGCATGGTGTGCAACGCGAGCAAGCTGACCGGGCTGGCGAACCTGCCGCATGGTTCGCACTTGGTGGTCGCGCCGTTCACGAGTGGCCAGGCGAACTCGCAGCGACCGGTCGACAGCGACGGCAACCCAGCGCCACTCGGGACCGCTCTCGAGCACAAGACGAAGACCGCCGCAGGGTTTGATATCAAGTGGAATCCGGTCGCGGGACTGACGCTGGATGGAACGCTCAAGCCAGACTTCTCACAGGTGGAAGCGGATGCGGCCCAGATCGTCGCGAACGAACGCTTCGCGCTGTTCTTCCCGGAGAAGCGCAGCTTCTTTCTCGAGGGCGTGGACCTGTTCTCGACTCCCTTCCAGGCCGTCTACACCCGCACGGTGACGTCTCCCGACTACGGGCTGCGCGCGACGGGCCGAGTCGGCAACACGGCCTTCACCACGCTCGTGACCCGGGATCGTGGCCAGGGGATCGTGATCCTCCCCGGGCCGGAGTCTTCGGATGCTGCGGCGCAGGACTTTCGTTCCGATGTGAACGTCACGCGCGTGCGACATGACTATGGTCCATCCTTCGTGAGCGTCCTCGGGACGTTCCGTGAACTCGAGGGGGGTGCTCACAACCGCGTCGTAGGACCGGACTTCCAGTGGCGCCCGCGGCCCGTCGATGCCATCACGGGGCAGGTTCTGTGGAGCGACAGCCGGACGCCGGAGCGTCCCACACTCGCCTCGGAGTGGGATGGTCGTTCGCTGCAGGATCGTGCACTGCTGCTGCGCTGGGAGCATGGCACGCCCCGCTACGACTGGTTCCTGCAGGCACAGGACATCGGGCCGGAGTTCCGTGCGGATGACGGCTTCATTCCGCAGGTGGGATTCCGCGAATACTACGGGCAGGCCGGCTGGACCGTGCGTCCCAAGGACCGCTTCTTCAGCCGCATCCGCACGTCGGTCGAGGCCTATCTGGACGAGCAGCAAGATGGCACCACGCTGACCCGGCATCAGCGCATCGCTACCGGGGCAGACGGCCGTTTTGCGTCGTTCATGCGGATCGAACTGGAGCGCGACGAGTTCAAGGTCGGTTCGGTCATGCTGGAGCGAGTGCGCCCGCGACTCAATATCGACGCCAGCCCGACCCGTACCCTCAACAACCTGTCGCTCTCGGTCACCGGCGGACAGGAAGTCGACTTCGACAATGCTAGAAAGGGAACCGGCGTCAACGCCTCGTTCAGCGGTACCTGGCGTCCGGACGTGCACACCGCGGTGGGTGTCACGACCGCGATCCGCTGGCTGGATGTCGACGCCGGGACCGCTGGTTCGGGTCGCTTGTTCACGGCACAACTGGAACGTGTTCGGACGACCTACATGTTCAACTCACGGATGTTCGTGCGCCTCATCGGACAGTACGTCCAGACGCAACGCAACCCGGCACTTTATACATTCGTCGTGGGCCGAAGAAGCGCCAACCTGAGCCTGACAGGTCTGTTCGCCTACAAGATCAACTTCCAGACCGTGCTGTACGCTGGCTATGGCGACCAGGACACGTTCTCGAACGGCACCAACGAGTTCGAGAAGGACGTGCGCCAGGCTTTCGCCAAGATGTCGTACGCATGGCAGATGTAGGCGCACTCTGGTGGTGATGCTCGAAACGCCCGCGCGGGCCGGGAGGCTGCGCGGGTGTTGCGGGTGTTCCACCAAGACACCGGCCCCCGACCGGTGCAGAACACAGTCGGGAGCGCCAAGTATGTCAACCGTACGGTCTACTCGATGACGATGACTCGCCCGCTCTCGCTGCGGCCGGCGAGCGTCAGACGGTAGAGATACAGCCCCGCCGGCACGCGGCGGCGCTGCGCATCAAGCCCGTCCCAGACGAGCTCCTGGGGCCCCTCGGTCAACGTACCCGGTTGCAGGTCACGCACGATGCGTCCCGCGAGATCGTGCACGCTGAGCCGCGCTTCACCCGCGGCCCACGCGCTGAAGCGCAGCCGCGTCACACCGCGGGTCGGATTGGGCGACGCGGTGAGTTGGGGGAGACGAGGCAGGGGCGGATCGACCGCGAGCACACCGCAATCGCCGTTCGGGCAGCCGGGGCGGAACGTGAAGTTCTCGAACACGGTTTCCTGCGTCGTCGTGGGTGCGCCATTGAACTGCCACATGTTGAGGTGAACGCGCGGCGACTCGAGCCGCGGGATGTGCGGACCCGAGTAGGTCCAGGACGCCAGGCGCGTCGCCGGAGACTCGGCGTCCGGGCCGCCGCGCCAGACGCGATAGTCGACCTTGGAGCCTGTCCAGCGCATGGCGTGACTCATGAGCGTGGTGTCGGTGAACGTGACATTGAAGCGCGTCAGGTTGCCCGGCGTGTCGAACGGTTGCGCCACGAACTGCGCGTTGGCGTTGCCGGCCACACCCCAACGGCTCCATTCGATGTCGATCTCGTTGAAGGGGTTCCACCACAGGTAGGCCTGGTCGAAGCACGCGCCGTATTCCCACAGGAAGATCCCCAGTACGGTCGAGAGTGCGAAGTTGTCCAGCCGGCCGCGTGTGGTGAACACGTAGTCGCCGTAGCCCAGGGCCTGCTCGAGTACGACTTCCGTGCTGAACCAGGTCGCGCCGACCTTGCGGATGGTGAGGTGCAACCGGCCGTTCGCATCGACCGACACCGCATTGACGCCGTTGTCGAACGAGTTGGGACCGGGTCCGTAGAAGCCCGGGCCCTTGACGCGCCATGACCGCCCGGCAAACGTCACGGCACGACCACCCGGGAAGTCGACCCACTGCTGGCTCGCCAGTGTCGGTGGCCCGAGGTTCTCGCAACGCGCCTCGTCGAACCACACGACCGGCGTCGGATCGGTGGGGCCCTGCAGCACGCCGAGCAGGAAGTGGATCGAAGCCGTACCGACGGGAGCAGCACCGCTGGTGACGGTGAACCTTCGGAAGACCTCCGCCGGCGTGGTGGCATCGGCGGCCGTGTAGGATTCGAACGAGATCAACGCGCCGGATGCATTGCGCCACTCGATGTTGAGGATGGCCTTCGACTGGCCGGACAGCGGGCTCGCAGCACTGTGCGAGACCAGTACGGAGGCCGTCCATTGCCGTCCGGGTGTGCACGCGAGGTTCTGCCACACGGCCGAGACAGCGAATGCGCCGGTGTTCGGCCCTGTGACCTGCGCTGCCGATACGCCGTGCGAAGGGCGCAGGACGCGCGCGACCGGCCCGAACTGGTTCCAGCCGGCGATCGCGGTGGTGCCGCCCGGCAACTCGAAGCTGGGGTCGGCGAGCATGCACTGCGCGTGGGCGGACATCGGTCCCAGCAGGCTCGAGCCGAAGGTCACGCATGCGACAAGGAGGCGAGCGAGGGTGCCCAAGCGGCACTCCGGTGGATAGGGAAAGCCAGGCCCGGTGTCCGGGGGGGACACCGGGCCTGGGTGATGCAACTGCAGCGGTCAGCGACTCAGGACGATCGTCCGTGAGACCCGGCCGGCGTCACTGCGCACCACCGCGCGATAGACCCCGGCTGCGGCATCGCGGCCCGCGCTGGTGCGGCCGTCCCAGGACAGCTCATGTGGGCCGGCATCGGCATCGCCCTCGAACAGCGTCGCGACCTGTCGGCCCGCGACGTCGAGGATGACAGCGTGCACCGAGCCACGCTGCGGCAATGAGTACGACAGTGTGGTGCGGTCGCGGAACGGGTTCGGGGCGGCCGGGCGGACTTCGAGCATCGTGCTGGCCGGCGTGCCGGGTACTGCGGTGACATCGAGCCGGCGGGCGACCAAGTCATCGACCCAGACCGCGCCGCCTTGAAGGGTCGGCGAGACAAACAGGACGAATGCCTCCACGGTGGCCGTCCCGATCGGTGCCGTGGCCGTGATCGCATCCTGGTGCCAGGTGCCGAGCGGCGACTGGTTGTTGACCAAGATCGTTTCCGTGGCGCCGAGTTCCACGCTCAGTGCATTCCGGAACACCAGCTTCGCCGAGACGACGTTGTCGTTCGTCGTATTGATCGGGTTCTCCTGGCAGGTGGTGAGCGACCAGGCGCTCATCTGCCAGATCTGCCCGGCGGCTGCCGGGATCGACTGGAACATGCCGGACGGAGTGTCGAGCACGAAGGTCGAGAACAGCTTCGCACTGCCGCCGCGGGAGTGGACCGCGAATGCGCGCGAATCCGCGAACACGTTGCCGAACGTCGTCCAGCCGATGATGCCGGGGTTGAAGCTCGGGTTGAGCAGGCTGTTCGCACTCGTGACCGTGGCGTATTCAGTGAACGACACGTCGTCGACATACGCGGCGCCGGTGGCACAGCCGGGCTGCAGGAACAGGAACAACACCTCGACGCGCAACGCACCGGGAGGGGCCTGCGTCGAGATGCTGAAGGGGATCCAGCGATTCTGGAGTGTCAGCCCGCTCGCCAGCACGATCTCGTTGGACTGGATCTCGCTCCCGGCGACGGCGGCGTTGAAGAACACGACCTTCGCGATCAGGCGGTTGCTCGCACAGATATCGGTACCGGTCAGTGGGTCAGCGCTGGCGACATACGAGAAGCCGCTAAGTTCGTAAGTGCTCCCGACCACAGGCGTGAACGCCTGCCCGTAACCACCGACGTTGAACGTCGGTACGCCGGGACAGCCCAGGAAGCCTCCGAAGATCTTGGACGCGGCCGCACCGCTGCGAGCGATGTTGTCGGTCGCCGGCGTCGAGATCTGGGGGCCGCCGCCGAACGTGAACCAGCCGGTGTACGAACCACCCGCGGTCTCGAAGCCGGGGTTTGCGAGCAAGTTGGGCCCGGCGGAAGCGGGCGAGACTACGAAGAGCGCGGCACACAGCGCGATGCCACCCGCGATGGTGCGGATGAACAGCTCAGGAAAAGTCGATCCGTCACGTCGCTTCACGAGAAGCCTCCTGAGAAGCTGGGGGCGGCAGCGACCGCCCGAACGGCCGGGGAGGGTCCGAGGATCGGGCCTCCCGGCGGTGAGCTCTTGACAACCACAAACAGACGCTAGACTATGTTCGTGCGGCGAACAAAGTCCTTTTTTACGTCTGAGGTCGGAATGTCCACCAGTGCACCGGCCGTTGGGTCTGCGCCCCTCCTCGAGGTGCGCGCGCTCCAGAAGTCGTATGCCTCACGCGGCCCGCTCGGGACCCGGCGACCGGTATCTGCTGCCCGGGACGTGGGCTTCACGCTGCGGCGTGGCGAGGCCGTGGCCTTGGTGGGCGAGTCCGGCAGCGGCAAGAGCACCATCGCGCGCTTGGTGTTGCGATTGGAGCAACCCGACGGGGGGGAGATCCTCTGGTCCGGTGACGACGTCCTGCGGCGGGAGCCGCACCAGGCCTCCCTGGGCTACCGCGGGCGGGTCCAGATGGTGTTCCAGGATCCATTCGGCTCCCTGAACCCGGTGCACCGCGTCGAACACCACTTGATCCGCCCGCTCTTGCGTCACGCGAAACGCACTTCCCGAGGCGGAGTCGTGTTGAACAATGCCGCCGCCGCGCGGCCGCGCGCTCTCGAACTTCTGAGAACCGTCGGGCTCGAACCCGCCGAGGACTTCCTGCGCCGATATCCGCACGAGCTGTCCGGCGGCCAACGACAGCGGGTCGCCATCGCGCGTGCGCTCGCGGTCGAACCTGAACTGCTGGTGGCGGACGAACCCACGTCGATGCTCGACGTCTCGATCCGCATGGGTGTGCTCAATCTGCTGGCCAAGCTCAAGCGTGAGCGCGGTCTGGCGATTCTTCTCATCACGCACGATCTGGCTTCGGCGCGCTATCTCGCGGACCGAGTGCTGGTGCTGTACCGCGGCCGGCTGGTGGAAGACGGCCCCAGCGACGAAGTCGTCAACTCCCCGGTGCATCCGTATTCGCAGGCGTTGTTGGCTGCGATCGCGGATTCCTCGCAGGCCGGCAGCTCTCGACAGGAGCGGCCGAGGCCGGCCGCGACCGCGGAAGCCCACTCCGGTTGTCCTTTCGCGAGCCGGTGCCCGCAGCGTTTCGATGCCTGCCTGACGTCCGATCCGGCCCCGCGCCGTCACGACAACCGCCTCGTCCGCTGCCATCTGTACCCGGCTACCGCACCGGGCGACCAGGGGTGAGGGTGTGAATCCTCCCGAGTTCCCCCCGGACTTCGTGTGGGGTGTCGCCACCTCGGCTCAGCAGATCGAGGGTGCCGCGAATGTCGCGGGTCGCGGGGAGTCGATCTGGGACCGCTTCGCCACCAAGGCCGGCCGCATCGCCGATGGCACGGACCCACGCGTCACGTGCGACCACTATCACCGCTGGCGCGAGGACGTCGATGCACTGCGCTGGTTGGGTGTGAACGCCTACCGGTTCTCGATCGCATGGCCACGTGTGCTGCCCACCGGCTCAGGTCGCGTCAACAGCCTGGGGCTCGATTTCTACGACGCGCTGACTGATCGGTTGCTTGCGCACGGCATCACGCCCTATCCGACGCTCTACCACTGGGACCTGCCTCAGCGACTTCAAGAAAAGGGCGGCTGGACTTCTCGCGCTACGGTCGACGCTTTCCTGCGCTTCACCGACGCGGTCACGCGGCGGCTCGGCGATCGCATCCAGACGTGGGTCACGCACAACGAACCGTGGTGCGTCTCACATCTGGGTCACGAGGTCGGCGTCCACGCCCCGGGCCGGCGCGACCCCATGGCCGGACTCACGACCGCTCACCACGTGCTGTTGTCGCACGGCCGTGCGGTGGAGGTCATCCGGCGCAACGTTCCCGGTGCGCGCGTCGGCATCGTGAATATCCTCATGCCCGTGCATGCCGCCAGCCCGTCGGAAGCGGATGCCGACGCCGCACGCCAGGTCGATGGCGCGTTCAACCGCTGGTACATGGACCCGCTCTACCGGGCGTCCTATCCAGCCGACGCGATCGCCGATCGCATGCGCGCTGGCCACCTGCGCGGGCCCGAACTGCCGTTCGTGCACCCGGGCGACCTCGCCACGATCGCCACGCCCACCGACTTCCTGGGCGTCAACTACTACAGCCGTGCGGTGGTTCGATCCGGCCCGGACGGCCGGCCGGAGGCCGTGAAACAAGCGCCACCCGAGCAACTCACCGCCATGGGATGGGAAGTGCACCCTCCAGGCCTGCACGAGGTGCTGTCTCGGGTGCATCGCGACTACGCACCACCGGCGATCTACGTGACGGAGAATGGCGCCGCCTATCCAGACGACCCGCAGGCAGGTCCGTCGGGCCCGTTCACGGATACCGCGCGCGTGCAGTACCTGCACACGCACTTGGCGGAAGCGCTGCGTGCGCGGCGCGACGGCGTGCCGCTGCAGGGCTACTTCGCCTGGTCGTTCATGGACAACTTCGAGTGGGCCGAGGGTCTCTCGAAGCGTTTCGGGCTCTATCACGTGGACTTCCGGACCCTCCGCCGCACTGCGCGTGAGAGTGCCTGGTACTTCCGCGACGTGATCACTCGCGGGACTCTGGCTGAGGACGCCAGCGCCTCGCACTCCAGGAGGACGATGTGACCGGTCCCGTGCGCTCGCTTCTCGCCACCGTTGCCCTGTTCGCCATGCTGCTTGGGCCCGGCACGCTGCTCGCCGAAACACCCGTCTCTGCTGCGGGCGGGCGTGAGCCCGTCAAGGTCGTCCAGGACGATTCCGGCATGCGGCTGAAGGTTGCGGGCCGCGACTTCCTCATACGCGGCGTCAACTGGGACTATTGCCCGATCGGGCAGAACTACGCCTACAACCTGTGGGCGCAGCCCGATGACTTCATCATTGCCGCCCTGGACCGCGAGATGTCGTTGATCGCCGGCATGGGGGCCAACGCCATCCGTGTGTACGTCGGCATCCCACCGCGCTGGGTGAAGTACATCCACGACCGCTTCGGCATCTACTGCATCATCAACCACACTGTCGGCCGCTATGGGTTCACGCTGGACGGCATGTGGAACCCGAACACGGACTATTCGAACCCGCGGATGCGTACGGCGATCGCAAGCGACGTGGCCGCATCGTTCGCGCCTTACAAAGACGTGCCGGGCGTGCTCATGTACCTGCTCGGCAACGAGAACAATTATGGCCTGTCGTGGTCGTCGTTCGAGATCGAGGCCCTGCCCAAGGGCGAACGCGACTCGGCACGCGCGCGGAAGCTGTACTCGCTGTTCGGTGAGGTCCTCCGGCAGACCAAGGCCGCGGATCCCGACGTCCCGGTGGCGATCTGCAACGGCGACGTCCAGTACATCGACATCATCGCCGAGGAGTGCAAGGGCCTCGATGTGTTCGGCAGCAACGTCTATCGCGGCATCTCCGCGCGCGACATGTACGAGGTCGTCAAGACCAAGCTCGGCGTGCCGCTCCTGTTCACGGAGTTCGGCAGCGACGCCTTCAACGCCCGCACCATCGGCGAGGATCAGGCCATGCAGGCCAAGTACCTCATCGGCCAGTGGCGGGAGATCTACGAACAGTCCGCCGGGCACGGGCGGGTGGCGAACGCCATCGGCGGCTGCGTGTTCCAATGGAGCGACGGCTGGTGGAAGTTCGGCCAGGACAAGCGGCTGGACGTTCACGACACCAACGCCTCGTGGCCGAACGGCGCCTTCCCGGAGGACTTCGTCCAGGGCGACAACAATATGAACGAGGAGTGGTGGGGCATCTGTGCGAAGGGCCGGCCGGATGAGCGGGGACTCTACGAACTCTATCCGCGTGCTGGCTATTACGCGCTCCAGAAGGCGTTCGCCTTCGACCCCTATGGCGCGACCGATGCCGACATCGCACGGCACTTCGCAGGGCTGACGCCCGCCACTGCCGAACTGGCCGCACGCGGCGATCGCGCCGCGCTGCAGTCCGAATCGTCGCAGCGTGTGCGGCTGAGTGGCATGCGGATGAACTTCGAGACCGTCACCACGGGCGGTGCATTCGTGACCACGCCCAAGCCCGCCATCGATCCCGACCCCACGATCCGACCCCAGGCTCGCGGCTTCGACCATCTGCAGTCGTTCTTCTTCGACTTCGAAGCCAAGCCTGCCAACAACGTCATGGGCTTCCTTTCGCTCAACGCCATCGGTCACGTGCCGACGAATCCCATCGATCAGATCTTCTATGAGGCTCGCGTCAACTCGCCGAGCGTGGTGACGCGGCTGCGCGACCGCGATGGCATCATCCGTACGTACGATGTCCATGCGGACCGGCCGGTGAAGGTCTACCAGGCGCGCCTGTCCTGGGACGATCGCTGGTTCACTGCAGATGGCTTCTACCGCACCGGCCATTACCACTGGGGCTACGAGGGCGACTTCTTCGGACTCTATCGGGAAGCGAACTACGGACCGAACATCGACATCTACGATGCCGACGTGCCGATCGGCGTCGAGTTCGCCGGCAAGCGTGCGCTGGCGGGCCTGAAGATGGCGATCGGCCCCGAACTCTGGTGGGGTGCCAACCCGGCCATGCTGTTCAAGTACAACCGCAAGGTGCTGGGTTACGACGCCACTCTGGTCCAGCAATACGACCTGTCGTCGTACCGCGGCACCGGCGTGACGTCGGCGAACGCGCTGTCGGTGCAAAACACACGCAAGACCAGCCTGGACGTGAAGGGAAGAGTCGGGCGGTTCGACTTCGAGGCCGCCGGTCTGTTGGCCGGCGCGAACCAGGCGGGCCGGCCGTTCCAGGTGATCGAACGCACGGGCAACACCGATCGCGTCATGCGTGACGAGATTCGGCGCGCCGACGCATTCGGCGGCAAGCTCAAGCTCACAGCGCGTATCGGCCCGGCGCAGTGGTACGGGCAGGCCGCTCAGATGGGGTTGGTCGCCGAGGGCGGTCCCACGGGCACGACCACGGTCACCGGCTGGAACTTCAAGGACACCGGGCTCGGCAACCAGCGCAACCTGTTCACGGGTTTCGCGCTCGGCCGTGGCAACTTCCAGTTCGGGCCCAACTTCCTGTGGCAGAAGCCGATCATCGGGCCGATGCCCGCCGATGCTCCGGGTGCAGGACGACTGCGCAACATCGTGGAAGATCCGTTCGCCGTGCGCGGCAACCGCGAGATGACCGGGGCGGAGTTGCTCATCAGCTACGACCCGTCGCCCGCCAGTTGGCTGTGGGCCTGGGACAACGACCTGCGCGAGGAATCGCGCTTGGCCGCGAGCCTTGGCTTCGCGTGGCGCCACGAGCCCACCAGCACGGACGCCGCGATCGGGTTCCTGGCCGACGGTGTGACGCGCTTCGCGTTCGACACGGGCACGCCGGCACGCGACCTGTGGCAGATCAATGCGCGCGCCGTCTCACGCGTCAACACGCAGATGCGCGTCGTCGCGCACGCTTATGTTGGCACGTTCGAGCCTTCCTCGGTCGAGCGCAATCGCAACTCCACCGGCGCGGCCCAGCTCGGGCGCGCGCACCGTCTGGTCGCTTCGGGCGCCGACGTGCGGGTGACGGGACACTCGACGGCGTTCACCGGGTACGCCAAGTTCAACGACTGGGGCCCGTACGACTACCACCGCGACTTCGACCTGACGTTCCCCGTTCAGCTGATCGGCGACCTGTCGCACACGCTGGGCGCGCCCTTGTGGCTCGACAGCCAGCAGACGCGACTTGGCGTACGGGCCGTGTGGCGTTCGCTCGACGCGTACACGCCGCGCTACGCCGGGCTCACCGGGGACCCGAACGGCAGCGAGTGGGAAGTGCGCACGTATGTCCGCCTGGCGATGTAGCCCGGGTTCACGAGAAAGCCCCCGCATCGGATGCCATGATGCGGGGGCTTCTTGTTGTCCAGCGCGCGGTACACGCCGGGCGGATCAGCCCTGGGGCCTGGGAACCGGCGTCGTTGCTCGCGGATCCGCAAAGCAGGCGCTGACGTGCCCGGTCCCGACCTGCACCAGCGGCGGACGATCCGTGCGGCAGCGATCCATGACGAGCGGGCAGCGCGGGTGGAAGCGGCAGCCGGGCGGGGGTGACGACAGACTGGGCGGTGCGCCACCGATGGCGGCACGGTCGTTGCGCGCGCCGTGCACACTGGGCGTGGCCTTCAGGAGCCCGCGTGTGTAGGGGTGGGCAGCCGCATGGCCCATGACCGAGGCGGGACCGACTTCGGCCAGCCGTCCGGCGTAGAACACCGCGACGCGGTCGCTGAACTGCAGCATGCGCTCGAGGTCGTGCGTGATGAACAGCACCGCGAAGCCCAGCTTGCGCTGGAGCTCACGCATCTGCTCCAGGATCTCGCGCTCCACGATGACGTCGAGTGCGGTGGTGGGCTCGTCCAGGATGATGAGCGACGGCTCGAGCGCCAGTGCAATGGCGATCCCGACGCGCTGCCGCATGCCACCCGAGAGCTGGTGCGCGAAGGACCCGAGCAATGAACCCGGCAGCCCGACCATGTTGAGCAGGTGGGCGGCACGCTCGCGCGCCTCTTTCGGCGTACTGGCCGAGTGGGCGAGAATCGTGTCGGTGATCTGCTCGCCGATGGAGAGGATGGGGTGAAGCGAATCCATGGCACTCTGGAAGACCATGGACAACCGCTTCCAGCGCACCTGTTCCAGCTCGGCCTCCGGCAGGTCGAGAAGGTCGCGCCCTTCGAACAGCACTTGACCGCCGCTGATGACTGCGGGCGGGGGCAGGATGCGCAGCAGCGACTGGGCGAGTGTCGACTTGCCACTGCCCGATTCTCCCGCGATGCCGACGATCTCGCCGTGGCCCACGTCGAGCGAGACATCATCCAGCGCCCGCACCGGGCCGGCGTTCGTGATGTAGTCGACCCGCAACCGACGGATGGAAAGCAGTGGCTCGGTGGTGGTCAGGGGAGCTGGCACGGACGGGGTCATTCGCGCTCCCTCACCACGGGTGTGGAGCCCTTGAACCGGCCGCCGCGCGCTTCGAGGTAGGCCCGCCAGACATGTTCGACTTCGAGCCGCGGATTGGCCACCGCATCGAAGCCCGAGTTCAGCAGGCTGAGAGCCGTGCCCACGAGCGCGATGCAGATTCCGGTGGGGGCGAACATCCACCACGCGCCGGTCAGCAGCGCCGAGTCGTTCTGCGCCCAGTATAGATTCGTTCCCCAGCTGACCATGGACACGTCCCCGAGCCCGAGGAACTCGAGCCCGACCTGTGCGCCGATGGCGTAGGTCGTGCTGCCGATGACCTGGGCGACCAAGAGGGAGCTCAGCATGGGCAGCATCTCGAACACGAGGACGCGCCAGTTCGGTTCCCCGCTCACGATCGCCGCGGCCACGAAGTCGCGGCGGCGCAGACTCAAAGCCTGTGCTCGCACGACGCGCGCATTCCACGCCCAGCCCGAGATCACCAGCACGAGCGCCAGCGTTCCCGGCCCGGAAGGCAGGTAAGCCGCGATCACGATCGCCAACGGCAGTCCCGGCAGCACCAGGAACACGTTGAACAGCAGTGACAGCAGCGCATCGATACGCCCGCCGAAGTAGCCCGCGGCCACCCCGACCAGGGCTCCGATAAGCACGACCAGCAGTCCGACACCGAAGCCGAGCCCCAGCGAGACGCGCGTGCCGACGACCAGTTGCGCCAGCACATCCTGTCCCTGACCCGTCGTGCCGAGCGGATGGGCCCACGACGGCGGCTGTAGCGGAATGCCGACCATGGCGAGCGGATCGCCCACGAACAGGGGGCCGAAGACGGCCACGAGCACGAAGCCGAGGAGCAGGAACGCGCCGGCGGCGGCGCGCGGATCGCGCTTCAAGGCGCGGGTCCAGGCGGCCAGTCCGGCCGCACGATCGTTCGGGCGGGGGCTCATGAGCGAGCGTCCCGCAGGCGCGGATCGAGCCACAAGACCACGACGTCGACCAGGAAGTTCGCGGCCAGCACCGCCAGCGTGATGCACAGGAAGATGCCCTGCATGAGCGGGTAGTCCTGGCTTCCGACCGCCTGCAGCAGCAGATAGCCCTGACCGGGGTAGGAGAACACGATCTCGGTCAGCAACGAACCGCCGAGCACGAAACCGAGCGCCATGCCGAAGCTGGTCACGCTCGGCAGCAGCGCGTCCCGGGCGGCGTAACGCAACACGACACGGGGCGACGGCAGGCCCTTGGCGCGGGCCAGGTTCACGTGGTCGGAACCGAGCACGCCGATCATGGTGTTGCGCATCGACAGCACCCAGCCGCCCAGTGTGGCGATCACGACCGTACCCACCGGAAGCGCGGCGTGACGCGCGACGTCGAACAGGAACTCCAGGTTCCAGCCCGGCGTGAGGTCGTCGGAATACGCATGACCGAGCGGGAACCAGCCGAGCGTGAAGCCGAACGCGTACAGCGCCGCCATGGCCAGCCAGAAGTAGGGGAATGCGCCGATGAACGTGAGCGATGGCGGCAGCCACGCGTCCACCGCACCGCGCCGCCACCACGCCGTGACGATACCCAACATCGTGCCGATCGTGAACGCGATCAGCAATGCCGACCCGGCGAGTACCAGCGTCCACAGCAACCCCGTGCCCATGACCTGGACGACCGGGGCCGGGAAGTACGCGGACGAGATGCCGAGGTCACCGCGCAGCGCATGCGAGAGGTAGGACAGGTACTGCTTCCACAGCGGGTCGTTCGTCAGGCCAAATGTCTCGCGCAACGATTGCAACGCTTCGGGAGTGAGCTGGCCACGCATGCGGCCGAACATGGCAGCCGCAGGATCGCCCGGCATCAGGCGCGGCAGGAAGAAGTTGAGGGTCATCGCCACCCATGCGGCGAGGGCGTAGAAGCCCAACCGGCGCAGCAGATAGGTCACGAGCTCCTCCGCTTGGGCCGGATGGTCGTCAGTACGAGCAGCACTTCCCCGCGATCGAGCTTGTTCGTGGACGGGTCGCAATACGGGTCCTGGGCGCTCGGGAAGCCCTCGAAGCGTGACAGGTTGTACTCGGCCCACGACGGATTCGGGTAGAGCGGAATGGCGGGTGCCTCGGCTGCGAACAGCCGCTGCAGTTGCGCACTCAGGTCGCGCTGCTTGGCGGAGTCGGCTTCGGCCTCGAAAGCGTTCAGGAGCCGGTCGGCCGCAGGGCTGCCATAGCGATGCCAGTTGCCGACGCTGGTTTCTCCCACGGGCTTCACCGTCGCACTCGCCATGAGCTGGCGGTAGAACGGGTACGGGGTGGGCCCTTCGAACGTCCAACCCAGGCTGAGGTCGAACTCGCCCTTCTGCACGTGCTGGAACCAGGCCCCGAAGTCGTAAGTTTTCACGCTGGCATCGATGCCGAGTTCGCGCAGGCTGCGCGCCATGACCTGGCAGGCCCGCACCCAGTCCGACCAGCCCGCCACCACGAGGATCTCGGTCTTCCACGGCTTCCCGTCCGCCAACAGCCGGATGCCATCGGGGCCGCGGCGAAGCCCCGCCGAATCGAGCAGGGCGGCCGCACGCACGCGGTCGTACTTCACCCAGTCTCCGGCCGCTATCGCGGTGGAGTCGCGCCAGGAGGCGAGTGCATCGCTCATCCCGGTGACGTCCGACGGCCGGGAGTAGCGGTACAGCGCCACATCCACGAGCAGTTGCCTGTCGATGGCCATGCTGATCGCCTTGCGCACGTTGACGTCGGAATAGGGCGCCTTCGTCGTGTTGGCGTACAGGAACACGCAGGTGCCCGTGAGCGGGAACCAGTACGCGTGCGTCTTGGGTGATCGCTGGACGAACACGCGGTCGATGGCGGGTACGAAGTTGCCCGCCCAGTCGAGCTCGTCGAAGGCGAGCGCCAGATTCGCGCGGTCGTTACCCGGGTAGGCCGGGCAACGGATGGCTTCGAACGCGGGCTTGCCGGGCTGCCAGTAGTAGGGATTCCGGCCGATCTCGTAGACCTGGGCCTGGAACACACGCACCTCGGTGAACGGCCCGGTCGCCACGGGATTCTCGTTCGTGAACGAGACCGGTTCCTTGATCTTGGACCAGATGTGTTCCGGGACGATGTTCTGCGCGGCCACCTCGTCGAAGCCAGGCACGAAGCGGCGCTGGAAGCGCAGGTCGACCGTGGTGTCGTCGACCTGCTTCACCGCGGCCAGGAACGCCCAGACCGCACGCCGGTCGAGACCGGGAAAGCGGTGCACGAGTTCGAACGTGAAAGCCACGTCGCGCGCCGAGAACGGCCGGCCATCGGACCAGCGCACTCCCGTCCGGGTATTGACGCGCAGTGTCAGTCCTCCGTCGCGCCAGGCATACCGGGTCGCGAGCCACGGGATCGTCCGGTTCTGGATGCTGTTGAACACGAACAGCGGCTCGTAGATCCCCGCCTGGGTCGGCCAGCGCGGCGCGGCGGCCGTGGTCAGCGGATTGAAGTTGCGCGACCACGCCGAAGCGGCTTCCTGTGTCACCAACAGGACCCCTTCGGGAAGTGGCTTGCGCGCACGGGCGCAACCGGCAGCGAGCACGGCCGCGAACAGGCCGCAAAGCGCGATGCAACCCAGCACTCGAGGAATACGGACGCGGCGCAGGCTCAAGAGCCCTTTCGGTAGACGCGGACATAGTCCACGAGCAACTGCTGCGGGAATACCGTCGTGCCGCTGGGCGCACCCACGAAGTTGCCACCCACGGCGAGGTTCAGGATCATGAAAGCTGGCTTGTTGAACACCCACGTGCCACCACCCGGCAAGTCCGCGGGCGTCACGGCCGCATACACTTGGCCATCGACCGACCACGCGATGCGCGAGCTCGTCCATTCGACCGCGAACACATGAAAGCCGTCGTCGAATCGCGTTGGCGAACTGAATGCCCGCGTCACGGCGGAGCCGCCCGAGTAGCCCGGCCCATGCAGGCTGCCGTGCACGATGCTCGGTTCCTGACCGCGGTATTCCATGATGTCGATCTCGCCACAGGCCGGCCAGCCGACCGAACCGAAGTTGGAGCCCAGCATCCAGAACGCCGGCCACAGGCCCTGACCCGTGGGCAGGCGCATGCGTGCCTCGAATCGCCCGCCCGCCTGCTCGAAGTGCCCTCGCGTCAGGATGCGTCCGGAGGTGTAACTGCGAGAGAGATAGCTCTCCTGCCGGGCGGTGATCGCAAGACGGCCGGCGCCGTCGAGCGACACATTCTCGGGGCGGGCGGTGTCGTACTCGAGTTGGGCATTGCCCCAGTCCGTGCCGACGTCGAAGCCCCAGTTCGCGGTGTCCGGGAGCTGGCCCGCGGGACCGTCGAACTCATCCTGCCAGACCAGTTTCCAGTCGTCGCGATTCACCTTCTTGCACCCCGAGCCCAAGGGCAGGGTCAGCAGTGCCAGCAGCACGCACACGAAAGTGCGGCGGGGGGCACTCATGCGCGAGCCACTCCCGATGGTGGAATCGGAGCGGGGAACAACCGCGCATCCGTGAGGGCGGCATCGAGCACCATCGTGGCGGCCCCGACCGCGATCGACTGAGGCCCGAGCTCACTGGTCACCACCTGTGCGGCGGCGAGCGAACTCATGAGTGTGCGGTTGCGCGTCGCGTCGCGCAGTGGTTCGAGCAACAGGTCGCCAAGCCGCGAAAAACCACCGCCCAGGATGACGCGTTGCGGATTCATCAGATTGAGCAGACCGGCGACCGCCACGCCGAGATGCCCTGCGGCCTCGCTCACCACCTGGGTCGCCAGTGCATCACCGGCGAGCGCGGAATCTTCAATGCGCTCGATCGTGACCCGCCCGGTGGAGAGCGCACTCTTCGGGAAACTCCTGCGCAGCTCGAGTGTGCGTTCGATGAGTGCGGCCGAGCCGACGATGGTGACCAGGCAGCCCCGCAGGCCGCAGACGCACGTCTTGCCCTGCGGGTCGATGGCGACATGCCCGATCTCACCCGCGACGCCGGTGGCGCCGCGATAGATGCGGCCCTGCAAAAAATGGCCCGAACCGATGCCGGTCGCGACCTTGATATACGCGAAGTCATCGATACCGCGTCCGGCGCCCCACCAGCGCTCGGCAAGCGCCCCCAGGTTGGCATCATTGTCGATGAACAGCGGCACTTTGTACTTCTGGGCCAGCGGCTTGAGCCCGGCACGCCCCTTCCAATGCGGCATGACGACTTCCGAGAGCCGTTCAGGATGGCGCGGATCGACTGGGCAGGGGGCCGCGACGCCGATACCCACCAGCAGACGCTTGCTCGCCGGCCTCTCGGCCAGTACCTCGGAACAAAGGCGCGAGATCAACGCGCGGGTGCCATCGGGATCGGTTCGCACACTGTGATATTCGTGCCGCCACGCCAGCACTTGGCCGCGCAGGTTCGTGAGCGCCACCGAGACGTGCGCCGCGCCCATGTCGACCCCGAGCAGCACGCCAGCATCATCCTTGAACGCCAGCACGATGGGTGGGCGACCCCCGCGCGAGGGCCCCACGCCACCTTCGGCGAACAGCTGCATCGGCATCAGCGCGTCGATCAGTTCGGTCACGGTCGAGCGCGACAAGCCAGTGCGGCGTGCGATATCGGCGCGGGAGATGTTGCGCTCCTGCCAGAGCATGCGCAGGACGGTCTCGGACCAGGCTGCAGGACGTGAACCGGATTCGCCAGCCGGACGGGGCGCCAGATTCGGGGTCCGCCGCATCGGGATCGAGTGACCTCGCGTGTCGCTCATCGGTTTCAGGGCGTGATCGGCGTCAGGCGTTCAGTTGTGGAAGTAGACATTGTCGATGAACAACGTTCGCGTGTCACCCGACCAGACGATCTGCGCGATATTGCCACGATCGATGAGGCCCGAGAACTGCGTCAACGGGATGTCGAACGGAACCCACTGTCCGGTGGCGAGAGCCGGTGTGGTGGCCGAGGTGAATGACAGCTCGTAGTCGGAGTCGTCGATGCCCCCGACGACCCCGTCCGCACCAAAGTCGACCAGCTTGATCCTGAACGTGGTTCCCGCTGGGGTCCAGACATCGACGTGGAAGTGGGTCATGGCGCTGGCATTCACCTGGTGGGCGATCGTCTCCACGCCCGCGAACACCATGCTCGTGTACAGCTTCACCGCATTCCCGCCAATGCTGAGATCGGCGATGTCGGCTTGGTCCCACGTTGCGGACCACGTGTCGACGATCGCGTTCGAGTAGCTGTTGCTGAACACCGAGACCACCCGGTTCTGGGGCAGGGTCGGAGGCGGCGCTCCTGCCGCAGGAGGCGCGATCGCGTCGACCGTGACCACTCCGGGCACTGGCGTGCTTCCGAGCCGCGCGCTGATCTGACTCTGGCCGGGGCCCACGACCCGCACCTCGCCGAACTCATTGACCGACGCGACCGAGGGGTCCGACGACAAATACGTGAAGTACGCGGGAGCGTGCGTGACGGTCTGGTCGGTACCGTTGACATTGAACACCGTGCGCGTCGCACTGCCCAGATTGACCGTCGTGCCCACCACCGAACTGATGGTCTGTGCGGCCAGAATCGGACGCGGATTGGTGACCGCACCGGTGTTGACGAATTGCACATCGTCGATCCAGACCGTGAGTCCGGCGCCGCCCTGGGGTCCCATGGCGAAGAAGAACATGCCGCCTTCGTTCGAGAGTTTCGCGGGGTCGGGAATAGGCACCCAGATCTGGGTCCACGACCGCGTGATGGGAATCGCCGAGCGTTGCGCCGTGAAGCGCGATGTGCCGGTGTTGTCGTTCCCGAAGCCGGCGACATCCAGTGTCACGGGCCGGTTGGCGAGGGCCCAGAACGTGATCGCGTTGTAGCCCGACAGGTCGCGCTCGCGCCTCGTGGTCAGCGCGCCACCCGTGTAGCCACCCGAAGGATCGTTGGGGCCGGGTACGGTCAGCCGCATCGCTCCGCGGCCGCTGTGCGTCGTGTCCGAGACGATCGCCAGCCCGTCGAGCTTGGAGCCGCCGAACGCCTGGAAGATGACGTCGGTCCCGAAGGAGTCCCCGAAGACCAGCGGATCGATGATGGGCGGGAACGGCGTCAGCGAGGACTTCCGCGAGCAGCCCGTGGACGTGAGGGCGAAGATCGAGCACAGGAGCACAGCCAGCGTTTGGGAATGGTTTCGCCGGATCGACATGGAGGGCCTCGCGGGACATTCCAAGCGCCGGGCACGAGGCTCAGCGCGGTTGGCGGCTCACTTTGTTTGCCTTGCGAACAAAGAATGCTCCGCCGAGCCGGGGACTGTCAAGGGTGCGCTGGCTCAGCGGGCGGACGCCCGTGGAATGCGGACCTTCCCAGGTGGCCGCAGTCCCCAGGTGCGGGAGAGATCCCCCAAGTTCAGCGCCAAGGCGACCCGCCCGCGCGAGTCGATGTACAGGAGCGGCTCGCCCTCCGGCACGTCCCCGAACGTCCGCGCGAACGGAAAGTCATGAGACTTCCCGTCGATTTCCACCGGGACCCGAGACCCGAGCGCGTAGCCCAGTTGCGCGAAGACGACCTCAGGGATGCTCGTGATGACGTTGCCGTAAGGGTCGTCGAGGCCGATCAACTCGCCCTCGGCACCGCTGGCGGTGAGCCGCCCCACTCGAGGCACGAGCTTCACGAGCGTGTCGACCGCTGGGCCGGCCTGCGTCCAGTCCCAGCCTTGCGCCAGGTGGGCGGCGGCAGGAGAGAAGACATCGCGACCGTGGAACGTCGATGAGAGCCGGCCGCCGATCATCCATGCCGGGTTCACGATCTGCCTGGCCCCGTCGAACCCGTCGCGAGTCACCACGGGCCAGACCAGGCCATTGTCTGGCAGCACGAAGTACTGCCCTCGCTTGGAACGCACGACCAGCGCCTTGCGTTCGGTGCCCACTCCCGGATCGACCACCACCACGAACACCGTGCCTGCCGGATAGTAGCTCGTCACCGCTTCGAGGTTGCGCGCAGCCTCCTCGATGTTGTACGGCGTCACCTGGTGCGTGATGTCCATGAGCCGCGCGTCCGGAGCGATGCCGGCCATGACCGCACGACAGATGGCTGCAGCATCGTTCGCGCTGCCGAAGTCCGACATGAACACGATTGCCCGTGTGGTGCGGGGCCTCGGAGCCGCAGCCACGACCACGATTCCGAACGCGAGTGTGAGTGCGATCAGTACAGCACGGCGAAGGCGCATCGGTCCCCCGGGAGTGAGTCGGTGATGCAGCGCATCCTGCTGACTGCATCCTATCGTGGTCGCATGGCGGTCGAATCGCGGCTGGCGCATAGTAGCGACGCCAAGGCAGCGAGAGCGAGATCGTGACACGACCAGGTGCGAGCCCGCTCACGATCCGGCAGCATGGATGCACATCCTACGTCCGCGCGAGCGGATCCCATTGACAGGAGACCGCATGAGCACTCCGACCCTCGTGACGCGTTGGACATCGTGGTCGCCCCATATGCACGCGCTGCTTCGCATCGTCACCGGCTACCTGTTCATCTGGCCGGGGAGCATGAATCTGTTCGGTTACCCGGAGGCCATGCCGGGCGGGCTCAAGTTCGAGCTCATGTCGCAGATGGGTATCGGGGGTGTACTCGAGTTCTTCGGCGGCATCCTGATCATGACCGGGCTGTTCACCCGTCCGGTGGCCTTCATCCTGTCAGGCGAAATGGCCGTCGCCTACTGGCAGTTTCACGCGCCCAACGGACCGTGGCCCATCTTGAACGGTGGCGGCAATGCCGCGCTCTACTGCTTTGTCTTCCTGTGGCTGTCGGCTGCGGGGGCGGGCCCGTGGAGCCTGGACGCCCTGCGGGGGCGGAGGGAGGGGAACTGATGTGTCGGAACATTCGTACGCTCCACAACTTCACGCCACCGGCAACGGATGAAGAGATAAGGGCTTCCGCTCTGCAGTTCGTGCGCAAGTTGAGCGGCTTCACCCAGCCTTCGCGGGCCAATGCCGAGGCCTTCGGGCGCGCCGTCGACCAGGTCGCCGAGGCGGCGAGCACATTGCTGGGCTCACTCGTCTCGAATAGCCCGCCGCGGGACCGTGAATCCGAGGCGGCCAAGGCCCGTGAACGATCCCGCGTCCGTTTTGGAAGCTCGAGCGCTCCTCCTACGGATGGGTCGCCACCGCAGCCGCCGCACTCATCGGAACCCCGGGACTGAGGCTGGCAGTCACCCAACGCGCGAAGTCGCGGGTTCATCGCGACATCCCCTATCCTGTCTGACATGATCGAACTGTTCGCGGCCCAACCGCTGCTGCTGCTGTTCGTGGTGCTCGCGGTGGGTTACGCGGCGGGCCGCATCCGCGTGGCTGGCGTGCAGCTTGGTATCGCGGCGGTGCTGTTCGCCGGGCTGGCTGCCGGGGCGGTGGATCCCCGGCTTCAGTTGCCCGAGTTCGTGCGCAGCTTCGGCCTGGTGATCTTCGTCTACGCCATCGGGATCGCGAGCGGCCCCGGCTTTGCCGCGTCATTCCGCCGTCAGGGCTTTCGCGACCTGACCTGGACCGTGGGTCTGCTCGCGATGGCTGCAGGGGCCATGCTGGTCGCGAGCAAGGTGTTCGGTTGGTCACCGGGGCTTGCCGCCGGCGTCTTCTGTGGAGCGCTCACCAACACACCGGCGCTCGCCGCGGTCCTGGGTCGGCTGCCCGCGGGGGACACTTCCGCCGTCGTCGGCTACTCGGTGGCCTACCCGGCCGGGGCACTGGGGTTGCTCGTGGCGTTGGCCGTGGCCCGCCATCGCTGGCGGTCGGAGCTGGGCGCCGCAGCACACCGCCCGGAGCTGCAGGTGCGCTTCGTCCAGGTGACGCGCATAGAGGCGACCGGAACGGCTGTCAAGACGCTCCTGCGTGGATGGAGCGTGCGCGCTCGCTTCGTTCGACGACGCAGGGCCGGGGAGTGGGCGCTACTGAGTCCCGACGCCGCCCTCGAGATCGGAGACCTGGTGACGGTCGTCGGCCTACCCGATGCGCTCGATCAGTTGACCCGCCGTGTGGGCGAGGAGTCGAGTGAACGCATCGAGCTCCACAGCAATCAACTCGACCAGCGCCGCATCTTCGTCTCGAGCCCGGATGTCGCGGGTCATTCGCTCGCGGCACTCCGGACACTCACGCGCTTTGGGGCCTTGGTGACTCGCGTGCGCCGCGGGGACAGTGACCTCGTGCCCGAGGGCCGCACCGTGCTGCAACTCGGTGACCGCGTGCGCGTGGTCGCGCCACGCGACCGCATGGCCGAGGTCTCTCGCTTCTTCGGCGACTCCTACCGCGCGCTGGGTGAGATCGATGCGGTGTCGTTCGGGTTCGGCATCGCACTGGGGTTGTTGCTAGGGCTGGTGCCCGTGCCGTTACCCGGCGGCGGGTTCTTCCGGCTGGGCCCCGCAGGCGGTCCACTGGTGGTGGGGCTGATTCTCGGGGCACGCGGCCGCACCGGGCCGATCGTGTGGCAGCTGCCCTACAACGCGGGGCTCACCTTGCGCCAACTTGGTCTCGCACTGTTCCTCGCCGCGGTCGGTGTCAGCGCCGGCACGCCTTTCATCGAAACTCTGCGCGCGGGCCGAGGGTTCGAACTGCTGGGCGCGGCGTCCGCGGTCAGCGTGTTCACGGCAACATGCTCGCTGTGGAGCAGCCGGAAGTGGCTGCGCGCCACGCCCGGGCTCGCGATGGGACTGAGCTCGGGAGTGCACACGCAACCCGCAGGACTCGCCTTTGCGACCGATGTCGCACAGGACGATTCGCCAGGGCTCGGTTACTCGAGCGTGTCGCCCATCGCCACCGTGAGCAAGATCCTGCTCGCCCAGTTGCTGCTCGGCGGCGTGCAGTAGGGGCTCACCCCCTCATCTCGTCGATCGTCCCATTCGGCGAGATCAGCACGTTTCGAACGTCCGGATGCGCTCAGGGCAACTGCGTCACCGCACGATGAGGCGCGGTTTCCCGGGCCGGAAGTAGGCGCCGGGCGAGCCGGGTTCGACGCGACGGCCCAGCACGTCGTACCAACCCGCGCGAACCTCTCGTGGGGGGGCTGCGGCGGGGACGTCGGTGGTGACGTTCGACACGATCACCCACCGGTCGACCCGAGTGCCCTGGGGGCAGGCGTCCGCCTGTTCCGCGCGGTCGGGGCCGCATACGGCGAACCCTTCGATGCGGTCCGCCGTCACGTGGATCTTGAGGTGATGCGTGTGCCCGAGCCGCACGACGGTCGCGGGCAGAGCTGCGGCGAGCGCGCCGAGTGTGCTGCCACCACCGCCGCTGACGATATGCAGAAGTCCCGCCGTCTGCGCGGGGTCGAAACGCTCGTAATGATGACTGTGCGCCGCCAGGTGCAGCACGTACTTCGGGTGCTGCCCGCGAAGGGCCGTGAGGTCGCCCGCGATCGCCGCATCACCGCCGTGATCGGCCCCCGAACTGTAGGGAGGGAAGTGGCCGTAGGTCACGACGAAGCGGATGAGCGGGTCCGTATCGATGGCATCCATGAGCGAGTCTGCGGCGACTCGCCACGCCACGCGCGCGCCGGCGTATCCGCACGTCCCTTCGGAGGACGGAGGCAACGCGATGAAGCGCACGTTGCCATAGTCGAACCAGTACCAGTCCTCGCCCGGTGCGGTGTCGTTCGCCACACAGGCGGTGCCGGTACCGGGCGAACGGCGCGGATTCGGGAACTCGACGCGGCCTTTGTAGTTGTTCAGCTGATCGGGTTTGAGCGATCCAGCAGGGTCCCACTCATGGTTTCCCCAGGCCGGCAGATAGGCGGCATCCTGCGACCACGCCATGACATCGTTGAAGTGCTGGTCCACGTTGGCGATGTCACCCTGGTCTCCGTAGGTGAGATCACCGTTCAGGATCACGAACGCGGGCCGGTCGACGCCCGGGACCTGGGCTTCATCCGCGGCGATCTGTGTTTGCGTCGGGCCCACGGGCGGATAGGTATGCGACGATCCGACATCGGCCTCCTGAGCGAACCAGAAGCCTGAACTGCCGCGCGGCAATGGCGTCTCGAACGTGTGTATTTCGCCGGCACCGACCCGGTAGTAGTAGCGCGTACCGGGCTTCAGCCCGAACAGCCGCGCCTCGCGGAAGGGTCCGACACCGTCAGGCTTGGGCGATGGCGCCCCTGCAAAGCTCACGAACGGCAGATTTCCCGACTGCTCGCCGTAGTTCAGAAGGCTCGCTACGCCGCGCCACGCGATCGTCACCGATGTTGGGCCGGTGAAGCTCCAGTGGACCTGATCGATGACCTGTGCCCGCGTGGGCGCTGGAGATCCCACGGTGAGCAACAGCAGGATGCCAACCATGATCCAGTGATGCGTTTCAGGTGCGCGTGACATGAATGACCTTCGAAGGGGCTCGGGAGATCGCCGACCCGGACGGCGATAGGGCGTCGGCGAGCCGCGGGCAGGACACAGCACCCCGCGGACCCACGCGGGCGCAGCCATGAGCGTAGCAGCGATATCGGTCCGCAAGGCGTCAATTGCGGCACATCTCGACCAGCGAACCATCCACCCAAGGTGAACATCATGTGGTGGCGCTGAACACTCGGCGTGGACTACGCGACAGGGCTGCTCTGGGGCGATACATCGCCCCGTCAACGTCCTGCAGCGGACGGATCCGGTGGCGGGGTGTCGTCGGACTGCTTGCGCTGCTTGGTTTCCGGTGGCTTCCCCCACGACCAGCCCACGGATGCCCATATGCTGCGCACGGTGCCGCGGTTCGTGGTGCGTTGGTGGTAGGACACGTCGCCTGTCTCGTACTCGTACTTCCACAATCCGAACGGGTCGTTCAGCGTCAGGCTGGCCCACCCCTTGTCGTCCTTGAGGAACTTGAGCCGCGCTCCGATGTTCATCCACAGCACGCCGCGGACTCGCCCCTGGGCGAGCGTTTGAGTGGGGTTGTAACGGCCGTAGGACTGCAGGTCGAGCTTCTTGGTGAGCGAGTAGGTCGCATTGCCGTTCAGCGACCAAGCCGTGGCGTCGCGCCTGGCCGCTGTCGAGATGTTGCTGGCATCGTGCATCTCGCGGTAGACGCTCAGGCTCGCGGTACCCCCGAGTCGCTTGGTCTGCCGCAACGAGGCCGTGACGCTCGCCCCCGCGGTGCGAACGGACGAGGCGTTACGCCACGTCGACACCAGTACGCCCTGAGCGTCGACGATCCGGAACTGGTCCCAGTTCCGAATCGTCTCGCGGAAGAATGGCGAGATGCGCAGCAGGCCTCGCGATCCGTTCCAGCTGGCATCGAGCGTGAAAGAGTGAGTGTATTTAGGCGCCAGGAACGGATTGCCCACCGTGCGCAGGAGCGTGTCGATCGCGGGCACGTCCGGGTTCAAGAAGAACGGGGATGGTCGCTCGATGCGCTTGGAGTACGTGAGCCGCATGCTGCGGCCCTTGCCGAAGTCGTACGCAAGGTTCGCGGACGGAAACAGACTGCGATAGTCATTGGCGTATGTCACTCGCCGTGTCCGCACTTCGAGGTCGGTATTCGCCGCCTCGCCGCGGACGCCGGCTTGGAACGACAGCTTGCGAACGGTGGACCCCCAGGTGACGTAGCCGGAGTGGAAGGTCTCCTGGTGTTCGTAGTCCGTGAGTCCGGCGCCGGTGGATGCCTGCGAGACGGTGAGTGTCGTCCGCACCGTGTTCCGACGGTCGACCCCTCGATAGCCCGCCTCGAGTTTGCCCTGCTTGCCGAACGGGATGGTCTCGTCCAACTGGAACGAACGGTCACGACTCCTGGAGTCGTTGTCGAAGTTCGAGATCCGACCCGAACTCGCGACCGGCACGAGCAGGTGCTCGACCGCATCTGCCGCGTAGCCGCTCGGGGATTCGCTCATGCGCAACTCAGCGGTCCATTCATTGCGGCTCTTCTCGACCACATGGGTGAACCCCACGGTCGCGTTCCCGGAGTTCCAGTCCGAGTCCGTGTTGCTGTCCCGTCGGTAGGCCGACGTCACGCCCGCCATGGCTGTGGTGATCTCGCCGGTGGCGAATCCATCCGAGCGATTCCCGCTGCCGCTGCCGTTCAGCGTGGCATACAGGGTCGAACGTTTGTCGAAGGCGAGATCCGACGACAGGTCCAGGTTCCCGAATACGCCCCGGTTGTCGGTATCCGTATGGGTCCGATAGGTGCTCACCGGCTGCGCCAGCAGGTTCTCGCGGCGATCGTCGCTGAGGTAGTTCGATCGACTCGACCATCCGCTCACCCCACCGTACAGGGTGAGCTTGCCCTGTTGCCACGCGACCCGCGCGCCTGGGCCGCCTCCGGTGCTGCCGAGGGTCATGTTGGTGCTGCCGCTCAGCCCCAGATCGAGCGGCTCCTTGGTGACGATGTTGACGATGCCGGCCATGCCCTCGGGGTCGAACTTGGCGGAGGGGTTCGCCATCACCTCGACACGTTCGATCCGACTGGCCGGGAACTGTCTCAGGAACGCGGCCAACGCGTCACCGTCGAGCGGCGACTTCCGCCCGTTGATCTGCACGGTCACGGAGTTGCTACCCCGGATGCTGACGCGGTCGTTGATGTCGACATCGAGCTCGGGGACCGCCCGCAGCAGCTCCGTGGCCGTATTGCTCGGGATGTCCTTCGCAAGGTAGATGTTGCGATCGGCCCCGAGAATCGCAGTGGCGCGCGCCGTGCTCGTCTCGACGCCTTTCAACGCGATCGCCGAGACCGCGAGTTCGACTCGACCGAGTTCGAAGCGGGGAGAGGACGCGGTCAGCTCGATGTCCGGTCGGGTGTATGTCCCGTACCCCAACAATGAGGCGCGCAGGACGTAGCGGGCAACGCGGAGACTGTCGAACTGCACGCGTCCATCGGCGCCCGTGCTGGCATGCGCCACAACCGCGGAGTCGGTCGCCGCAAGCAGCACGACCTCGACTCCGGCCAGCGGCGTCTTGGTACCCTTCTCGACAAAGGTACCTTGCAGCGAGGCAGCGTGGGCCGTGAGGGCGAAGCACAGACCCACGACCGGCAGCAGGTCCCTGGGCGAAGCTCGCATGAGAGGCCTCGAAGGTGGGACTTCCTGTCTGGGGAGAGCGGAAAATCGTACCCACGGGACTATATGAGAGCGCGATGACTCCGTCGAGGATGACGGCCAATGAGGCGCCTGGGACAGTTAGCGTATGTACGAAAACGCCGGCGGCCGCACAGGCCCGCCGGCGTTCCACGACCATGCTCGTCAGTCCTGGACGAAGGTCTGACTTCCGCCTCCGTCCAACGCTGTGTTCGCCACAGCGGCCCAGTTCGGCGTGGCAGTCTGCTGTCCGCCGAAGCCACGGACCCGGCCGCGAGCATCGATCAGTACCCAGCCGATGAATGCGCGCGCCGCGGGGTCGTTCGCGGTGCAGAACTTCGTGGCCACGTCCCGGGAAGGATCCGACAGCACGCTGTAGGTCACATCACAGCGCACGACTGCATTCCAAGTGGCTTCGCGGGTCATGGAGGTGACGAACATCGGCACGATGCCCGCCCCGGCCAAACGGGCGCGGCTCGACTCCAGTGAGCGCAACTGATCGTCCGAATCGCCGAAGACGAGCAGCACGTTCCCTTGGTCGAGCACATCGCTCAACCTGCGCCAGCCGAAATCGCTGGAGCGAAATTCGAAGTCAGGTGCGACCGCACCGATCGTCATCGGCGTCACGAGGCTGTTGGCCCCGCTCGTCACCGGGACGGTGGTCGCATCTACGGAGTGGTTCGAACTAGAAGTGGAATGAGACTGGAGAAGCGAAACCCCCAAATGAGCGACGACGACGCAACACGACAGAAGCATTCAAGTCTCCGGGGTGGAAGGGCCTACAGGTGGAACGGCACATTCCACTGGTATCGGCCAACGGTCTCCGAAGATGTAGCAACCCTTGAACTTGCCCTTTCGGGCCGGCCTCGGCTCACCGTTCATCAATGATCCGCGCTAGCCGGCCCGGTGTAGTCGGAGTCGTGCCGAGACTCGCTCCCCGGCCCGATGTCGGTATTCCATCCGGCCCGCGAAGGGTTAGACTCGTTCGCCCATGACCAAGCCCCCAGCCCCACGACGGAGCGCCACCTCTGGATCGCTGCCCCTGTGGGCGGTGGTGTGCTTCCTGTGCTCCGGGGCGGCAGGGCTCCTCTATGAAGTGGTGTGGGGCAAACAACTAACCTATCTGCTCGGTGGCTCGCTGCCGGCCGTGGCCACGGTGGTCGCTGCGTTCCTTGGCGGACTCGCACTCGGAGCACAGTTTCTCGGTGGTCGGCTCGCCAGTCGACCAGGACTCGCGCGCAGTTATGCGCTGCTCGAGATCGGTGTGGCCGTGCTCGGCGTGGCACTGTTGCCAGTGTTGCGCTCGCTCGATGGACCCGTGGGGCAGCTCTATCGCGCCTTCGGCGGCGAGAGCTCCGCGTTCGCGGCCAGTCGCGTCGTGCTGCTGCTGCTCGTGCTCGTGCCCCCGGCCGCGCTCATGGGTGCGACGCTGCCTGTGCTGGTGGCGCGCATCGAACGCGGCGCGCTCGGAGCGGGACTCGCGTGGCTGTATGCGATCAACACGCTGGGTGCCGTGGTGGGTTCGCTACTCGGCGGGTTCCTGTTGCTGCCGCGCCTCGGACTCACCGCCACCACGTTCGTGGCAGCGGCGCTCAACCTGCTGGCAGCCGCGCTCGCGTGGGTGAGCGCAGGGGGAGAGCGCGACACGCCGCGCGCGAGCACCGCTCAGGATCCCGCCGTCGCGATCCTCGCACGCGGTCCACGCGCCGCGTTCGCGGCCCTGTTCGCGGTGAGTGGATTCACCGCACTGTTGCTGCAACTCGCGTGGGTGCGGCTGTTCGGTCTGGTCCTGGGCTCGTCGGTGTACTCCTTCTCGGCGGTGCTTGGAGTCTACCTGCTGGGTCTGGCGCTCGGCAGCGCAGCCATCGCACCGTTCCTGTCCCGCCGTTCGATCGCACCCTGGTGGTTCGCCATCCTCCAACTCGGGGTCTCGTTCACCGCGGTCGTGAGCCTGCGTTTCTATAGCGGGCTGCCGAAGGCGATGCTCGACCTGGGCGAGCGCACCGGCACCGCATGGGCGGGACTGCTCGCAGGCGAACTGGCGTTGGTCGCCATGGTGTTGTTCGTGCCGTGCCTCCTCCTCGGTGCGGTGTTCCCGGTGGCGGCACGCTTGCTGCAGAGCGGCGCGTCGGGGGCCACCACGGGCGCGGCCTACGCGATCAACACGCTCGGCACCATCGCGGGCTCGCTCGCCGCCGGGTTCATCCTGCTGCCCGCACTTGGCGTGCAGGGCGTGGTGCTGTTGGCTTCAGCACTCGCGGCGCTCGTCGGGCTCGTGGCGCTGGTGCTGCCAGGAGCCGCGCGCCTTGGGACCCGGCCGATACTTGCGGTCACGGTGTCGCTGGCGGCCATCGCCGTGGTGGGATGGACTTCGCCACGCTGGGATCCTCTGGTCATGTCGCTCGGAACCTACCGTCCGAGCAGCGCGCAAGGCTTGCTCAAGTTGGCGCGCGAGGCGGGCGCCAGCGGTGATCCGACGCGGGCGATGACCGCCAAGCAGCGTGTGCTGTTCTACAAGGACGGCATCAATGCCTCCGTGCTCGTGGTCACGGACGAGCACCACGAGCGTGTGTGGATGCGAGTGGGCGGCAAGGTCGATGCCGGCACGGGCGACATGCTCACGCAGGTGCTACTCGGGTTGATCCCCGCCGCCATGGCGGACTCGGGGGCGCGCACGTTGGTGGTCGGGCACGGTTCGGGCGTCACGGCGGCCGCGGCGCTTGCGGCTGGCGCCGGGTCCACCGACATCGTGGAACTCGAACCCGCCGTCTTCACGGCTTCGCGATTCTTCCACGAGCCGGGCCGCGACCCGCTCGACGACCCACGTGTCACGGTTCACATGGAGGACGCTCGCACGCAGCTTGCACACGGTGCGGGTCTCTACGATCTCGTGATCTCGGAGCCTTCGAATCCGTGGATCGCGGGCGTGAACAACCTGTTCACGGTCGACTTCTACCGACGCGTCCGGACCCGGCTCGCGCCGGACGGTGTGTTCTGCCAATGGGTACAGCTCTACGAACTGTCGCCGCGCACGTTCCAGAGCCTGATCGCGTCGTTCACCACCGTGTTCCCGGACGCGCACTTGTTCTGCCTGTGGGATGCCGCCGACGCGATCCTGGTTGCCGCACCGCCCGGCCGTGAGCTCTCACTCGACCGGCTGCGCGCACCCGCGGTGCGATACGAACTCGACCGCGCGCGGCTGCAGGCACCCGAACAGATAGCGTCGTTCTACGTGGGCTCGGGAGCGACACTGCGCGCATTGGCAGCGGGTGGGGAGCTCAACACCGACGAGCGGCCATTCGTCGAGTATCAGGCGCCGCGCGACATGATCGAAGTCGGCCGTGGCTACAACAGCCAGCATCCTGGCGTGACGGCCGCATTCGGGCTGACCGCGATCCCACCGGCGGGCGGTCCGCTCGCCGGCTGGCCCGCCGAACCCGTGATCGAGTGGCGTGCACGACAACTGCTGGCGAGTGTGCACCGGGAGAACGCCTCGGCCGTGTACACCGAGTTGCGTGCCGCCGGACGTGGTGCCTTGGCGACCCGGCTTGCGGAGGAACGCGCCAGGTCGGCCGACAGTTCGGGCTCCCCGACCCCGCTCGACTTGGCGCGCGCGCGACTCGCGAGCGGTGATGCGGAGGGAGCGGCTGAAGCAGCGCGACAGGCGCTGCGCACTGCCCATGGACCAGGCCGTCTCGAGCCGCTCCTGATGCTCGGAGTCACGGCCTTCGCCACGCACGATCCCGAAGCCGCGCTCGCGCACTTCCGCGAAGCCCAGAGCGTCGCCCCGCACGACGCACGCGCCTACAACTACGAGGCGCGTATCCGGATCGCGGCCCGCGATCTGACGGGAGCTCGTACCGCACTCGAGCGCGGCCTCACCCTTGCGCCAGGGGATGTCGCGCTCACACAAGCGCTCCGTGCCATCGTCGAGACGGGCCGCCAGGCCCCCTGAGCTGCTCGGCATTCGCTGCACGAAGCACAGGGCCGCCGGACGGCGCCAGACCCGGAAGCGCCCTGCGGGTGCGGGCGGCTCCAGTCACTCCACCGCGTACAATATCCGGCCGACTCATCCGTCTACACCAAGTAGAGGGGAGGACACGGCGAGGCCGGAACGTATGGCACCTGACCAGGACAAGCGGATCGAAGAAGTGGTCGAACGGGAGCAGTCCCGACTGGGCCATTTCATCCGCCGGCGAGTGCCCGACCCTCGCGATGCGGAGGACATCCTCCAGGACGTGTTCGGCGAGTTGGTGGAAGCCAACCGCCTGCTCGTTCCGATCGAGCACGTCAGTGGCTGGCTGTTCCGCGTGGCACGCAATCGCATCACCGACCTGTTCCGGAAGAAGCAGCCCGAGTTGTTCGGGGATCTGGCCAACGGCACAGGGGAAGGCGACGCGCCGTCCGTCGACGACCTCTTGCCATCACCCGACGACGGGCCTGAAGCACTGTATCTGCGGCAACTCTTGCTCGAGGAACTCGAAGCAGCGATCACCGAACTGCCGGCGGACCAGCGTGAGGTGTTCCTCGCGCACGAGATCGAGGGCACGAGCTTCAAGGACATGGCGAAGGCGACTGGCGTGAGCGTGAACACGCTGCTGTCGCGCAAACGCTACGCGGTGCTCAGGCTCCGCGAACGGTTGCAGTCGGTTCACGACGAACTCGAAGACGAGTGAGGAGCTGGTCATGAAGAAGAAGTGGATGTGGATCGCCCCGCTGGCGCTGATCGGTTTCGCGCTGTTCATCTCGCTCGGCGGCTACGCCGTCATGAGCCTGTGGAACTGGCTGCTGCCCCCGATGTTCGGCTGGCACGCACTGACGTTCTGGCAAGCCCTGGGGATCCTCGTGCTGTCTCGCCTGCTGTTCGGAGGTTTCGGGATGAACAGCGGCCCGCGCTCCCGCATGGGAGAGGGCTTCCGAGGCCGGATGCGCGACCGGATGCACGGACGCCTGGAGGAGCGGATGGAGGAGCACTTCGCGGCCATGACACCCGATGAACGCGAACGCTTTCGCCAGCGCATGCGCGACAAGTTCGGCCTCGGACCGTGTGGTGGTGCCCCCCAGTCTTGATCGCGAACGGTGGGGTCACGCCCCGGACGATCCCAGCCGCGTCATCCGCGATCGCTCGGTGCAGGTCAATCGAAGAGTCGCAATGAAACGAACAGGCCCCGTCGGAGATCATCCGCGGGACCTGTTCGTGTGATGGCGACTGCTAGCGCTTGTCGATCCCAGCGTACGGCCGCAGCGTCGCGCCCGTGTAGATCTGGCGCGGACGCCCGATGCGGTTGGCCGGATCGCGGCGCATCTCGAGCCACTGTGCGATCCATCCCGGCATGCGGCCGATCGCGAACATCACGGTGAAAATGTTCACCGGGATGCCGAGCGCCTTGTAGATGATGCCGGAGTAGAAGTCGACGTTGGGATAGAGCTTGTGGCTCACGAAGTAGTCGTCCCGTAGCGCGATCTCTTCCAGCTGCATGGCGATCTCGAGCTGACGACTCTTGACGCCGAGCCGGTTCAGCACGTCGGTGCAGGCCTTCTTGATCACCGCGGCGCGCGGGTCGTAGTTCTTGTAGACGCGATGACCGAAGCCCATGAGCCGGCTGTTGTCCTTCTTGTCCTTGGCGCGATCGACGAACTGCTGAGCGTCGATGCCTTCCTCCTCGATCTTCTCGAGCATCTCGACGACGTGCTGGTTTGCGCCACCGTGCAGCGGGCCCCACAACGCGCTGATGCCGGCCGACACACTGGCGAACAGGTTGGCCTGTGAGCTGCCCACCATGCGCACGGTGCTGGTGGAACAGTTCTGCTCGTGGTCGGCGTGCAGGATGAACAGCAGGTCCAGCGTGCGTGCGAACAGCGGATCGACCACATACTCCTCGGCCGGTGTGGCGAACATCAGCTGCAGGTAGTTCGACGTGTAGTCGAGCCGGTTGTTCGGGTACATGAACGGCTGCCCGATCGAATGCTTGTAGGAGTAGGCGGCGATCGTCGGCATCTTGGCGATCAACCGGACGGCCGTCTCCTTGAGCATCTGCTCGTCCATGCCGGGCTCCTGGTAGAACGTCGCCAGGGCCGCAACGGCGGCGGCACACACCGGCATCGGGTGCGCGTCCTTCGGCAGCGCCTCGAAGAAGCGCCGGAAGTTCTCGTGCAGCAGGGTGTGACGGCTGACGTCGTGCTGGAAGGCCGTTAGTTCAGCGCGCTTCGGCAGTTCGCCATGGAGAAGCAGCCAGGACACTTCGAGGAAG
Organism: bacterium; assembly: GCA_031408715.1. Classification (GTDB taxonomy): domain Bacteria; phylum Eisenbacteria; class RBG-16-71-46; order RBG-16-71-46; family RBG-16-71-46; genus JAIOPA01. The sequence continues at coordinate 34,611 of JANNWR010000270.1, forward strand.
TTGCTGTTCCCCGCCAGATCGGCGATGTCGTAGCCGCGGTAGCGCAGCACGCCCTTCTCGCCGTCGATGAAGGTGATCGCGCTCTTGCACGCACCCGTGTTTCCGTAGCCCGGGTCCATGGTGATGAGCCCGGTCTGCGCGCGCAGTTTCTCGATGTCGATAGCGGTCTCGTTCTCGGTCCCGCGGACGAGCGGCAACGTCATGGACTTGCCGTCGTACTGGAGTGTGGCACCCGCCTGCGTCGGCGGCACGGTTTGCGTCGTCAAGGATATCCTCCCGGGGCGGGCCTCCCGCCCTCCATGATCTTCACTCGTGGACGCCCGATTCCATTGGCGAAGGGCTGCGAGCGATGTCTTCAGCCGCTGCTGTCGAGTGGCTCGTATCCCCCTTTACACACCTCAAGGTAACACTCGCACGGCTCCCGCCAATGGGACGTTAGGGGCAGCGCGGCTCACAGGTTGATGATGCGGGCCCCCGGCGCTGCGTCCTGATTCGGCCCGGAGTTTCGCTGATGGGGACTGCCCAGGCTCTGGTGCTTTCACTGGTGACGACATGTAACTGATGTATTCCCAACGGCTCAGGGTCTCACGAGAATGTGCCACATGAGACCGCGGGTCTCCTCCCGGGCTGATCGCATGGACTTCAGCACGACTTCTACCTGCCGATACTGAAGTCAACTCCGATCCCCGCCGCTCACCTCTGGCGCCCTGATGCCCGCACCTTACGACTACCTGTGCTTCTGCCTGTTCTCGATCCTGTGCTTCGTCGGTCTGCAGACACTGACCTGGCGGGCTGGTGCACCCCTGCGCCTGCGACTACTCGCAGCATCGGGCATCGTCGCGGTGCTGGCCACTGGCTGGCCGCTCACGCAGTGGTGGGGTGACAGCACGCGACTCGGGATCGAGCACCTGCTCACGGGTTACGCCGCGACCTATGCGGGCGAGCTCGAGGTACTGGGGCATTCCACCGTCCGCGTCGGCACGTCACCAACAGATCCCCGCTACCTGCGCATGATCGATGCGCAGCGACGCTGGCTCAAGGCCAACCCATCCGCGAACGACATCTACACGTTCCGACGGGACCCGGATGGCACCGTACGGCTCATCGTCGACTCCGAGACCGACTACGACCACAACGGCCGTGTGGAAGGGGAGCGCGAGCAGCGCACTGTGATCGGGGAGTCGTACGACGCCAGTGACCTGCCGAATCTCACCTTGGCGTTCGCAGGCCAGACACTGTTCGACCGCGTCCCGTTCGCAGACCGCTGGGGCACGTGGGTCAGTGCCTACAGGCCGCTGCGCGCTCCGGACGGGCGCGTCGACGGTGTGCTCGGGGTGGATTTCGATGCGGGGCGTTGGGCAGCACTCATTGCCCGTGCCCGCTGGACCGCGATGGGCTATCTATTCGCCCTCATCTTCGTGCTGTCGATCGGTTCACACATGCTGGCGACGCTCGACCGGCATCGCCAACTTGCGCTGGCAGGAGCACGAGCCAGGTCGCAATTCCTGGCCAACATGAGCCACGAGCTTCGCACGCCCCTGACTGGGGTGGTCGGTGTAGCGCGCCTGCTACTGGACACGCCACTCGCTGAGAACCAACGCGGGCTCGTCCGCACCATCAGCGACTCCTCGGACTCCTTGCTCACGCTCATCGACGAGATCATGGATCTCTCCAAGGTCGAGGCAGGTCGCATGGAGCTTGAACAGATCCCGTTCGACCTGCGTGCGGCGCTCGAGGATATCGTCGTGCTACTCAGGACCCTGGCGGAGGCCAAGGGACTGACTATCGAGCTGGTCTACGGGGCGGATGCGCCCATCCGGCTGGTCGGAGACCCAGCCCGCATCCGCCAGGTGGTCATGAACCTGGTTGGCAACGCCATCAAGTTCACCGAACGGGGCAGCATCCGCGTTGTCGTGGAAGCGTGTGGCGGAACTCCAACGCGATCCTGTCTCAAGATCGCAGTGCTGGACACTGGC
>JANNWR010000271.1:0-2473 GCA_031408715.1 bacterium
GCGGCCTCGATGGGCCGGCGCCGGGTGCGCGGACGACGCCCGAACCGTCGGTCCGGCTGCCGGCCTATGTCATTCCGCCCGAGGCGCTGTTGCCGGGCGTGGCGGATGCCAAGCGCCCGCCGACCGAGGCGGACGCTGCAACGGCGGCGGCACAAGCGATCGCCGACACGGCCACCGAACGGGCGTCCCGCGCCGAAGCCGCGAGCGCCGCGACCGCTGCCGCGGCCGCCGCCGCTGCGGCGCAGCCGCCCGAGTCTCCCGACGCCGCGACCGCACCACCCGCAGCCGAACCGCGCTAGCGCCCGCGCGACGCGCGACTGGTCAGCACTCGCGCGCCCGCTTACACTCGCACGCTCTTTCCGTACCCTTGCTCCCTTGCACACGCACTCCCTTGTACCCGGAGCCGTTCCGCCATGTCCGCGTCCGAACCGCGCCGCTCGCTGCAGCACATGATCCTGGCACTCGAGCAGTTCTGGGCCGACCGCGGCTGCGTCATCCAGCAGCCGTACTCGTCCGAGGTCGGGGCGGGTACGTTCAATCCCGCGTCGTTCCTGCGTTCGCTCGGGCCGGAGCCCTGGCGTGTGGCCTACGTGGAACCGTCCCGCCGTCCAAAGGACGGGCGCTACGGTGAGAACCCGAACCGCTTCCAGCAGTTCTTCCAATATCAAGTCCTGTTGAAGCCCGCGCCGAGCGATGTCGTGGACGCCTATTTCCAGTCGCTCGCCGCCATGGGACTCGATCCGCTGCAGCACGACCTGCGCCTGGTCGAGGACGACTGGGAGAGCCCGACGCTCGGCGCTGCTGGCCTGGGCTGGCAGGTGTGGTGTGACGGCACCGAGATCTCGCAGTTCACGTACTTCCAGCAGTGCGGCGGGCTCGACCTGCCGGTCGTCTCGGCAGAGCTCACGTACGGCCTCGACCGCATCGGCATGATGCTGCAGGGCACCGACCGCGTGCAGGACCTGATGTGGGCGCCGGGTGTGACCTGGGGCGACCTGTGGGTGCGCAACGAGTGGGAGTGGTCGCACTACAACTTCGAGCAGGCCCCCGTGCCGGATCTGTTCCAGATGTTCAAGATCTGGGAGTCCGAGGCCGACCGCTTGCTCGACCTGAAACTTGTGAGCCCCGGCTATGACGCCGTGATCAAGTGCTCGCACACGTTCAACCTGCTCGACGCGCGCGGTGCGATCTCGGTGAGCGAGCGCGTCGGCTACATCGGCCGCGTGCGCCGCATCGCGCGCAAGGCTGCCCAAGCCTACGCGCACCTGCGCGCGGAGTTGGGCTATCCGCTCATCAAGGACGAGGTCGAGCGCCAGCGCTGGCTCGCCATCCGCGATGAGACCATGGCCAAGGCGTCGGCCCAGGCAGCCTCGATGGCGGCGAAGTCCGCGAAGAAGGAGGCCGCCCAGTGAGCCGCGACCTGTTGTTCGAGATCGGTGTCGAGGAACTGCCCGCGGGCTACGTGCCGCCGGCGGTCGAGCAGTTGGAACGCGGCGTGCGCGAAGGTCTCGAGTCGCTGCGCCTGGGCTTCGGTGGCGTGCTCACGTTCAGCACGCCGCGCCGGCTCGCCGTGCTCGTGCACCGTGTGGAGGATCGCCAGACCGACTTCGCCGAGGAGGCGATGGGGCCCGCAGCCAAGGTGGCATTCGACGCGGCGGGCAACCCGACGCGCGCACTGCTCGGCTTCTGCGCGGGCAAGGGTGTCGAGCCCTCGGCCGTGCGCCGGGTCGACACGCCCAAGGGCGAGTACGTGGCCGTGACGGTGCAGCACACCGGCAAGGCGGCGCTCGACGTGATTCCCGCCATGCTCACGGCGGTCGCCCAGAAGCTGCAGTTCCCGAAGACCATGCGCTGGGATGCCGGCGACTATCGATTCGGCCGTCCCGTGCGCTGGCTCTTGGGCCTGCTCGGCACCGACGTCGTGCCGGTGAACGCGTTCGGCGTCATGGCCGACCGCGTCACGTTCGGTCATCGCTTCCTGCACCCGGGGACGGTCGCGGTCATGGAACCCAGCGGCTACCTGGATGCGCTGCGCGGCGCGAAGGTTCTGGCCGACCCCGACGAGCGCCGTCGCATCGTGAGCGAGCAGATCGCCGCCGCCGCGGCCGAGCGCGGCGGGCGCGTGGTCGCGGACGAAGAACTCACCGACATCATCAACTTCCTGATCGAGTGGCCGACCACGATCATCGGCGCGTTCCACGAGCGCTATCTGGACCTGCCGCGCGAGGTCATCGTCACCGCGCTGCGTGAACACCAGAGATTCTATGCGGTAGAACGCGAAGACGGCACACTGCTGCCCTTCTTCCTCACCGTGCGCAACGGTGACGCCTCGGGCGTCGACACCGTGCGCAAGGGCAATGAGGACGTGCTGGTCGCACGGCTCGATGACGCGCGCTTCTACTGGGACACCGATCTCAAGCAGAAGCCCGCCGACCTGGTCGAAAAGCTCTCCGGTGTGGTGTGGATGGAAGGG
>JANNWR010000272.1:0-2217 GCA_031408715.1 bacterium
CGCTGATGCCCGGGCTCATCGAGGGCCACGCGCACCTGTTCCTGCATCCTTACAACGAGACGCTGTGGGACGCGCAGGTACTCGCCGAGCCGTTCGGGCTGCGCATCGCGCGTGCGGTTGCCCACGCACGCACCACGCTCGATGCCGGCGTCACGACCGTGCGGGACCTCGGTACCGAGGGTGGTGGCGACGGCGACGTGCAGTTGAAGCGCGCCATCGAGCAGGGCATCGTGCCGGGCCCGCGCATCATCACCACGACGCGCGCGATCGTCGCCACTGGCAGCTATGGCCCGCGACGAGCGTCCTACGCGTTCGATCCGCCGCAGGGTGCCGAGGAGGCGAGCGGCGTCGAAGAGATGACGCGCGTCGTGCGCAGTCAGATCGGGCATGGCGCCGACTGGATCAAGGTGTACGCCGACTATCGTTGGGGTCCCGGGCACAGCATCGCGCCGACTTTCACACTCGAGGAACTGACCGCCATGGTGCGCACGGCGCGCGACAGCGGCCGGCCCTGTGTCGCGCACGCCATGTCGCCCGAGGGCATGCGGCGCGCGGTGATGGCCGGCGTCGAGACCATCGAGCATGGCGACGACGGCACGCCCGAGGTGTTCCGGCTCATGAAGCAGCATGGCGTGGCTCTGTGCCCGACACTCGCCGCTGGCGAGGCGTACGCCACCTACTTCGATGCCTGGGTGAAGGGGGCGAAGCCGCCGACCGCGGACCTGCTCGCCAAGCGCGCCAGCTTCAAGGCCGCGCTGGCGGCCGGCGTGACTATCGTGTTCGGCGGCGACGTGGGTGTGTTCTCGCACGGCGACAACGTGCGCGAGCTGGAGGCCATGGTCGAGTACGGCATGACGCCACTTGCGGCCGTGAAGTGCGCCACCAGCGGGAATGCCAAGGTGTTCCACATGGAGCGCCAGTTGGGCCGTGTCGCGCCGGGGCTGTTCGCCGACCTGATCGCGGTGGAGGGCGACCCGACGCGTGAGGTTGGCGCGCTGCGCAAGGTGCGATTCGTCATGAAGGACGGCCAGCGCGTGAGGTGAGCCGCGCGACGGCCGTCGCATGGGGCGGGCGCCCGAAGGACCTTTCCCGCTCACGGAGGGCGCCTCCGGGCTCGTGCATAATTGCGAGACACGCGGGTTGCCGCTTCGCTAGTATCGCCCGGTCCGTTCGCGGCGTGCACCCGGTGCGCCGCGTGAGAACCGCAACGGAGGTGCCATGCCGCAGGCCGCGCATGCAGACCGCTCCGCCCAGCTGACCAACGCCGATCTCGCCCCGGTCCCCGCATCGGAGCGTACGTGGAACTGGTGGCATTTCTGCGCGCTGTGGATCGGCATGAGCGTGTGCATTCCCACGTACACCATGGCGTCCGGGCTCATCGACTCGGGTATGTCGTGGTCGCAGGCCATGCTCACGATCTTCCTCGGCAATACGATCGTGCTGCTGCCCATGATGCTCAACGCGCACGCCGGCACGCGCTACGGCATCCCGTTCCCGGTGTTCGCGCGCGCCAGCTTCGGCGTTCTGGGCGCCAACGTGCCCGCGCTGCTGCGCGCGCTGGTGGCGTGCGGCTGGTTCGGCATCCAGACGTGGTTCGGCGGTGCGGCGCTCTATCAGCTCGGCAAGCAGCTCTGGCCGGGCATCGCCACGCTGCCCGCCGTGCTGCCCGCGGGGCTCGGGCTCTCGACCGGTGAGGCGTTGGGATTCCTGGTGTTCTGGGCGCTGAACGTGTGGTTCATCGTGAAGGGCACCGAGAGCATCAAGTGGCTGGAGAGCGTGGCCGCGCCGTTCCTGATCATCGTCGGGCTTGCGTTGCTGGGCTGGGCGTACGTGAAGGCCGGTGGATTCGGGCCGATCCTGTCGCAGCCGTCCAGGTTCGCGACCACGCCCGAGTTCCTGAAGATCTTCTTCCCGTCGCTCACCGCCATGGTGGGCTTCTGGGCGACGCTGTCGCTGAACATCCCCGACTTTACGCGCTATGCGAAGTCGCAGAAGGACCAGATCGTCGGTCAGGCGCTCGGCCTGCCACCCACGATGACGCTGTACGCGTTCATCGGTGTGGCGGTCACCAGTGCCACGGCCATCATCTTCCCGGGCGGACACGTGGTGTGGGATCCGGTCGAACTGCTGGGCAAGATCGGCGGGCCATTCACGGTGCTACTGAGCATGATCGCGCTCTCGATCGCCACACTGACCACGAACCTCGCCGCCAACGTG
>JANNWR010000273.1:0-1713 GCA_031408715.1 bacterium
GTCACGGCGTCTGGTCGAGATGATCCAGCACAGCACGCAGACGCTGCTCGCGCTCATCAACGACTCGCTCGACTACTCACGCCTTGAGGCCGGCCGTATGCCGGTCGAGACGCTCGACTTCGACCTGCGTGTCACGACCGACCAGGTCGCCGGCCTTCTCCAGCCGCTGGCGGAGGGCAAGGCGCTGCGCTTCGAGACTCGCGTCGCCGCCGTGGTGCCGTCGCGGCTGCAGGGCGATCCGGGCCGCGTCCGCCAGGTGCTGCTCAATCTGGGTTCGAACGCGATCAAGTTCACCGAGCGCGGTTCGGTCAGCCTGAGCATTGACCGCGAGGCGGAGGACGATCATCACGTCACGCTGCTCTTCCAGATGAAGGACACAGGCCTGGGCATCGACGCAGCGGCGTTGCCGACCCTGTTCGAACCCTACGCCCAGGCCGACGCCAGCATCGCGCGCCGCTTCGGCGGTTCGGGGCTCGGTCTGGCCATCTCGCGCCGCCTGATCGAGGCGATGGGTGGTGAGATGGGTGTGACGAGCGCTCCGGGCGAAGGCAGCACATTCTGGTTCCGTCTCCGGCTCGAGAAACAGCCGGTCATGATCAGTGGCCCGGTGGTTCCCACGCCCGAGGTCGCGCTGCGCGGCTTGAAAGTGCTGGTCGCCGACGGCAATCCTGGCGACCGCGAGCCCCTGCTCGAGGTGCTGCAGGCATGGGGTTGCGAGGTATCGCGGGCGGAGAATGGTCCGGAAGCCCTGCGGATGGTGCACGAGGCGGCCGCCCAGGGTGAGCCGTTCTCGGTCGCGGTGCTCGATCGTCACCTCGAGATGCTCGACGGTGAGGAGCTCGGGCTCGCGATCCGCGCCGACGGCGATCTCGACCCCATGCAACTCATCATGGTCACGAACGTCGGACGGCCGGGCGATGGCGGCCGCGTGAAGGCAGCGGGTTTCGCGGCCTACCTCATGAAGCCACTCGATCCCACGCAGCTGTACGAGACGCTTTCCGAGATCCTGCACCCGAGTCACGACGGCGTGCCGCAGCAAGACCGGCCACTCGTCACGCGGCACTTCCTGGCGGAAGCGCGGCGCGGCAAGCTGCGCCTGCTGCTCGTGGACGACGATGCGGTGAACCAGCTCGTCACCACGAGCGCATTGCACCGGGTCGGCTACAACATCGAGGTCGCGAACAGCGGCCGCCGTGCGATCGAGCTGACCGAGGGCAACCGCTGGGACCTGATCCTGATGGACATGCAGATGCCCGACTTGGATGGCTGTCGCACCACGGCGGCCATCCGCGCGCGCGAGCGCGGAGCCTGGCGCACGCCGATCATCGGACTCACCGCCAACGCCGACCACCGGCCCGACCGCGAGCGCTGCCTCGCCGCGGGCATGGATGACGTGCTCGGCAAGCCGGTTCAGCTGGAACGGCTCACGCAGTTGGTCGAGAAGTACACCTCCCGCGACGGCCGGAATGCCGAAGGGGAGTCCCAGCCGAGTTCGCCACCCAAGCTCACGGTCGTGTCGGGGGCATTCGAGGCCCCGGCCACGGTGTCGCCCGCGCCGCGCGCGGCCACGAAGTCGTATCGCACGGAGATCGTCGAAGTCGAGATCCCGGTGATTCCGGAGGGCCCGGCGGTCGACCTGGAGCAGCTCGACAACGCCTGCATGGGGCTGCCCGCACTGCGCTCGTCTCTGTTGCAGACATTCCTCCACGACGT
>JANNWR010000274.1:0-52701 GCA_031408715.1 bacterium
GTCGTTCCCGCCGAGGGCCGCTGCTGACTGGGTGGATGGTGCCTGTCGGACGTTCGCCGGGTCCGTTCGCCTGCTACCAGGTGTAGCCCGCCTTCACGATGCGTCTGCCGGCATCGCCACAGCGCGCCTCGTCGGCGCACAGCGCGAGGCGAACGAAGCCTTCGCCGGCATGACCGAAGCCCGAGCCCGGCGAGACGACGACACCGGTCTTGTCGAGCAGGTCGGCCGTGAAGTCGAGTGAGTTCGTGAATGCCGGCGGGATGGGCAGCCATAGGTAAAGCGTCGCCTTGGGGAGCGTGATCGGGGCCCCGAGCGGAGCGAGGGCCTCGAGGAACGCCTCGCCACGCTTCCGGTAGAGCCTGGAAGCGTCGACGCAGTAGTCCTGCGGGCCATTCAGCACCGCGAGCCCGGCGCGCTGGATCGCCATGAACACGCCGAAGTCCATGTTCGACTTGATGCGCGTCAGGTTGGCGATCGCTTCGGAGTTCCCGGCTGCGAAGCCCAGGCGCCAGCCCTGCATCGAGTAGCTCTTCGAGAACGAGTGGAACTCGAGCGTGCGTTCCTTGTCGCGATCGTGCTGGAGGAACGAACGCGCGCGATACGACGGGTCGAGCGGCAGGTCACAGTAGGCGATGTCGCTGACCACGAACAGGTCGTACTTGCGCGCGAACGCCAGCACTTCGTCGTACATCTCGGCGGTCTCGGTCGCGCCCGTCGGGTTGTTGGGGAAGTTCAGGAACAGGACCTTGGCGCGGCGCGCCTCGTCCTCGGGGATGGCGGCAAGGTCCAGGCGGAAGCCATTCGACGGCAGCAGCGGCACCTCGATGACGCGGACCTGCGCCAGCGCCGCGACTCCCAGATAGGCGGGGTAGCAGGGCGTGCACAGCAGGATGGTGTCGCCGGGGTTCAGGTGGGCGAGGAAGAACTTGGCGATGCCCTCCTTGGAACCGACCAGCGCCATGGCTTCCTGCTCGCTGTCGATGCCGACGCCGAAGCGCTTGCCGTACCAGCCTGCGACCGCGGAGCGGAACTCGGGCAGGCCGTTGAATGACGGGTAGCGGTGGTTCTGGACCATGGGGTCGACCAGTGCAGCCTGCAATGCATCCAGTGCTTGCTGCGGCGGCCGGATGTCCGGGTTGCCGACGCCCAGATCGATGACATCGACGCCCTGCCGCAGCTTCTCGTCGCGATTCTGGAACACCTTCGCGAGGGTGTAGGGCGGCACGTTCTGCAGCCGATCCGACGGCGCAAGGCGAGGTTTGACAGGCGATTGGCTCGACGACATAGTGACTCCCCCGATGGTCGCTCAGCAACGGCACTGGACTTGCGTAGTTCGCGTGCATGCACCACTGCACCGGACATACTAGAGGGGTCTCGCCCATGGGGCCAGTCGCCTCAAGAGCCATCCGAACAACCTTCCCGCTGTTGCTGGCGCTGGGCCTGCTCGCCCTGCCAGCGCCGGGGCGTGGCGACGAACCCGAGTTGCCCGACAGCGCCGACTTCAAGCGCGGGGGCGCCGTTCTGGATACCCTGCCGGCTTCGGCGGAGCCATTCAAGGCCGGGGAGTCTTTGCGCTTCTCCGTGCAGTACGGATTCATCCACGCGGGCAGCGCCTGGCTCGAGGTGCCCGAGGTCGCCGAATGGCAGGGCCACCCCGTCTGGCGCCTGGTCGCGCGTGCCGAATCGAATGGCTTCTTCGACCGGGTCTATCGGGTGCGCAATCGCATCGAGTCCTTCTGGGACTTCGACGCGCGCTACAGTTGGCGCTATTTCGAGGACCGGCACGAGGGTCACTACACCGCCAACGACACCATGGTGTACGAGCCGGACTCGTCACGCATGCGCTACAAGAACGGCCAACTGTTCACGGTCCCAGGCCCGGTCCAGGATGCGCTGTCGTCGTTCTACACGACGCGATTCCTGGCGCTGCCCGTCGGCGGCCGCGTCACATTCGACTATCATGCCAGCCGGAAGACCGCGCCGATGGAAGTACGCATCCTCGGCCGCGAGCGGATCAAGACGCCGGCCGGGAAGTTCGACTGTGTCGTCATCGAACCGCTCCTGAAGGCGGGCGGCATCTTCAAGAACAAGGGTCGGCTCGTGATCTGGCTCACGGATGACGCGCGCCGTATGCCGGTGCTCATGAAGAGCAAGGTCGTGATCGGCTCGGTCAAGGTGGTCTTGCAGGAGATCAAGACGGGGAGCTGAACCACGGGGAGCCGACACAGGGATGAGCCGCTACCGCGAAGCCGATCTGTCGAAATTGACGCGCCTGTCTGCCCACGAGCGCCCCACGAAGGTCTTGGTCGCGGACTTCGCGCGGCCACTCGACCCGCGCGCCGCGGCCGCCGTGATCGCATCGCTGCCCGACCAACTCGCCGCGCGCACGCTGCGGGAGGTGATCGCGCGCACCGTGACCGCGCACCGTGCGGGCAGACCCGTGGTGCTCATGCTGGGCGGACATGTCGTCAAGGTCGGGGTCAGCCCGTGCCTGATCGAGCTCATCGAGCGCGAAGTCTTCACGCATGTGGCCATGAACGGTGCGGCCGCCATCCACGACGTCGAGATCGCGCGCATGGGGTGCACGTCCGAGGATGTCGAGGCGAACCTGGCGAGCGGCACGTTCGGCATGGTCGACGAGACCGGGACCTTCATGAACCGGGTCGCATCCGACGCCGCTCGCGCGGGGGACGGTCTGGGGGAGGCGTGGGGTGCCGCGCTGGAGGCCGAGCCGGCCCCGCACCGCGACGTCAGCCTGCTCGCACGGGCCGCACGCCGGGGGATCCCGGCCACAGTGCACGTGGCACTGGGGACGGACACCATCCACTATGACCCGGCCTGCGATGGGGCCGCCCTCGGGGGCGGCAGTCTGCGGGACTTCCGGATCTTCGCGGCCGCGTTGTCGGAAGCCCGGGGGGCCGTCGTGTTCAACCTCGGCTCCGCGGTGCTCATGCCCGAGGTCTTCCTGAAGGCCCTGACCGTCGCGCGCAATCTCGGGGCCTCGCTCGACGGTCTCACCACGGTGAACATGGACCAGATCCAGCACTACCGGCCTCGGAACAACGTGGTCGACCGACCGACGCGGGCGCCTGGGGCGAGAGGCTGTTCTCTCACGGGACACCACGAGATCATGGTCCCGCTTCTGTGCGCCGCGGTGGTCGCCGAATTGGCTTGAGTGCAGATTGCAGTCGGTCGATACCGCGAGGGCGTCGAAGGCGGTCCCACACCGTTGACTTGGGTCGAATGAGCCTCCATACTCGGGGTTCCTTGGCCCCCAGCTCGAGTCTGCGGCGGCCGATTCCAAGCAATGCGGAGGATCTCCCCAGACGCACGTTGCTACTTCATCGCGACACGACCGAATCCGAGAGTCATCTAGGCCTTGTCGTCGAAGTGTGAGCCGGGCTCATGCCCGGAGCTCGTGACCGTCTGAACCGCCCGGGCGTCGCTTCGCGCGACGCAGCGATCAGAGCGCGCGCCCCGGCCGAGCCCCAACCTGGGAGATCGCGTGAAGTTTCGTACACTGCTCCTGCTTGCCGTGCTGTGCACCGGCTGGCCGGCTGTGGCTCTGGCGGACACCGTGCTGACGCCGGCGGACTCTGCGGCCATGGACTGGAGCCGGGTGCCGGAGTACCGGATCGTGCCGGGCGACAGGCTCCAGCTCGACTTCGGCCGCCGCCCGACAGGGGAAGTCGACATCCGCGAGTGCCGTGTGCGTCCCGATGGCCGCATCACCGTGTTCCCGGCCGGGGATGTCGTCGCCGCCGGGCTCACGCCGATGGAGCTGCAGCGCAACATCATCTCCTTGCTGTCGGCCGACCTCAAGCTTCCGCGCGTCGTCGTCAATGTGGTCGAGGTCGCTGGAAACGTCGTGCACGTGCTCGGTCGAGTCAACAACCCGGGCAGCTTCCCGGCCGGTCCGTTCGTCACGGTCTTGCAAGCCGTGACGGCCGCTGGCGGGCTCAGTGACGACGCCGCGCGCAACAGTGTCCTGCTGTTCCACCGCGACGGCGCCCACACGGTGGCGGTGTCCCGCATCCGGCTCGACCGCCTGCTGAAGGGCGACGACCTCGCGGACGCCGTCGTCGGCCGTTTCGACGTGATCTACGTTCCGCGCTCGACGATCGGCAACCTCAACGTGTTCGCCTCGCAGTTCGTGGCACCCATCGGCGGCGTGCTGTCGAGCTCGCTCGTGGGCTGGGAACTCCTCAATCTCGACCGTGTCTTCGTGACGCGCGTCGTCCGGGAATGACGGGGAATTCGAAATGAACCAGCCTCCAACTTCAAGTCCTTCTGCTCCGCTGGTCCGTCAGGCGACGGCTCGCGAGTTCCTCGCGGTCGTGTTTCGCCGCAAGTGGCTCATCATCGGTTTGTTCCTGGTCACCACGGCCACGGTGCTGAGCGTCGCACTCACGACCCCGACGAACTTCTTGTCCTCCGGCCGCATTCTCGTGAAGCGCGGCGAGCGCCAGAGTGTGCTGCGTCCCGACCGCCAGATCCTGAGTGATTGGGAGCAGGAGCTCGGCAGCGAGATGCAGATCATCAAGAGCGTGACCGTGGTGAAGCGGGCGCGCGAACTGATGGCCCTCGAGGCAGCGAAGCTCCACCAGCCCATGACGCTGGATCCAGCCAGCATCGACGTCGAAGTGATGGGTAAATCCAACGTCATCGCGATCGGCTACACCTCACTGGACCCGACGCTGGCGCAGGTGGGGTGTGCGTCGGTGATGGACGCCTATATCGAATACCGCCGCAGCCGCGTGGGCTCGGAAACTCCCGCCAAATTCTTCCAGCAGCGCGTGACGGAGCTGGAGGCGCTGATCCAAGCCAAGCTGGAGGAGCGCCGGCAGTATTCCGAGCAGACCGGTGTCGCGGCCCCGATGGCGCAGACGCAGAGCTGGTTGTCGCAGGTCAGCAATCTGGAGAGCCGGCGCGGTGAGGTCGCCGCCGACCTTGCGGCCGCTCAGAGCGTCGAGGGGGCCATGCGGCAGATGCAGGACGACCCCGAGATCGATCTGCCGACGTTCGACGGTGCGAATCAGTTCTCGAATGAATCCGCACTGGTGGGGCTCAAGTCGCGCGTGCTCGAGCAGCAGGCCAAGATCGCGGTCTTTTCCGAGACGATGCGAGATGACGCCCCCGAGATGGTGGGTGCGCGCCAGACCCTCGAGAAGCTGAGCGCCATGTTGCGCAAGGAAGTCGAGTCGCGCGTCCGGATGGCGGGGTCGCGCGTGAAGGCGTTGCAGAGCAGGGTCGCGGTGCTGGATCAGGAGATCGCCACGGTCCGCCAGCAACTCGACACCGCACCGGAAGATCTGAAGCACATGGATGGCATGGACGGGGAGCTGGCAACTCTGCGTTCCCAGCTCAGGTCACTCACCGAGGCTCGGGACCAGACCAGTATCACCGCGAACACCTCGCAGGACGTCAATGTGGTGCTGCTCGCCCCGGCCGGTATCGCCGCGGCTTCGAATCCGCTCGACATCGTGCGCTTGTTGCTTGCCCCGGCCTTCAGCCTGCTCCTGGGCATCGCCATCGCCTTCTTCGTGGACGGCCTCGACCTGACGGTTCGCACCGCGAATCAGGCCGAGGAGTTCCTGGATCTTCCTGTGCTGGCGTCGCTCTCCGAGCGCCGTCGCCGCAGCGGCTAGCGAGAGGGAACGCGCATGACCCGGATCTACGATGCACTCAAGAAGGCCGAGTCGAATCGGTCGCGCCTGGGTCTCGGCCCTGCTCCGCTTGGTGCCTTGCCCGGCCAGGAGCCGCCCGCAGGTTGGGGCCACGCCCCGGCTGATCCGGGGCTGTCGCCGCTGCCGCTCGTCGGCGGAGTCGACCTCACGGAAGACGCCATTCGTGAGATGACCGCACTGCGCCTGAACCTCGAGAACGTACTCGGCGAACGCGCTCTGCGTGCGGTGATGTTCTCGAGCGCCCAGGGGGGCGAAGGGACGTCCACGGTGGCTCTGCAGTTCGCCCAGTCGTTGGCGCACGGCAGTGCACGGGTGCTGTTCGTCGACGCTCACGCCCGGCGTCCAGTGTGCTTCGCGGACGACACCCAGCGCTACGCCGTGCTCGACCCGCATGTGGCGTCTCCTCACATGGCCGGCGTCATGACGCCGAATCTGGCGGCGATTCCGCTCACGGAAGACGCCGCCCGCACGGGCAACGTCTCGGCCTCGAGTATCCGTTCGATCGTGGATGCGGCCATGGGTTCGTTCGACTGGGTGATCATCGACGGCCCGCCGGCTGTCGAGTCTCCGGAGTCCGCCTCGATCGCGGCTCAGGTCGATGGCGTGGTGATGGTGCTGCATGCGGGCCGCGCCAAGCGCCCGGTCGTGACGCGCGCTGTCGAGATGCTGCGGAAGGCGGGTGGGCGTGTGCTCGGTACCGTGCTCAATCGCCGTGTTCACGAGATCCCGGGGTTCATCTACCGCCGCATCTAGAGGTTCTGTCCGTTCATGCGCCGTTCCCGCGAGGCCTCTCCCCGAACGCCCTGGCCTGCGCGCGTCGCTCCCCGGTGCGCCTGGGGGCGCGCGTGAACGCGTCCGCGCGCTTCCGACTGGAGCCCGCGGACCGGATCGCCCCGGACACGGGCTTCGAACTTTCCGCCGCGCTCCGGCCGGCGCTCGAACGCGCGTTGGAGTGGGCCGGAGACGGGCTCGTCGCACTGGTCCTGTCGGGCAGTCACGCACGCGGTGAGGCGGTGTGGGCGGAACTCCACGGCCAGCGCGTCGCACTCAGCGACCTCGACGTGTATGCGATCATGGCGGATGAGCCGTCGTGCGCCGTGGCTCGGGCGCGGGCCGCCGGGTCCCCTTGGCAACCCGCAGGTGCGGTCATGGCTCCGCTCGAAGTCGCGTTCGTGACTGTCGCTGGACTCGCGCGTTCGCCGGCCCGTCCGGGCACCATCGAGCTCGCACGCTCGGGGCGCGTCGTGGCGGGCGATGTGGGAGTGCTGTCGCGGTTGCCGCGTTGGGAGCCGTCCGCCGTCAGTGCCGAGGAACGCCGGCTGCTCCTCGAGAACCGCGCGTTCGAACTGCTCGCTGCGTTCGAACCGGCGGTGGGAGAACTGGGAGCGCTCAGCGCCCGCCACGCCATGCTCAAAGTGGCACTCGATGCGGCCGCCAGCCGCCTGCTGACGCGTGGCGAGTGGCCAGCCACTGTCACCGCGCGTGTGCAGCGCTCTCGCGAGTTGCCGCGGCCGCTCGATCTGCCGTCCTGGCTCGAGCGTGCGTGGGAAGGGGCAGAGCCACTTTGGGAGGAAGCGCTGGCGTCGCGAACCGGCGCGGTGAGCCGGGCTCCGACTGCTCGCGAGAGTCTTGCGACGTGGCACGCTGCCGTGCGTGCCTGGGCCGTGGCGTGGTGGGTCGATCCACTGTTCGAGGCAGCACCGGCGGATCCGTGGGAGCGGGCGTTGCACGCTGCTGCGCGCGGCTCGTGGGCGCGCCGCCTGCGCCGGTCTGTATCATTCCGCGCGCGGACTGGCGCGACGCCGGCGTTCGCCGCTCGGATGCGCCGTGCGCTCGCCGGGACCCCGGCAATGCGCATCCATGGCAGTGCGGTCGTGCTGCTGCTCGCCGCGGCGCAGTCCAGCGAGGCCCCGCGCCTGCCCGCAGGCGCACTGCGTGCGCTCTCGAAGCTCGGGGTGACTCGTTCGACGGCCTACGGCATGGCCGCGCGCGACACATTCCTGGCCTGGGACCGGATGCTCCATGATGGCTTGCGCACACGAGAGCACGCGTGAAGCCGGTCATGGTCGTCGTGCTCGTCGATGCGCTGGGCTGGACCCTGGCCGGGCATGACCTCGCGTTTGCGCCGCGACTTGCACAACGCCGGCCGCTCGCCACGGTGCTCGGCTTCAGCTCGGGTGCGTTGCCAACGGCATTCACGGGCAGGCTGCCGCGCGAGCACGGCCGCTGGCTGATGTACCGGCGCGCGGCGCAGGGCTCGGTGTTCCGCGGTTTCGGCTGGCTGAAGCTGCTCCCCTCGCGCCTGCGTCGCAGTTGGCGGCTCACGCAGTGGCTCACCGCGCAGGTCGCGCGTCGCGGGGTGCGCGGCTACTTCAATCTATACGACGTTCCACGTGGCGAACTGCCCGAGTTCGACCTGCCCGAACGCGAGGACATCTTCGCGCCCGGTGGGCTGCCCGTGGAATCGCTGTGGGACACCCTCGAGCGTCGCGGCGTTCGTTGGCGCGGTTGGAACTGGCGGACGAGCGAACAGCATGCGCGTGATGAGGCGCTGGCCGAGTTGGCCCGCGGCGAGCTCGACGTGCTGTTCCTGTATTCCGCGACGCTCGATGCGCTGCTGCACCACGAGGGTTCGCACGGCATGGGAGTGCGCACCAACCTCGCCGGCTGGTCGAGCTGGTTCGAGGACGCGGCGGCTGCCGCCGGACGCGGCGGACGCGAGGCGTGGCTCTATCTGTGCTCCGATCATGGGATGGTCGATGTCGCGGTCACCGTCGATGTCATGGGCCGGCTCGAGGGACTGCCCTTCCGGCGCGGCCGGGACTACGTGGCATTCTTCGACTCGACGTTCGCCCGCTTCTGGTGGCGCACGCCCGCAGCGCGGGTTGCGGTGCGTGCCGCGCTGACCGCCGAGTCGCATGGTCGCTGGCTCGACGCGGACGATCTTGTGCGCGCGGGAGCGGACTTCGCGGATCAGCGCTATGGCGAGGATCTCTTCCTGCTCGAACCCGGCGCGCTGATCGTGCCGTCCTTCATGGGGCGCAGTCCGGTGGCCGCGATGCATGGCTATGACCCGGCGCATCCCGACATGGCCGGTGTGCTGGCTTCCAATCGCCCGCTCCCGGCCGGGGTGGAACATCTGGCCGACCTGCGCGGATTCCTCGAGCTCGAGTTGGGCGCCCTGCAGGCCGCCGGCAGCCCGGAGGCCGCATGAAACGCGGCGAGATCGCGCGCCATGTGACGCGCGGGGCATTCTTCCTGGCCGTGGAGAAGACCGCCGCGCTGCTGTCCGGCATGCTGTACTTCGCGCTCATGCTGCGCTGGCTGGGCCCCACGAACTACGGCATGCTGACACTGGCGCTCGCGGTCGTCGGCCTCGCCAGTATCTCGACCGGCAACTTCGAAGTCTATCTCGAGCGCTACGCGGCCGAGTATCAGGCGCATGGGCGCTACGACTTGCTGCGCCGCGCCCACGCGCTGGCGCTCGGGATCAAGTTCGGGCTCGGTCTGCTGGCAAGCGCTGCGCTGTTGGCACTGGTCCCACTGCTCGCCGAGCAGTTCAAGCTGCCGGAGCTCGCGGTGCTGGTGCCGATCCTGACGTTCATGGTCGCGACGGACAGCCTGTTCACCACGGGCCGGTCGCTGTTGTTCGGCATGCAGCGCTACGAGTGGGTCAGCGGACTTTCGCTGCTGTTCCATGTCGCCAAGACCGTGCTGGTCGGCCTGCTGTGGTGGAACAAGCAGGGATTGGTCTCGCTCGCGATCGGGCTCTCGGCACTCGCGGTCGTGCAGGCGGTCCTGTTCTCCGTCGTCGCGTGGATCCTGTCACGCCGAGAGGGGCGATACGCGGAGCCGAGCGAATCCGGTCCAGCCGGGGACGATCCGCCGTTGCTCAAGCAGATGTTCGGGTACTGCCTGCCGCTGCTCGGTGCGCGCGCCGCGTTCCTATCGGGCCAGAATCTGGGCAAGGTCGTGCTCGCCAAGGTGCTCGACGCCACCCAACTCGGCTACTACACGTTCGCGTTCCAGACCATCGAGCGCTTCGTGGAACTCGCCTACACGCTGCCCAGCTCGCTGCTGCCATCGCTCACCCATCTGGTCGCGCGCCAGGAGCGGCAGCGACTCGGCTACGTGTTCGAGCAGGCGTTCCGGCTGGTCCAGGTCGCAGCGTGCGTGGTGACGTGGGGAGTGTTCACGTTCGCGCCGGAACTCACGGTGTGGGTCGGCAGCCGGATGTTCCTGCCGTCGCTCGGCATGCTGCAGGTCCTGGCCTTGGTGCCGCTGGCGCGCACCGCACAGCAGCCGCTCACCATGTTGTTCCAGGCCATGCGCCGTCCCGGCATGGTGCTGACACTGGCGCTCATCAAGCTCGGGGTCGAACTGGTCTGCTATATTGTCATCGTGCCCCGGCTGGGCGGACTCGGGGCCGCCTACGCCAATCTCGCGGGTGCCATCTCTTCCTACGCCGTGGCGCTGGTGTTCGCCGCCATGCTCCTGCCAGAAGGCGCGCCAGCGCGGGCGGCCGCGGTCGTCCGGGCCATGCTCCTGACCTTGCCGATGCTGGCGGTGGCGTTCAGTGTCACGCAACAGGGGCACGCTCCGGTCGTGTCGGTACTCGCCCGGATCGGTTTGGCGGTGCCAGCCTTCGTCGCGCTCTTCGCGCTCGGGCTGATCACGCGCTACGATCTGGAGAAACTGTCGGCGCTCGAGCTTCGGGCCCCGCTGCTTCGCCGCCTGCGGGACAGTCTCGTGGGTGCGGCGGACTGGCTGGCACGCATGTTCGAACCCCGGAGGGCCGCATGAACACCCCCCGCGTGCTGGTCATCGTTCCGGCGCACAATGAACAGGACAGCTTGCCTGTGACACTCGCCGAGGTGCGCGCCAAGGCCCCGGGCATAGACCTGCTGATTGTCGATGACGGGTCGCGCGACGGTACCTCGCGCGTGGCGCGGGAGGCTGGCGTCCCGGTCGTGCGTCACCCCGTGAATCTCGGCGTCGGCGGTGCACTCCAGACGGGGTTCCGCTGGGCCTACGAGCACGGCTACGACATCGGGGTTCAGCTCGATGCCGATGGCCAGCATGATCCGGCCTATCTCACCGCGGTCGTCGAACCGGTGGCGGCGGGACGGTGCGACGTCTGTATCGGATCGCGGTTCGTGGCCGCGACCGGCTACAAGGCCCCGTGGAACCGCAAGCTCGGCATGCTGTTGTTCAGTGGCGTCGTGCGCCTGGCGCTCGGCCGCACCATCGCGGACACAACCAGCGGCTTCCGCGCCTACAACCGCGCTGTCATGAAGGTCTGCATGCACGACTTTCCCAAGGACTTCCCGGACGCACCGCTGCTCATCGCGCTGGCGCGTCACGGGTTCCGCATCGACGAAGTGCCGGTGGTGATGCGCGAGCGTCAGGCCGGACAGTCGTTCTACACGATCGGGAAGCAGCTTTACTACCCATACAAGAATCTGCTCGCGTCGCTCATGGCGCTCATCCGCAAACCTGTCTGAGACCGTGCCGGCCGGGGCCCGCGATGGAGCGGGCCGGGCCTTGAGGCCACAAGGAGGCTGAATGTTCTTCCTGTCCCGCACCCAAGTCATCACTGCGCTCGGCGCGGTGCTGCTGGCGCTTTACGTGCTCGACCTGGTGCGCCGGCGCAAGCTGTCCGAGGAATACTCACTGTTGTGGGTCATCGCCACGGTCGTGATCGCGGTGCTCGGTTTCTCGACGCCGTTGCTGACCTGGATCACCGACGCGCTGGGGTTCATGGGCGAATCCTCGACCACCTTCGCATTCGGGTTGGCGTTCTCGCTCGCCATGCTGCTGTACCTGTCGCTCAAGCTGTCCCGGGTGGGATATGAGAACCACGCGTTGACTCGCGAACTGGCCTTGCTCAGAGAAGAGGTCGAGTCGATGCGGCGTCCGGCTGCGGGGCCGAACGCGTGAAGCAGGCGATCCAGCTGTTGCTCGGCATCGGCGTCTCGGCGTTGTGCGTGTGGCTGTCCATGAAGGACGTCCACTTCACTGAGGTGCTCACCGCACTGCGCGGGGCGAACGCGTTCGGTTTCGTGCTCGTCATGCTGATCACGCTGGGCGGGTTCTGGCTGCGAGCGCTGCGCTGGCGTTACTTCATCGACGCCGGGCGGCCCATCTCGATGGCATCGTCGTTCAGTGCCACGATGATCGGCTTCATGGCGAACAACGTTCTGCCATTCCGGCTTGGCGAGTTCGTGCGGCCATGGGCGCTGGCACGTCGCGAGAAGCTCTCTAAGACCATGTTGCTCGCCACGGTCGTGGTCGAACGGGCCGTCGACATGCTCACGCTGCTCGGGATCTTCGGCGTCACTATGGTGGTTCACCCGATCGCCGAGAATACGGATGCCGGCCGGCTGGTGCAATGGGGCGCGCGCGTGCTCATCGGCCTGTGTGTCGCCCTGACCGTCTTCGTGGTCGCCGTCGAACGCAATCGCACCCTGGCTCAGGCGGTGGTCCGGCGAGTCACCGCGCCACTGCCCGTCAGCACCCGCAGCCAGGTCGCGAACATGCTCGAGCGCTTCCTCGAAGGGCTGGGGTTGTTCCGGGACTTCGGCAAGCTCACGGTCGTGTTCGCACTGTCGTTCGCGATGTTCCTGTGCTTTGCCCTGGCGCTCGGCATCAGCCTGTGGTCGCTCGACATCGCGCTGCCGTGGTATGCCGGGCTCGTCATGCTGGTGATCACCGCGATCGGCATCATGGTGCCGGCTGCGCCCGGCTACATCGGCACACTCAACATCGCCTGCACGGCGGGGCTGGCGTTGTTCGGGGTCGGCAAGGCGCAGTCGGTGCCGTTCTCGTGGTTCTACTTCTTCAGCCAGTGGCTGCCGATCACCGCAGTCGGCCTGATCTACCTGAACCGCGAAGGCCTCTCCCTCCGCTCGCTGGGCCAAGCCCGGCGTGGGGAGGGAGAGTGAGTTCAGGCCCGGAACGCGGCCGCGACCTTCGCCACCGCCTGCACGACGTCGTCGACGTCGCGGTCTGTCATGGTGGCGAACAGCGGCAGCGTGACGGCGCGCTGGTAGGCGGCCTCGGCCACGGGGAAACTGCCGGGGCCGTAGTCGAGCGTGTCGCGCCAGTGCGGATGGAAGTGGATCGGGATGAAGTGAACGCTCGTGCCGATGTTCTCGGCGCGCAGTTCCTCGATGAAACGCGCACGGTCGATGCTGAGCCGGTCGAGTTCGAGCGCGATCGTGAACAGGTGCCAGGCGTGCGTCATGCCGTCGCGCGTCCCCGGCACACGCACCTCGGGCACCGCCGCCAGACCGGCCCGGTAGCGCTGCACGAGCGCATGCCGGCGCTGCTGCGAGGCTTCGAAGCGCTCGAGTTGTGCGACGCCGATCGCCGCGAGCAGGTCGGAAAGGTTGTATTTCCATCCGGGTGCGGTGATCTCGTAGAACCACGAGCCCGTCGCCCCGTAGCGTTTCCAGGCATCACGATTCATGCCGTGCAGGCTCAGGACCCGGATGCGCTCGGCGAGCCCGTCGTCGTCCGTGACCGCTGCGCCGCCCTCACCGGTGGTGAGGTTCTTGGTGGCATAGAACGAGAACGCCGTGATGTCGGCGAGCGCAGCCGAACCGACGGGACGACCGTGCGAGGCCGCGCCCAGTGCGTGCGCCGCGTCGTCGACGATCCGGATGCCGCGTGGAGCGGTCAGCGCGCGCAGAGCATCGTAGTCGCATGGGTGGCCGGCGTAGTCGACCGTCATGACGACCTTCGTGCGCGGCGTGAGCGCGCGCTCGACCTGGCGCGGATCGAGGCACAGCGTGTCGGGTTCGATGTCCGCGAGTACGACCTTCGCGTGCACGTGCTCGATGACGTTGACGGTGGCGGCGAACGTGTAGGGCGAGGTGATGACCTCGTCGCCGGGGCCCACGCCGAGTGCCTCGAGCGCCAGATGCAGCGCGCCGGTCGCGCTGTTGACACACAGCGCGTGCTTCGCGCCGGCAAGTTCGGCGACGCGCTGCGCCAGTTCGAATGTGCGCGGGCCGGTGGTGATCCAGCCGGAGTCGAGCGCTTGCATGACGAGTTCACGCTCACGCGGCCCGATATCGGGCACGGAGATGGCCAGGAACTCGGAGCGCACACTCGCGCCCCCCTGCGAGGCGAGGCGGCCGGGTGCCGAGTGCGGCGCGGACTGCGGAGTCG
This sequence comes from bacterium, assembly GCA_031408715.1. Classification (GTDB taxonomy): domain Bacteria; phylum Eisenbacteria; class RBG-16-71-46; order RBG-16-71-46; family RBG-16-71-46; genus JAIOPA01. Next base: position 13,863 of record JANNWR010000274.1, read on the forward strand.
GATCGTTCACGCGAGCAGTCTAACGCGGACGCGATCTGGCATGCCAGCCCGCGTCTGCGTCGAGTCCGCCGTTCACGGCCTGCCAGTCTGAGCGATCGGCCCATGCCCGGCACTCCCCAGAAGTTCACGCGCGATTCACTCGGTCTGGCGTTCACCCAGTACCTGGTGCGCGCGGTCAGCATGGCCCGCGGTTTTGTCGCCGCGCGAATGCTCGACCCGATGGCGTTCGGCGCATGGAACGCGCTTCAGTTGATGATGGACTACGGTTCGCTGGCTCCACTCGGGACCCAGCAGGGACTGGACCAGTTGGTGCCTGCCCGGCTCGTCGAGGGAGATGCGCAACGCATCTCGCGAGTGAAGCGTGCGGCGTTGTTCAACGTCATCGCGCTGACCCTGCTGTTCGCTCTGCTCGGCCTGAGTTGGGCTTCCGTCGGCAGCAGCCGCATGCGGGCCACCTGGCACCTCACCGGGATCGGCATCGCGCTCATGTGCGTGATGTTCGTGAACGTCTCGAATGTCGGCACCAGCATCCTGCGTTCGCACGGCGACATCGGCACGCTCACGAAGTGGTTCATCCTGCAGGGGTTGCTCGGTTCCGGCCTGGGTCTCACGCTGATGTTCTTCTTCGGGCGCTGGGGTCTGCTGTGGGGCTGGTTCACGGGTTGCCTGGTGGCGCTGTTGTTCGTGATCTACCGCGGCCGCGGTAAGTTCCCGATCCTGCCAGCCCCGGCGCTCGAGTGTTTCGACCTCATCCAGGTGGGCATCCCGCTTTACGCCTTCAGTGCCAGCACCATCGTGATGCGAAACCTCGACCGCATCGTCGTGTTGCGCTTCCTCGGCACTCAGGCCTTGGGCTACTACGGACTTTCGGTCAACGTCCTCACGCTGCTGATGGCGATCCCGGACTCGCTGACCTATGTGAGCTATCCGAAACTCGTGAAGCTGTTCAGCCAGTCCGGGCAGGATCCGGAGTCCATCCGCGAGCGCGTCGAGCGCATGGCGCGAGGCGTGTCCATCGGATTGCCGCTGGTGGCCGGGTTGTGCGCGTTGTGGGCTCCGGGGGCCGTGCACGCTCTCCTTCCCAAGTACGACCCGTGCGTCGGGGCGATGCGCGTTCTGGGGTTCGGTGCGACCGGGATCGCGCTGTCGTCATTCGCCTCGATCGTCCTCATGACCGTGGGCCGTCGCATCATCCTGGTGCCCGCGGCCGTGTTCCTGACGGCGTTGTCGGGCGGACTGCAGTTGCTCTCGCTGCGTTGGAACGGCGGCCTCACGGGAATCGCTGCCGCTTCGGCGACCGCGTACCTGCTCTCGGGCGGCGTGCTGCTGTCCCTGGCCGCAGCGGGGCTCGCCCAGCCGTTCCAGCGCATCGCGACACTGGTGATGCGTTGTCTCGTGCCAACCGCCGTCGCCGTGCTGTTGGTGTGGGGTGTGGACGTCATCCTGCTTTCGCCGGTCGGACCGCTGTCGCTCGAGAGCGCGGCCCGATTGCTGGTGGGTTCCGTGGCATTTGGCGGCCTCTATGTCCTTTTGACCATGCCGTTCTCGCGCGGAGTGGGATTCCGCTCGCTGGCGATCGAGTCGAACCTGCCCGTGATCTCCGGACTTGCCCGGCGGCTGCTCGGCCGGGGCTCACCGCCTCCGGGCCCGCCGCCCCCGGCTGCGGACGGCGGATCCGGCCCGGATGTGCGGCCGTGAGCGCGTCCGCGCGCTCGAGCATGGCCATCGCGCTGGCCGGGGTGGCGGTGGCGGTGCTGCTCGGTGGGAGTGGGTTGTCGGTCCTACCCACGCTGCCGCGGGTTGCACTCGCGCTCGTCGTGCTCGTGCTGCTGCCCGGGTTCGGCTGGCGGCGCGCGATCGGAGCGCACGGTCCGGGAGGCTCCGTTCTGGCATCGGGCTGGGCGCTCGGTTACGGCGTCGGCTGGCTCGGCCTCGGAGTGCTCCTCACGAACGCGCTCGGACTGCCGTTCACCGTGCTGGCGCGCTACGGTGCGCCCTGGGGGGCGTTGCCATGGCTCGCCGCCGCGGTGTGGGCTCCGCGCACCCCTGAAGCCCCCGCGCCGCTGCCGCGCGCAGCCATCGTCGCGATCGTCGCCGCGGCACTCCTTGCCGGTGTCCATGGCGCACAACTCGGGACGCCGGTGTCTTACCACACCGATTCGCCTGACCACATCGGCACCGTGCGCCGCATGCTCGCGTCGGGGCAGGCGTTCCCGACCGATGCGTTCTTCCGCGACGCGGGCCCCGCAGGCGTGGACCCTCGGAAGGGACTATGGCATCCCGAGGTCGCGTTGGTATGCGCGCTGTCGCACACCGATCCGCTTGCCTGTTGGCGCTCGCTCGCCGCCTTGCTGGCCCCGCTGTTCGTCCTGAACGCCGCCGGTTTCGCGTGGTTTCTGGGGGGCGGGCTCGCCGCAGCCGCAGGTGCCTGGGGGTTGCTGCTCACCTATGGGGGTGGGCTGGGTGCGCAGTACCTGCGCGAGGCGGTGTTCTCGACCAAGCTCGCCGACCAACTGGCGCTCGCTGCCGCGGCCGCGATGCTGATGGACCTCGGCACGTGCAGTCGGCGCTCGCGCCTGGCCACCGCCGGCCTCATGGCCGGCACCTGTGCCGCACACGTCTTCGGTTCGATCCAGTTCGCGGTGGTGTTTGGCGCTCTCGCGGTGGGGATCGCGCTGCGTGATCGCGGTTTCTCGCCGTCGATGCGTCGCGTGTTGCTCACCGCACTCACCGGAGCCGCCGTGGTGTTCCCCTATCTGGCGTGGCGCGCGCTGCAGTCCTACGCACCCACGAACATCATCCACACCGAGTCGCAAGGCCTGCTCGAACTCGTGCCGGGCGTGAACATCGTCTCCGTGGGGGCCGTGTGGGATTGGTTCGGGCCGCTGTGGGTGTTGTTCCCGGTCGTGTTGCTGGCGGGGTGGCGCGCGCGCGCGAACACGGCCGCACTCTACCTGTCCGCGGTCACACTCGCGGTGGGCGGGCTCATGTTCCTGCCCCCGGTGGTGAGTTTGCTTGCGCCGCGGCTCGGCTACCTGCTGATGCGCCTGCCGTGGCTGCTGCCGTCGTCCGCGGCGGTGGCGTTCCTGGTCGTTCTGGTGCGGGATTCCTGGCGGCGCGGTGCACGGCGGAGCGCGCTGGCCGTCGTCGGCGTGCTCGTGCTCGCTCTCGCCGGTCCGCTCGCGGATGCCGTGCACGCCTTCGTGCTTCCCGCACGCGTGCGGGAGGCGGATGCCACGGTGAGCGTGGAACGCTGGGCGGACGCGCTCGCGTGGATGGACCGTGAGTTGCCCTACGGCACGGTGGTGCTGTCGGACCCTGCGACGAGCTACTCGGTGCCCATGCTCACGCGCCATTGGGTCACCTCGCTGGTCGATCAACACAGTTCGCCCAACGACTCGCTCGCGCTGGCGCGCATCCTCGATGCGCGCGACGCGCTCGATCCGTACGCGTCGTGGGCGCGCACGGCCCAGGTGGTGCGGCGCTGGGGCGCCACCGCGATTGCGCTCAACGGCCGTTGGAACGAGGCTCCTGGACTCGATTATTGGGCCCCCGACGCCGTGTGGTATGAGGCCGCGCGTGCGCGGCTCGAGTCCGAGCCGCAGGCATTCGAACGTGTTTACGACCAACACAAGTTCACGGTCTACGTGGTGCACGGGCGCGCGCTCGACTCGCTCCGCGGCGGCGAGCTGCCGCGGCCGTTCGTGCGCGCACTCGCAACCACCGACCGGCCGCACAACATGGGCGCGGGCCTGCCCGATCTGGTGTCGTTCCGCATCGCACCCAGCACGGCGACGGTGGGAGACACGCTCGCGGGCTGTATCGAATGGCATGCCAGGGAGCCGCTGCGGGCGGGCTCGTACCACGTGGCGGTGCGCTTCGACCGCCCGTTGCCTCCGGGCACTCCTGCCGCGCCGGAAGCGCTCGGCAAGTGGTGGCGCAAGTGTGTCGAGAAGTTCCACCGCGAGCGCTATCGCTTCCGTGCCGACCACCTGCCGGTCGATGGCGGCTACGGTGTCGACCGCTGGACAGCCGGCGAAGTCGTGCGGGACACCTTTCGTATCGAGGTGCCAGCCGATGCTGCCGCGGGCGATTACACCGTGAAGCTGGCGATGACGCGCACGCCGCACTATCCCAATCTGCGGCTGCGGGACCTGAGCAGTGATCGCGATGTGCTCGACGGGCTGCCGGTGGGCAGGGTGCGAGTCGCCCGCGCCGGGGGACACTGAGCATGTGCGGCATCAACGGCGTGTTCTGGTATGCGGGCGGGGTGGCCGACCCCGCCCTGGTGCGTGCCCAGGCGCGCGCCCAGCGCCACCGCGGACCCGACGACGCCGACATCTGGGCGGAGGGAAGTGTCGGGCTCGGGCACCGGCGGCTGGCGGTCGTCGACCTGTCGCCCGGCGGCCATCAGCCGATGGCCAACGAGGATGGCAGCGTGCACGTGGTGTTCAATGGCGAGCTCTATAACTGGCCCGAAGTCATGCCCCAACTCGCGGCCCGTGGGCACCGTTTTCGCGGTCGCAGCGACACCGAGATGCTGCTGCACCTGTGGGAGGAGAAACAGGAACGGCTGCTCGGTGACCTGCGTGGCATGTTCGCCTTCGCGCTCCATGACAGCGCCCGGCGCCTGCTGTTCCTGGCCCGCGACCGCGTCGGCAAGAAGCCGCTGTACTGGCACGACGATGGACGCCGCATCGTATTCGCGAGCGAACTGAAAGCACTGCTCGCCGACCCATCGGTGCCGCGCGACGTCGACCCACACGCCATCGCCGACTACCTCACCTATCAATACGTGCCCTCGCCCGGCAGCATTCTCGCCGGGGTGAACAAGCTGCCTGCCGGACACTTCCTGACGTGCGATGCGCGCGGGCCACGGGTGCAGCGCTACTGGGAGCTGCCGTTTCAGACGGATTCAAACGTGAGCGAGGATGAAGCACTTGCCGGTTTGCGCGAGCGCCTCACCGATGCCGTGAAGGTCCGGCTCATGTCGGACGTGCCGCTCGGAGCTTTCCTGTCAGGCGGCATCGATTCCAGTGCGGTGGTGGCACTCATGGCGCAGGTCTCGAGTTCACGTGTCAAGACCTTCAGTATCGGTTTCGAGGATGCTGACTTCAGTGAGTTGGAGCACGCCCGGCGTGTTGCGCAGCACCTCGGGACCGAACACCACGAGTTGGTGGTGCGCCCGCGTGCACTCGAGTTGATGCCGCGGCTGGTGTGGGGGCTCGACGAGCCATTCGCCGACGCCTCCATGATGCCGACGTTCCATGTTTCCGAGATGGCGCGCGCGCACGTCACCGTGGCGCTTTCGGGCGACGGCGGCGACGAAGGGTGTGCGGGCTATACCACCTATGCCTGGGCCCGCTCGTACGCCCGGTTCGACCGCATCCCAGGTTCGCTGCGCCGGCTGGCTGCCGGGCCAGCGGCACTGTTTCCGGACGACCACGCGCTCGGCCGGCGGCTGCGGCGCATGGGGATGACGCCCGCCGAGCGCCATCTGGATGTCATGTCACATTTCCCGCCGGCGGCGTTGCGCCAAGTGCTCGCCCCGGCGTTGCACGCCGCCGTGCGCGGACACGATCCTTACGCCGCCCCGCTGGCGCTGCACGCGCGGGCCGCCCGGGGACTCGGGGACGTGCCGGCGCTGGCCGCGCTCGACGCCATGACCTACATGATCGATGACGTGCTGGTGAAGGTCGACCGCACCAGCATGATGAACTCGCTCGAGACGCGTGCCCCGCTGCTCGACCATCACGTGCTGGAATACGTCGCTCGCCTGCCGTTCGCGTACAAGCTGCGTGGCGACGTCACCAAGTGGGTGCTGCGCGAGTGCGTGCGGCCACTGCTGCCAACTGCCATCCTGGCGCGCGGCAAGCAGGGCTTCGGCGTGCCGCTCGAGCGCTGGTTCGCGGGCGACTTCGGCCGCCTGGCGCGCGAGGTGCTCCTCGACCGGCGCTGTCGCGAGCGTGGCTGGCTGGCACCGGGCGCGGTCGAGGGACTGCTCGCCGGCGATGGCCTGCGTGATGCGGTGCGCGCCAAGAGGATCTACACCCTGGTGTGCCTCGAACTGTGGGCTCAGTGCTTCCTCGACCGCAGCCGCGAAGCGCTTGTCGCCCCGACCGACGGGCCGTATCGGTTGCATCCGGCCGTCATGGCGAAAGCGAGGGACTGAACGGTGAACCTCGCCATCCTCATCGGGCACTTCCCCCCGGGGTCGTTCGGCGGCGCCGAACTGCAGGCGGAGGGCTGGGCGCAGCGGCTGAGCGCGGCGCATCGCGTCACCGTGGTCACACGCCGCGATACGGCGAGCCAGTGCGAACGTGAGACGCGCGACGGTTTCGACATCGTGCGACTTCGCGTCTCGCGCGTGCCGGTGTGGCGCACGCTCGCCGATTTGCACGCGATCGAGCGCGCCGTGGCGGCTCTTGAGCCGCGGCCCGACCTGCTGCTGTGTTTCCAGACGTTCATCTCCGGGCTCGCGGGGACTCGTGCCGGACGCCGGCTGGGCGTGCCCGCCGTGGTGTGGATCCGCGGCGAGGCGGAGTACCAGTTGCGCGCGTCGCGCCGGCACGGCCTGTTCTCACCCGGCGTGTGGAGCGCGGCGGCCGGTATCCTGGTGCAGAGCGAAGCCAACCGCTCGGGGTTGCTCGCCGAACTCGAGCACGTCGCGCCGGCGCGCGTGCCCGGGATCCGCGGCAAGTTGGCGGTCGTCGAGAACGGCCTCGACCTCCCCGAACCCACACCCGTGCCCACGGCGGGCCCGGTGCTCAGCGTGGGCCGGCTCATCGTGGACAAGGGCATGGACGTGGTTCTCGGCGCCTGCGCGCAGTGGGAAGGCAGCCGCTTGATCATCGCCGGCGACGGCCCGGAGCGCGCCGCACTCGAGGAGCACGCGCGCCAACTCGGCGCGGGCGAGCGCTTCGAGGCGCGCTTCGACGGCTTCCTGAATCGCACCGTGCTCGCCGGGCGCTATCGCGAGGCGTCCGCAGTGGTGCTCGCAGCGCGCCGCGGCGAGGGCCTGCCGAACGTGTTGCTCGAGGCGATGGCGCACGGCCGCCCGGTGATCGCGACGCCGTGCGCCGGGACGCGCGACCTGCTCGCCGACGGCGCGAACGGCCTGCTCGTGCCGCCGGGCGACGCCGGCGCGCTGGCCGGGGCACTCGCGCGGCTGCGCGATGAACCCGGCCTCGCGCAGCGGCTCGGCAGCGCCGCGCGTGCGACCGCAGTGCACTTCGACTGGCGATGTGTGCAGCCGCGGCTCGAGGCCGCACTTGAACTCTGGCGGCGGCGATGAACCGTCCGCTGCGCGTATGTCTCTACGTCGAGTACCTGTACCCCGTGGTGAGCGAGGGCCGCGTGCCGTTCGCCGGTGGCATCGAGGTGCAGCTGGCGCTGCTCGGCAGGGGACTGGTGCGAGGCGGCTTCGACGTCAGTGTGGTGACGTGCGATTTCGGGCAGCCTGACGGGCTCGAGGCCGGCGGCATGAGGCTGCTCAAGAGTTACCCGCCACGCGGAGGGCTGCCGGTGGCGCGGTTCTTCCACCCCCGGCTCACGCGTGGCATCGCCGCGCTGCGCCGAGCGGATGCGGACGTCTACGTGGTGCAAGGCGCGTCACTGTGGGCGGGCATCGTGCGCGATGTGGCTGCCGCCATGGGACGGCCGTTCGTGTGGCTCGTGGGGCACGATCATGACGTCATGGCGGCGCTGCCCGACGTGCATGGCTGGCGCGACCGGACCTGGGTGAAGCGAGCCATCCATGGGGCGGCAGCCATCGTGTCACAGACCGAGAAACAGCGCGGCATGCTGCGAGAGTCGTTCGGCCGCGACAGTGTGGTGATCGCGAACCCGGTCGAACTGCCACCCGACTCGAACGTCGTCGATGCGGGCGGAGTGGGTGCGGTCGTGTGGCTTGCGACGTACAAGCCCGAGAAACGCCCGCAGTGGTTCACCCGCTTCGCGGAACGCCACCCCGGAGTGCGCTGCCGGATGGCCGGGGTCATCCCGATGCCGCCGATGTCGCGTGAGTCGTGGGATCAGGCCCAGGCCGTTGCGGCCCGTTGCCCGAATCTGGAAGTCCTGCCCACCATCCCGCACGAGCGCATCGGTGAGTTCCTGCGTTCGGCGACGTTGTTCGCACACAGCTCGCCGGCCGAGGGCTTCCCCAACGCGTTCCTCGAGGCCTGGGCGCTGGGACTCCCCAGCGTCACGGCGTTCGATCCCGATGGTCTCATCGTGCGCGAGAAACTGGGCGCCTGCGTGGACGATTACGATCGGTGGGAAGCGGAGCTCGAACGCCGGATCGCCGATCCGGCACTGCGTGCAGCCGAGGGCCGTCGCGCGCGTGTCTATGCCGCCGGGCATCACGCTCCGGATGTCATTCACGCCCGGCTCGGTGAAGTCCTGCGCGGTGCGATCGGTCCGGCGCGTGCCGGAGCGGTGGTGGCGATGGGGCGTGAACGGGGCGTGAGGTAGACTCCTGCCGACTCGGCAGACCGAGTGCAGGACGGCGGCGAGCGCAGGGGACCGGCGCTGCAGCTGAGTTCCCCCTTGGTCCAGGAGCGAGCGGAGATGCCTTGGAAGCACAGTTCGGATGAACAGCAGAGCGTGAGGTTCGATGGGACATTCCTGTTCCCGGGCGACCTCGTGGCGTCGCCGAACCCCGACATGCCGCTCCAGGACGCCATCCTGACCCGGCGCACCGTGCGCGCCTACCGGCCCGAACCCGTGCCCTACGAACTGTTCGAGCAACTGGTCGAAACCGCGATGCATGCGCCAACCGCTTGTGACGAACAGCGCTGGAAGATCATCTATATCGACGAGCCCGCCGTGCTCCAGGACCTCTACGAGCGCGGCTCGGCCGCGGTGCTGACCAAGGCCAAGCAAGCTTTTCTGGTCACCTACAACAGTCACACCGACAACCTCCAGTATCTGGATCACGTCCAATCCGCAGCGTCATTCATCGCGACCTTCGGTCTGGTCGCGCACAGCGCGGGTGTGGGTTCGTGCTGGCTCGGGCACCTGCCGAACAAGGGTGAGATGCGGCGGATCTTCAACATCCACCCGTTGTTCGAGCCCATCGCGTTGGTGACGTTCGGTTTCTATCGCGAACGAGTGAAGATGCGACCGCGCAAGCGCTCAGCGGTCCAGATCATCTTCAAGGGCCGCTTCGAGCGCGAGGGCCTGCAGTTCTCGAAAGCCAAGAACGTCCCGCTGCGGATGGTCGTGCGTACTTTGTACTACCTGTTGCCGGCGTTCCTGCGGCGCCGACTGCGCAAGTACAGCCTCAAGTACGAGAAGAAGTTCTACAACGAAGTCTATGACTGAGCCCGCGACGACCGCCCACGGCCGGGCTGCCGGCGTCTTCGAGCCCCTGCGCGCCCTGCTCGCGAAAGCGCTGCCCCGTCTGCTGACTCAGCTGTGCCGCGATCCGGACCATCCGCTGTACGGATGCTTCGACCGGCACCACTGGCACTACAAGATGCGCGACTTCTCGAGCGCGGTGGTGGTGCAGGGGGCGCTCGTGCTGCATGAAATCGCACTCGGACGGCTGGATCTGCCGGTGCCCGAACTCGACCCGGTGCGGGCGGCGGCGTGGCGCGACGCCGCACTCCGGCACTGGGCGCATTCACAGCACGCGGATGGCAGTTTCGATGAGTACTACCCGTCGGAGTCCGGGTTTCCGGCCGCCGGCTTCAGCCTGTACGCCGCCGCGGTCATCGCGCAGACGCAGCCTCCGTCCGCCGAGGTGGCACGGGCGATGACCCGGGCCGCGGCTTGGATCCTGCGGTCCGCCGAGACCGAGGCGGTGAACCAGGAGATCATCGCGCTCGCGGCGTGCACGCTGGCGGCACGCGCGGGCATCGCGGTCGACACGGCGGCGCTCGAACGGCGCTGGGTAGTCGTGCACGAGGGACAGTCCTCGGAGGGCTGGTACGAGGAGTACGGCGGCGCGGACACGGGCTATCTCGCGGTGGCCTGCGACGCGCTCTGGGACACCTGGGAGGCGACCGGGGACGAACGGGCACGCGCCGCTGGCCTGCGCGCGGTCGGTTACCTCCATGCGCTGCTCGGAGCGGGTGGCGACGTGCCGCGCTTCGTGAACTCCCGGAACACCGACTACCTGTCCGGGTACGGGGTGGTGCGCTTCGCTTCGATCTCCCCCGAAGCCGCCGCGGTGGTGCACGCCACGGTCTCCCGGGTCGAGTCCCCACGTCACTTCCTGCATCACATCGATGATCGTTACCTCGCGCACTACGTTCACACGAGTTGGTATCGCGCGCTCGCACACTTGGGTGCGATGGGCCCCGCGGCGCCGCCGGCACGAGGCGCGCGCTGGTTCCCGCACGCGCGCATCCTGGTCGCCCACGAGGCGGGCGCGAGCGTCTATGTCGCCGCCGGCAAGGGAAGCGCGGTCGCGCGGTCCGGTCCCGGCGGTGAGATCGAGTTCGACCAAGGCTGGCGCGGCGAAGTGGCGGGCCGCTTGACCTCGACCTGCTGGCAGGAGGCCGAGGCAACGGTCTCGGCGCGCGCCGACGGTGGCGCGTGGATCGTGCGCACCGAGATGCCGCTGCGCCGGCACGCGTTCATGGTGCCGAGCCCGCTCAAGCACCTCGTGCTGCGGGTCGCCGGCGCGATCGCGGGCCGCCACCTGATCCCGTTCCTCAAGAAACGTCTCATCTTCCGGGGTGAGACGAATGGTGCGCGCTTCGTGCGCGAGGTCCGAGTCGAGCACGGCCAGGCCTGGATCCGCGATGCGTTCTCAGGGAAGCCACTCGAACACCGCCGCCGCGAAGGGGCGTATTCGCTCCGGCACGTCAGTTCGGCCGGGGGGTTCTTGTTCGCCGAGCTGGCGCCCGGTGAGGGGTCCGCGAACCTGCACTCGGAAGCCGAGCCCGCGCGGCCGCGCGGCTGAGGGCGATCAGCGCGACAGCCAGCCCTCGCTCTCGAGGATGTCACCCATCGTCGTCCACTCGTAACGTTCGAACAGGCGCTCGAGCTTGGCCATCACCGAGTGCAGGTTCACGTAGGTGATGAATCCGTTCACCGGGTCGAGAGGCAGACGGCGGGTTTCGGGCGTGACTTCGCGCGGGTGCAGGTAGAGTGCGAACGGCCGGTGGCGCAGGATGAAGTCGAGCATGCCCTGGAACACGGGCAGTGGCAGTACCCGCAGGTAGAAGCCCCCGCCGGCCGGGAAGCGCAGCCCCTGCGCTTCGGCGATGGCGACCGGGAACTCGACCAGTGTGCCGTTCGGGTCGTGCCGGCGCAGGTCGGAGACGGCGGGCCGGTAGATGCCCACCGGAGCGCCGGGAGTGCCGTACAACTTGACCTTCATGGGGAAGATGCTGCTGTCGTAGGCATAGCCTTCGGCGCGCAGCACGTCGAGCGCCCAGGCGTTCGACGGATCGATACTGAATGCCGGTGCACGGAAACCGCGAACGGGGAACGCGCCATCGAGCGCATGCTCGACGACGCGCCGGAACTCACGCAGTTCGTCGCGAAAGGTCTCGGGGGTGGCGCGCCAGACGGGACGGTGCGACATGCCGTGGCAGGCCAGTTCGTGTCCCTCGGTCACCATGCGGCGGATGAGTGCGGGATGCTCACGCACCACGTCGCCGAGCACAAAGAACGTGCTGCGCCAGCCGTGGCGCGCGAGCAGGTCGAGAATCGCCTCGGTGCCGCGCACGACGATGCTCTCGTCCTCACGTGCGGAATCTGCGCGGTGGGCGCCATGCAACTCACTGTGCTGCCAGTCCTCGATGTCGAACGAGAACGCCGCGCGGTGGGGGAACGGCTTCATGGTTTCTCGCGCAGGTAGATGCGGTGGCCGGTGCTGTCCGCGAACACGCACGCGAACCGGGCGGCACTGCTGTCGAGCACCGACCACGCGGGTGGATGGGCATGCTCGGGCCGGTAAAGCACGTATGCCGGCGCCCCGAGCGAATCGAGGCAGGCCGCAGCCTCGGCCGCTGTCGCACCGCCGTGGCCGAACAATCCTGCGCTGACAATGCGGCGGTGCGCCAGTTCGCCGGCCGGGAACGCGGCCTTGTCGGGTCCGAACGGCGTGCCGACCAACAGCCGCCGCCGGCCTTCGACGAGCAGCACGTCGCGCGAGGCGTCATCGACGAACACCGCATTGAGCGGCGTGTGCGCACGGATCCAGCCATACAACTCGCTCTCGCCGGCTGCGCGAGCGGTCTCGGGTGCGGTCGCGCGCGAGGGATCGACGAGGAATCCGCGCAACAGCAGCAAGGCCGGCAGGACGAGGCACACGAACGTCAGGGCGCCCGCCAGCAGTGGGCCGAGCCGGCGCTGCCAGCCTGCCAGGAGGCCGGGCAGGGCGGGTGCACCGAGCAGCGTGAGGGGCAGGAACACCATCCACACGAACTTGTGTTCGTTCCCGAGCGGCAGCGCCACGACGATCGCGAACAGGGTCATGCCGAGCGTCCATGCCAGCAGCCAGCCGGTCCCGGGGTTCGGCGCGCGCACGATCCGTCCCACTGCCGGCCACGCCAGCCAGCCGGTGAATCCGCACGCCGTGAGCAGCGTCCACAGGATGCGCCAATCCAGGTGCAGGTAGCGATGCTGCAGCCCGCTGTGGCCTGCGTCCCAGCCCGAACTGATGGAGTGAAAGTACGGCCATGTGCTCGCGAGTCCGGTCGCCAGGGCCGCGGCGAGCAGCAGGGGCCGGCGGGCGGGCCCGAGGGCCGGCTGACGGAGCGACAGCCCGGCCACGAGCAGGCAGGCGCCGATGCCGACCGGGATCGCGGACAGCCCGACGACGCTATGGAACAACATCATGCCCGCGGCGGCGGCCGTCGCGACGAGCAGCCATCGCCACGGCGCCGGAGCGCCGGGTATGGCGCCCTCGCGCGCTTCGGTCAGCCAGCGCATCCCGGCCCACAACGACACCATCAGGAGCAGGTAGGCGTAGCCGAGTGCGGTGCCGACCATGTACTTGTCCCAACTGTTCACCATCCAGGCGAACGGGGCGCACAACTGGTTCATGACCTCGGTGCTGTTCCACCCGGTGGCCGTGAACACACGCCGGAGTTCGGCGATGCCCTGCACGTCGCCACGCGTCGCACGCAACAGCCACAGCGGCCACAGCAACAGGGCGCCGGCATTGAGCCCCGTCAGCACGAGCGGTAGTGCTGCGCGTGCCGTGGCGCGCTGCCGCCAGGTCGTCCAAGCCAGTTGCCACGTGAGCGCGACCAGTGTGGCCATCCAGCAGGCGTTCGCGGTTGCGATGTGCGTGAACGGCGAAGAGCCGGGGCGCAAGGAACCGAGCATCGCGATGAAGAGATTGTAGAACCACACGTAGTTGAGCGGCAGCCCGGCAAAGCGCGGGTCCTGCGGGGGCACGCCGCGTTCCGCGATCTCCCAGATGATGCCGGCGTGCACCCAGTTGTCGCTGCGCGTGCGCGCCCACAGGCTCAGCAGCATCGGGACGGCCACGAACGTCGCGGCGAGCAGTGCCCAGCCCCAGGCGCTGCGATCGGCGGGGGCTTCGTCGGGAGCATCATTGGGAGCATCGTCGGGAGCATCGTCGTAGGAATCGCTTCGCTGGCTGAAGCCGCGCGCCTCGCCACCCGCGAACAGGAACCAGCCACCCAGCGCGACGAGCCGCGCCGCGGTCGTCAACGAATGCCCGGCCTGCAGCAGCGCCCAGCCCACGACTGTGGCCGCGAACGGCGCTAGCGCCAACCCGAGCGTCCAGCGCGTGGTCGGCGAGGAACCCGGTAGCAGCAGTCGCACGAGTGCGAGCCCAGGGAACACTCCCAACCACACGAACGCCACGACGTCGCCGGCCGGCCCCGGCAGGAAGAGGCCCGCCGCTCCCAGGATGAACGTGATCGCGATCGGGCCGACCGCACGCGCCAGCTTCACGACGGGTCGGCCCCGGGATCGGATCCCGACAGCAACGCGGTCAGGCGCGGAAATGCTCGCTGGACGCCGAGCGCTGCGAGGACGATCAGTTGGGGCTCGACCGGCACGCGATAGCGCGCCTGCGTGAAGAAGAACGAGTAGAAGCACGCCGTCGCCAGCACGACCGCAGCGAGCAGGACGCGCCCGCGGCGCGGACCTTGACCGAAGCCGAGCCCGAGGATCGCGAGCGTCAGCAAGGCGAGGAAGTAGATGCCGCCCACATAGAGCACGACCGGCTGCGTGAAGCGGTTCTCGGACTGGACGCGATCGGGTACGGGGCGGAAGAAGTGCAGGAACTCCCACGCCAGGTCATGCAGGTACCCGACCGGCTGCTTCACGAACAACAGACCTTCCTGACGAGCGAATCCATGCGGGGACTTGGGCACGAACGGTGTGCCGGGTGCGAAATGCACCCAGCGCTCCTGAGCCAGCACGGAGTCCGTGCGCGCCGAGTGCAGTACCGACTGGGCTTTGCGCATGAATATCCGGTCGCTCCGGCCGTGCTGCAGGCTCATCATGTACGGGAGCACCACGATCGCCGCGACGATGGTACTGATCGCGAGCGCGCGTGCCATCGCCGCACCGGTGTGACGCATGCGGTAGAGCAGCCACACACCCATCGCGCTGACAGGAGCCAGGACGACCTGGTCGGTGAGCCAGCCAAGCCCGAGCAGCAGCCCGAACAGCGCGCCGCGCCGTCCGTTCGGATTCTCGCCGAGATCCCACGTCGCGAGCGTGAGGGCGGCGAGCAGCAACATGTACAACGTGGTCGGGTAGAGCAGACCGGAGACGAACACGATGGTCGGTGAGAGCGCGATGCCCATGGCTGCCAGCGTCGCAGCCGGCCGGCCGCCGATCCGGTCCGCGACTCGCGAGACGACGACCATGAGACCGATCGCCAGCCCGAGTTTGAGCAGCCGGGTCATGACGTAATTGCCCTCGCCACCGATCCAGAACGACAATGCCATGAACAACGGGTAGAGCGGTGCGCGTGGGCTGGCGCCTTCGAGACCGATGCCATGCAGGATGCGGAGCGCCGCAGCCTCGTACTCGACGGTGTCGCCGAAATAGTAGCGATTGCCGAGCGTCAGGATGTGCATGAGCCGGAGCAGCGTGCCGATGAGGATCCAGCTCCACGGCGAGCGCAGCAGCAGAAGGAGGCGTCTCATGGCCGCGCCTCACTCGAGACCGCGGGCCGAGCCCAGGGAGTGGCGCCCAGCAGCAAGCCGAGCAGGCCCGGCAGCAGTGTGCCGATCGCGAAATAGGCCAGCGAATATGCCGGGCCCGCTGCGGCACTCTCGCCCAGTCCGCCGAACAGGGTGGCGCTGACTTGCTCGCGCAGCCCGAACCCGCTGAACGCGATGGGCAGATTGCCGAGCAGCGGGATGATCGGAAAGCCCAATGCGAGCTCGGCGGGAGCACGCGGAGCCAGATCACGGACCAACAGGAACGCTGCGGCGAAGTTGAGTGCATAGTAGAACGCCCCGCCTGCCAGCCCGACCCGGAACGCGCTGCTGGTGAACGTGCCGAGGCTGGCGTCCTGCCACCGCAGCAGTGGGCCCTTCGCGAACGGCAGCAGGCGCATGGCGACGGACTGCGCGCTGCGGTTCTCGAGGACGGCGATGCCGGCCAGTGTCGCGGCCACGACGGCGAGGTAGAGCCACATCACCGGCCCGCGCCACGCGGGGACCAGCACGAAGGCCGGGATGGCGAGCAGTTCCAAGAGCAGGACGTCGGTGATGCGGTCCCAGATGACACTGGCGAGGGCCTGCGAGCGAGGGATGCCAAGGTGCAGGACGCGTGCGAACTCGCCCACCTTGCCCGGGGTCACGAGGCCGTAGCCGACGCCGACCAGCGTCAGCACCCAAGCGCGGCCGAGCGGCAAGCGCTGCCCGGAGCGTGCGAGCAGGCCCGCCCAGCGCTGGGCGCGCCCCAAGTAGCTCACCAGCGTCATCGCCAGCGCGAGCGCGAAGGTTCCGGGGCGCAGGCGGGAGAGCGCAGCGCCCACTTCGCGAACGTCCACCTGACGCGCCAGCCACACGAGCAGCACGGCCGAGACCGCGACCTGAAGTAGCAAGGTCCCGGTTCCCTTCACTCGCCGATCCCCTGGCGCTGGCGCTCTCGCCGCTCATGCTCGATGCGTGCCAGGCGCGTATTCACCACGACCTCTTCGAGCAGCCGGCGATTCATGGCGATGAGGTCCGAGAGGACCCCGAGGGACAACAGCAACACGCCGATGACTGCCAGCGCGCCCGCCACCACCAGCGATTGCACGTGCCCCGACTGTTGCGGCTGCAGGATGAAGATCACGAGAAAGCGCAGGAACAGCGCCAGCGAACCGGTCAAGGACAGCGCGGACAGCGTCAGGAAGAACTTGAGCGGCTGATAGAGCAGGTAGACGCGCAGCATGGTGCCGAGGGAGCGGGTGATGTACGACCCCATGCCGGCGAAGAGCCGCGACTCACGCAGTTTGGCATTCACGCGAATCGGCACGTGAGCGATGGTGATGTTCTTCTGGCTCGCCTGGATCAATGTCTCGAGTGTGTAGGTGAAGCCCGTCAACACCGTCAGCCGCAACGCGGCATCGCGACTGTAGGCGCGGAACCCCGAGGTCGCGTCGGGCACATCCGTATTCGAGAGCGCACGCACGACACCACTTCCCAGCCGCTGCAGGACTTTCTTGAGGGGCGAGAAGTGCTCGATGGACTCGATCGGACGTGTGCCCACGACCATGTCGGCACGGCGCGCGAGGATGGGTTCGATCAAGCGGCCGACGTCGGCGCCCTGATATTGATTGTCGGCATCGGTGTTGACGATGACGTCCGCACCCATGGCCAGTGCCACGCCGAGACCGGCGTCGAACGCCCGCGCCAGTCCGCGGCGGGCAGGGAAGCGCACGATCCGGGTCACGCCGTGCGCGCGCGCGACCTCGCTGGTGCGGTCCGTGCTTCCGTCATCGATGATCAGGATCTCGATCTCGTCCACGCCGGGCAGCTGCTTCGGCAGGTCGGCGAGCGTCAGGGGCAGCGTGACTTCCTCGTTGAGACAGGGAATCTGGATGACGAGCTTCATGCAGCCCCCACCGTGACTCGTGGCGGCACGTGCCAGGCTTCGGGGCGAGAGCCGTCACCGTCGATCCAGCGCTGATGCCACCACTCGAGTGTCAGCAGCGTCCACAACTCGCGGGCCCGATCCCGCCGCCCGGCCAGGTGATCTCCGACCGCCTCACGCACGGCGCTCGCTTCCAGCCAGCCGCGCTGCAGGCAGCGCGCCGACAGCAGCGTATCGCCAAGCAGTTCCTTGAGCTCCCCGCGGAACCACGGTGACAGCGGCACCGTGAAGCCGACTTTGGGGCGGTCGACGACCTCCGTGGGCAGCAGCTTGCGGGCGAGGCGCTTGAGCAGCACCTTGCCTTCGAGTCCTTGGATCTTGTGCTCGCTTCCCAGGCGCATCGCCCACTCGATCCATGGCAGGTCCAACAACGGTACGCGGGCCTCGACCGAGGCCGCCATGCTCATCTTATCCATCTTCACCAGTAAGTCATCGGCCAGCCAGACCCGCAGGTCCACGTCGAGCATCCGGTCCAACCCGGTGCGGGCGTTGGAGTTGGCAAGTGCGGCTCGAAATGGCTCGACCCCGGCAGCACGATGGGAGCCAAGTCCATGTGCCAACAGTGCATCGCGCTCGGGACCGACGAATCCCGCGAACCACGCGGCCAGCCGCTCGGCTTCGTCCCGGAAGCGGGCGCTCCGTGCGACCACCTGCAGCTTGCGGAACCGGAACGGCAACCGGTTCACGATGCCGGACAGGAACAGGTCCCGAAGTGGCTGGGGCAGTCCAGCCAGTCGGCGAGCCCAAGGCTCTACGGCGTACTTGGGATAGCCCGCGAACAGCTCGTCACCACCCTCGCCCGTGAGCACGACCGTGACCGACTCGCGCGCCAGTCGCGACACCATGGCCGTCGGGATCGCCGCGGGCTCACTCATGGGTTCGTCCTGGTGCCAGATCAGCGAGGGCAGTTCCCGCAACAGGTCGGCGGGCCCGACGGTGAGTTCGCGGTGGTCGGTGTGGCAGTGCTCGGCGACGCGGCGCGCGAACGGCAGCTCGCTGTAGTCGCCCGGTGCATCGAAGCCGACCGAGAACGTCTGCACCGGACGGTCGGAGAGCTTGCTCATCAGTGCGACTACCAGACTCGAGTCGACGCCGCCGGACAGTAGCGCGCCGAGCGGCACCTCGCTCATGAGGTGGCTCTTCACCGAAGCGGTGAGCCGGGCCTCGACTTCGGCCAGTGCGTCGCCCGGCGGGAGCGCGATCTTGGGCTCGTATTCCGGCCGCCACCAGCGCTCGACGCTCGGCGTGTCGTTCTCGACGATCATGAAATGGCCAGGCGGCAGCTTGTGGATGCCGGCGAACATCGTGCGCGGCGCCGCGGCGTAACGCAGGGTCAAGTGCTGGACGACGGCATCGAGGTCGGGCGTGCGCGCCACGCCCGGGAACGCGCACAGCGCCTTGATCTCGGAACCGCACAGGAACGCGCCACCGGCCTGGGTCCAGTACACGGGCTTGATGCCCACGTGGTCGCGCGCCACGAACAACCGCCGGCGCGGCCGGTCCCAGATCGCGAAGCCGAACATGCCGTGCAGGCGACGCACGAATCCGGGGCCCCACTCCTCGTACGCGTGCACCAGCGTCTCGGTGTCGCTGTGGGTGCGATAGCGGTGGCCGGCACGCTCGAGTTCGCGGCGCAACTCCAGATGGTTGTAGATCTCGCCATTGAACGCGATCCACACCGTGCCGTCCTCGTTGGACAGTGGTTGGTGCCCGGCGGCCACGTCGACGATGGCGAGCCGCCGGAACGCCAGGCCGGCGCCGGGCTCGGCATGGAAGCCCTCGTCATCCGGACCGCGGTGCCGCAAGGCCAGGGCCGCCGCCGCGAGCCAATCACGCTCGGGCGTGCGTCCTTCCGGATGATGGTACGCCGCGAAGCCGCACATGAGAGGGGGTCCCCGCCAACCTGGGCGGTAGAAGGGCCGAGCCGAGTTGCTCCGGACAGTGCCCATCGCCGACGGGCCGCACCGGGACGACTCCGACTAGAGGAAGCCGAAGCGCTTCTGGAACAGGAATGACAGGTTGAGCCAGCCGTCCCGCCACTTCTGGAGCTTCACTTCGCCGATGCGCGCACCGTACTCGATGTGTGCTTCGCCGAAGCGGAAGCCCTGCAGGATGGCCTCGAGCTTGATCTCCTGGCTGAACGGCATGCCATCCGAGGTGACCCGCATCTTGTCGAGCAGCGAGCGCTTGAACACCCACATCCCGGATTGGCTGTCGCGGATCGGCTTGAAGAACAGCACCATCGCGGTCACGGTGAGCACCCAGTTGCCGAACTGGTTCGTCAGTCCCATCGCTTTCGGGTCCGCGAGCGGGAAGCGGCAGCCCGACAGGAAGTCCCAGCGCCTGGCCACGAGCGTATCGACGAGCGCGGGGATCGACTCGGGCGGGTAGGTGCCGTCGCCATCGAGCGTCACGATGAGATCTCCGGTGGCAGCCTTCATGCCGGCCTTGTAGGCCGCGCCGTAGCCGGGGGTCTTCTCGTGGACCACGACTGCGCCGAGCGAACGCGCCACTTCCGCGGTCCGGTCGGTGCAGTTGTTGTCGACGACCACGATCTCGTCGATGTCCTTCGGACAGCGTCCGATGACTTCACGGACGCCGTCCTCTTCGTTGTAGCAAGGGATGACGAGGCTGATCTTGAAGTTCTGGCGCATCCGATGGGGGGTCCGGGGAGGGAGGCGGGCGCCGCGATGCCGATGGGCGGGTGCGGGCGAAGGTGACTGCGCAGGTGCCGCAAAAGCCTATCAGCCGCGCACCTCCGCCAGCAAGGACGGTTGTCCGATCGGGGCCCCATGGCCGTCGCGGTCCTGTCGGACGCCCGGGGAGGCGGGCGGTTCTCGGGAGCGCGCGGGGTCCGGAAGAGGGCTGTGCTAACCTTTTCCGCTCATGACTCCGTCCCCCGACTCCCGCGGTCCCGCCCTCGACCCGGGCCCCGAACTCCTCGCCCTGATCGAGCCCGCGCGCGTCGCGGTCGTCGTTCCGGCGTGGAACGAGACCGGCAAGATCGGCGACGTCGTCCGCAAGGTCCCGCGCCGGTTCGCCTCCACGGTCATCGTGGTCGACGATTGCTCCGGGGACGACACCGCGGGCGAGGCGCGCGCCGCGGGGGCCGAGGTCGTGATCCGGCACGAGGTCAACCAGGGCGTCGGCGCCGGCATCCGCACCGGGTTGCTTGAAGCCAAGCGCCGGGGGCTCGAGTTCGCCGCCATCCTCTCGGGCGATGACCAGCACGAGCCTGACCAACTGCCGCGCATCCTGGTGCCGCTGTTCGCGGGACAGGCCGACCTGGTCCAGGGCAGTCGCTGGCTGCCTGGGGGAGCCACTCCCGGCATCCCCCCCACTCGTCGCTGGCTCACCCAGATCTATCCGCGACTGTTCCAGCTCGCGAGTGGGTTCCCGATCACCGACGGCACGAACGGCATGCGGGCGTTCCGGCTGGCGCTGCTCGACGATCCACGCATCCAGTTGTCGCAGTCCTGGCTCGACCGCTACGAACTCGAGCCCTATCTCCTGTTCCAGGCCATCCGCAGCCGATACCGCATCTGCGAGGCCCCGGTCACGGTCCGCTATCATGCACGCGGCACCACCAAGATGAGGTTGTTCCAGGATGGCTGGCGCATACTCCGGCCACTGGTGTTCCTGCGTCTCGGGCTCCGGCACTGATGCTCGATTTCCTGCCCGCCCCACCGGCAGCTGTCGTGATTTCCGCCTCACCGATTCCACGGAGACTCTGCTCATGATCGCACTCGAAGGCTCCCGCGTCCTCGTCACCGGCGGCGCCGGCTTCGTGGGCAGCAACCTCGTCCGCCGGTTGTTGCGGGAAGGTGCCAAGCTCACCGTGCTCGACGACCTGTTCACCGGCCGGCTCGAGAATCTGCCTGCCAGCGGCTTCGAGTTCGTCCACGGCTCGGTGTGCGACATCCCGCTGGTGGACCGCCTCGTCGGCGAGACCGATGTCATCTTCCATGCCGCGGCGCGGAACATCGTGGTCTCGACCCGCAACCCGCGCGAGGATTTCGAAACCAATATCGGCGGCACGCTCAACATCCTGATGGCGGCGCGGGCCACGAATGGCCGTGTGAAACGCGTGCTCTACACGTCTTCGACGTCGGTGTACGGCAATCCCAAGTACCTGCCCATCAACGAGGACGATCATCTGTCGCTGCTCACGCCCTACGCCGTCTCGAAGCTGGGTGGCGAGAACTACTGCATGGCGTTCTTCGAGAGCTACGGCGTCCCTTCCGCCGCGGTGCGGTACTCGAATGTCTTTGGCCCCGGGCAGGACCCGGCGAACCCGTATTGCGGCGTGGTCGCGAAGTTCATCGAGAGCCTGTTCGCCGGGCAGCCACCGGTCATCCATGGCGATGGCAATCAGACCCGGGACTTCACCTACATCGACGATGCCGTCGAGGCCACGGTCATGGCGGCCATGAGTGATCGCGCGACCGGCGAGGTGTTCAATGTCGGCACGGGCGTCGAGACACGGGTCAACGAACTGGCGGCATTGCTCGGCCGGATCGTCGGTGTCGATGCCGAGCCGCAGCACACGAATCGACGCGACATCGACAACATCCGCCGCCGTGTGGTGAACATCGAGAAGACGCGCCGCACGCTGCGCTGGGTGCCGAACATCACGCTCGAGACGGGCCTGCGCAACACCGTGGATTGGCAGCGCGAGAAGGCGGCCGGCCGGGAGGGGCGATGAAGCTGGTTCGTTCGCACTCCGGAGACTCCTCGCAAGCGAATCCGGCCGAGGTCATGCGGGCGTCGGAACACCACCAGCGGTTCATCGAACTCACGCTCGCGAAGCGCACGGATGAGGCCGGCCGGGCGGTGCTCGACGCCGAGTGGCGGTACATCGGCACGCTGCTGGGAGCGCGCGCGGCGGAGCCGCTCGACGTGCTCGATCTGGCGTGCGGCTCCGGCCACCAGACGCTGGCATGGGCCGAGCGCGGGTTCCGCGTCGCGGGCATCGACTTCGACCGCGACCTGCTCTCGGCAGGCCGGGAGCGCTTGCGCAGGGCCACAGGGGACACCCTCCCCGCGCGCTGGACGTGTGGCGACGCCACGCAGTTGCCCTACGCCGATGCCAGCTTCGACGTGGTGTTCAACAACTCCCTGCTCGAGCACGTCCCCGCATGGCAGCAGGTGCTGTCGGAGACGGCACGCGTGTTGCGCGAGGGCGGGGTGTTCGTGATGTACACGACCAATCGCACCTGCCCGCTGCAGCAGGAAGTGAATCACTTCCCGTTCTATTCGTGGCTGCCCGATCCGATCCAGCGCCGCGTGCTGGCCTGGATCATGGAACACCGGCGCGACATGGTGAACTTCACGGACTTCCCGGCGGTGAACTGGTTCACCTTCGGCGGGATGAGTCGTGCGTTTCGTCACGTCGGACTGGAACCGTTGGACCGGCTGGATCTGATGGCGAGGCGTGGCACGGGCGGGCCGCGCGGGCTCCTGGCTCGTGCGATGTCGCGCAGTGTCGTGCTCAAGCTGCCGTACTACTTCTACGCGACATCGATGGCGTTGTACGGCGTCCGTCGCGCCGGCCCACCCATCCGCTGACGGGGGCGTGGCTGCCTCTTGCCACCCAGCGGTCCGCCGGCCCTTGGAGAGCGGGTCCGGGGCCTCGTGGAGCGTGGTGGGTGATGCTCCATCTCCATGCGCGCCATCCGACTGCGGGGATGCCGGCGCGGGTCGCCGGTTCAGTGCAGATGAACTCGGGCAGCCCCATGGTTGACAGATCCTGCATCTTGCACGAATTCTGGCATTGAAAACGCTGTCAGGTCGTTGATAACATGAAGCCGTAGCCGGAGCCCCGTGACACGCGTTTCATGCGCTGCTCCCGCTGCAAGTGTAGAGTGGCCGAGAAGCGCGGGAGGGACCTCCCGCTACGCGCTCACTCCGATGAGCAGTCCCACACGGAGATCGTCTCGACGAACCCTTGATAACTGGGTGTGCTGCAAAAAACGAGCTCTATCTCGAGTCGCTGCACTCAGCGACCGGGAGACCCCGGTCTGACCGGGCCTGACTTCTGAGGATTGGCACCTTGGTTTCCCCCCAGTCGCTCGTACTCGATCACTCCCAGTGCTGTGCTGGACGAATGACGCGAGTGTGTTGAGGCCCCGGGGCGCTGTATTGGCCACGAGGCTTTTTTCGCAGGGCGACTTCAACTGAGAGTGACATCGATGGAGCCCGACATTCTTGCGTCTGCAGGTGAAGCTGGGGCGGTTGAAACCCAGTGGCCGAGCGCGAACACAGTCCAGTCCGAGGGTCCGACGACGGTGGAAACTCCGTCCGATATCGCCCGTCCCCGAGTCGTGCGTCTGCACGCGGTGAGTTCGCATGCTCCCGTGACGCCACGCACTCGCGTCCATCCGGGTGGCTTCACGAATGCGCACGCCCGCCCGCGTACCGCGACCACGGCCACGTGGAGCGCTGCGCCGCCCGTGGCCGCCATGGCCATTCCGGCCGTCCTGCCGTTCGAGACGCCAGAGCCGCAGGGTCTCTACCTGCGCCACGGCAAGCGTCTCGTCGACGTCCTTGGTTCGCTGTGCGCGCTGCTCGTCCTGTCGCCGGTCATCGCCGTGCTCGCGGTCATCGTGCGGTTGACGTCCCGCGGTCCGGTGTTCTACCGCTCGACGCGCATCGGCCGCGGCGGTCGGCCGTTCACGTTCTACAAGCTGCGCTCGATGGTGAAGGACGCCGACCTCAAGCGCCAGCACCTGACGCACCTGAATGAAGCCGACGGTCCGGTGTTCAAGATGGCCCGCGACCCGCGCATCACCTCGATCGGCCGATTCATGCGCTCCACCAGTCTGGATGAAGTGCCGCAGTTCTGGAACGTGCTGACGGGCGACATGAGCCTGGTCGGCCCGCGCCCGCCGATTCCGCAGGAAGTCGCGCAGTACGAGCCTTGGCAGTTGCGCCGGCTCGATGTCCGTCCCGGCCTGACCTGTCTGTGGCAGATCAGCGGCCGCAGCCGGATCGGGTTCCAGGAGTGGATGCGCCTGGACCTGGAGTATATTCGTCACCGTTCACTCGCACTCGACCTCAAGATCCTGCTTCGCACCATCCCAGCGGTGCTGTCGCGCGAGGGCGCCTACTGACGGATCCGCACGAGAGTCCTTCCGTGCGCGAACCCGCCTCACCCGCGGGGTCCCGGCCGGCCATCGCTCCCCGCTCCGCAGCCCCTGATCCGGTCCTGACGCGCACGATCCTCGCCGCCACGCTCGTGGCGGCGTTGCTGCGCATGTACAGGCTGGGGCACCAGAGCCTGTGGATCGACGAGCAGTTCACGCTCACCTCTGCGGGTGTGCCGGGGCCTCTCGTGTGGCGCGATCTGCTGCAGAACGTGCACGGCCCGCTGCACACGCTGGCGGTTGCACTCGCTGCGACGCTCGGTGGGACGTCCGAATGGGTGTTGCGATCGCCGAGCGCGTTGGCGGGTATCGCACTGGTGCCGGCCATGGCATGGCTGGCCCGGGTGTGGACCGGGCGCGAGACCGTGCCGGCTGCGGTCTGGTTGACCGCGGCGTCCCCGTTCCTGGTCTGGTACTCGCAGGAATGCCGGAATTATTCGTTCCTGCTGTTGGGATCGACGCTCGCGACCGCAGCTTTGTTCGAACTGGCTCGGCACTGCGAGTCACGCGGGGTCGCACGCTACGCGCTGGCGGCGGTCGCGGCGGCGCTCTCGAACCTGTCGTTCGCCCTGCTCGTACCGTTGCACGCGTGGCGCTGGTTCGCGCCTGGTCCGACGCAACGCTGGCGTCGGATGGCCGCGGGCCGTCTGGCCTTCGTCCTCGCGCTGGCAGTGGCCCCGTGGCTTCCGGCGATCGGCGGAATCTGGGACTGGTCGCGCCTGAACCCCGTCCGAGCGGTGCCCGCTGCCGAGGCCGGCCTGCGCGGTGGACACACCATGCACGCCGCCGCGGTGCCATTCGCGCTGCA
Organism: bacterium; assembly: GCA_031408715.1. Classification (GTDB taxonomy): domain Bacteria; phylum Eisenbacteria; class RBG-16-71-46; order RBG-16-71-46; family RBG-16-71-46; genus JAIOPA01. Next base: position 38,853 of record JANNWR010000274.1, read on the forward strand.
CGCCTTCGCCATGGGTTACTCCGGTGGGCCCAGCCTGCGCGAACTGCGCCGCTCGCCGGAGGCCGCCGTGCGCGCCCATCTTCCCGAACTGGTACTGGCTGGGCTGGTGTTCGGCTGGCTCGGGCTCCTCGGCCTGCGCGCACTGGCAAGGCGAGGGCTGCTGGCCGATACCGGGCTGTGGCTCGTCGCGCCGGCGCTCGTGGTGAGTTACTTTGCCGCGAACAACTTCAAGGTGTTCCACCCCCGGTACGTGGCGGTGTCACTGCCGTGCCTGCTGTTGGTGGTGGCCGCTGCGTTCGCGGACCTCGGTCCACGGATGCGCCGGGTACTGGCGCTGGCGGTCGCCCTGCTCTGGGCGGGCTCGCTGGCGCGCGCGACATTCGATCCGAAGTACGGCCGGGAAGACTACCGGGCCGCATTGCAGCATGTGCGCGCGGGCTTCACGCCCGGTGAGCGCGTGCTCGCGGTGGGGGCGCCGGATCCGGTCGAGTGGTACGGGCGTGGCCTGCCGGTCGCGCGCTGGTGGCTGGGCTTCGCGGCGGTTCCGGAGCGGATGCAGCAGACGCTCACGGACTCCCTCCAGCGCGGACCCGGGACATGGGTGGTGTTGAGCCGTGCGATGGACGACGACCCCGAGGGACGCTGTGAGCGCTGGCTGGATGCGCACACGCCGAGCTCGCGGCGCTGGACGACCGACGGCGTGCAGGTCTGGCATGTGAAGCGCGAGGACTTGGTCGCGGCAGAGACCGCGCCGGGGACCGCGCGCTCGATTCTCAGGTAGCGCGCGGCTCTGCCGTCGCGCACGGATCTTTCTCGGAGGAGTTGCGATGCGGGTGGTGGTTGTCGGTCTGGGCTATGTGGGTTCCGTGTGCTCCGCGTGTCTCGCGGATCGCGGTCACGACGTCGTGGGTGTGGACACCAGCGAGTTCAAGGTCGAGTGCATCCGCCGGGGCGAGAGTCCGATCGTCGAAAAGGGCCTGCCCGAGCTGATCGGCAAGGCCGCGAAGGCCGGCCGGCTGACCGCCACCACGAGGATCGCTGAGGCCATGCCGCAGGCGGACATCGTTCTGGTGTGCGTCGGCACCCCCAGTGCAGAGGACGGCTCGCTCGACCTGACGCACGTGAAGCGCGCCTGCGCCGAGGTCGGGCAGGCGTTGAAGCGCGGCGACCGCTTCGTCACCGTGGTCATGCGCAGCACCATGCTGCCGGGCTCGGTGCTCGACGAACTGGCGCCCGTGATCGAACAGGCCGCCGGCGGCAAGGCCGGGCAGGACTTCGGCGTGGCTTACAACCCGGAGTTCCTGCGCGAGGGTACCGCGGTCGAGGACTTCTTCGGTGCCGACTACACCATCCTCGGTGCGGGATGTGAACGCTCGGGTGAGGCCCTCCAACAGCTGTACGCGGGGGTCGGCGGCGAGCTGATCGTGACGGCCATCCCGACCGCCGAGATGCTCAAGTACGTGAACAACTCGTACCACGCGCTCAAGGTCGCGTTCGCGAATGAGTTCGGACGGCTGTGCAAGCGCGAGGGTGTCGACAGTCACGAGGTCATGCGCCTCATGCGGCGGGACACCAAGCTCAACATCTCAGGGGCTTATCTGTCGCCGGGCTTCGCGTTCGGTGGCTCGTGCCTGCCCAAGGACCTGCGCGCCGTGAACTCGCGTGCGCGCCGCCACGACATGGATCTGCCGGTGTTGTCGAGCATCATGCGCTCGAATGAACTGCACATGGCCGACGCGGTTCACCTGATCGAGAAGTTCAAGCGCCGGAAGCTCGGTTTTCTGGGACTGTCGTTCAAGGCCGGCACCGACGACCTGCGCGAGAGTCCCATCCTGCGCGTCATCGGCACGCTGGTGGGGAAGGGCTATGACGTGCGGCTGCACGACCCGAGCATCGACATGGACCGTGTCCTGGGCGCCAACCGCCGGTTCGTGGAACAGGAACTCCCGTACCTGCCCGAACGCCTGCGCCCGGATCTCGACGATGTGCTGGCCCACGCCGAGGTGGTGGTGATCGGCAATCGTTCGCACGAGTACCGCAGTCTCGGGCCGCGCATCCGCGCCGGTCAGGTGGTCGTGGATCTGGTCGACGCGCTCGACCGTCGGAGTATCACGGCCGGGGAGTACCATGGCCTCGCTTGGTAGGATCCTGCACCTGTCCGAGAACCTGACGCTGCCCTTCGACCGGCGTGTGTGGATGGAGTTGAACGCGTTGCGCGCCGCGGGCTATGAGGTCTCGGCCATCTGCCCGATGGGCGTGGGCGGCGAACTGCACCATGAGGTGCTGAGCGAGATCCACATCTGGCGCTACCCGCCGCCGCCTGAGACCAGCGGCTTCGTGAGCTATGTGTGGGAGTTCCTGTACTGCTGGCTGCAGACCTTGCGGCTCACGCTCACCGTGCTGGCGCGCCGCGGCTTCGACGTCATCCACACCGCGAATCCGCCCGACACGTTCTGGGCGATCGCGCTGCCGTTCAAGCTGTTCGGTGTGAAGTTCGTCTTCGACCATCACGACTTGTGCCCGGAACTCTACCTGTCCCGCTTCGGTGAGCAGCGCGCGGGTTCGCTGCCGCACCGGCTGCTCCAGTGGCTCGAGAAGCTGCAGTTCGCGTGTGCCGACATGGTGATCTCGACGAACGAGAGCTACCGTCAGGTGGCGCTCTCGCGCGGCGGCAAGCGCGCGGACCAGGTGCACGTGGTCCGCAGTGGGCCGAGCCACCAGCGTTTCGCGACCGTGCGCGAGCCCGACCCGGCGTGCAAGCGCGGCAAGCCGTATCTGGTCGCCTACCTGGGGGTCATGGCCCCGCAGGATGGCGTCGACCATCTGGTGCGTGCGGCCAAGGTGCTCACCGAGCAGCGTTCCGACGTGGTGTTCACGTTCATCGGTGCTGGTGATTCGTTCGAGGAGCTCAAGCTCCTGTCGCGTTCGCTCGGCCTCGAGGGTGTGTGCGAGTTCACGGGTCGCGTGCCGGATGCCGACGTCGAGCGCGTGCTGGCGTCGGCCGATGTTTGCGTCAGCCCCGATCCCAAGAATCCGTTGAATGACGTCAGCACCATGAACAAGGTGCTCGAGTACATGGCGTGCGCCAAGCCGGTCGTGTGCTTCGACCTGCGCGAGCACCGGCACAGCGCGGGCGAGGGCGCGCTCTACGCCGAGCCGAACCGCGACGAAGACCTGGCCGCGAAGATCGGCCAGCTGCTCGACGATCCGGCGTTGCGGGCACGACTGGGCGCATACAATCGCCAGCGCTTCCTGGACGTACTGGCGTGGGAGCACAACGCCGGCCAACTGATCACCGCTTACGAGGGACTATGCGGGAAGCCGCGCGGCTGAAAGTCCTGCTCGTCGAGAGCGGGACATCAGTGGGAGGCACCGAACGCGTCGTGTGGGAGCTGGCGACCCGGCTCCCGGCGTCGCGCTTCGACGTGCATGTCTGGCTGTCCCCCGTGGGCGCACTCGACGAGTTCGCCGCTGCGCTCACGCAGGCGGGTCTCAGCGTGGATCGGGTCGCCGAAGTCGACCGCCGCCTGGACTGGAAGGGCATGCTCGGGACGTGGTCGAGACTCCGCAAGCTGAAGCCCGATCTGCTGCACATCCACCACGTGTGGCCCGCGGCCGACCGCTACCTGTCGATGCTCGCACGGGCCGCCGGCGTGCCGCACCTGGTGATCACCGAGCACATCACCGGTGAGTCGCACTCGCCCGCTCAGCGCGCCCTGAAGCGCGACGAGTTGCGCCGTGCCGATGCCGTGACGGCGGTGACCGGTGCGATCGTCGAGACGCTGGTGCGCGACTATGGCATCGAGCGTGCGCGCGTGCGCGTGGTCGCCAATGGCGCCGACCTGCCCGACGAAGCCGGCGAAGCGCCGATCGCACGGCGGTGGCGCGAGCGTTATCTGGCCACGCCGTTGAAGCCACTGTGGGTCATCGCCGGACGCCTGGAAGAACAGAAGGGTCACGACCTGCTGTTCGAGGCGCTGTCCCGGGTGGTGAAGAACGGCCTCGACTTCACGCTCGTGGTCGCCGGCGAAGGGTCGCGCAAGAGCTGGCTGGAACAGCAAGCGTTGTCGCTGGGGTTGCAGCCACGCGTGCAGTTCGTGGGTCAGGTCGGGGATGTCGGCAGCCTGCTCGCCGCCGCCGACGCGGTGTTGCTGCCGTCGCGCTGGGAAGGGCTGCCGCTGGTGTTGCTCGAAGCCATGGCGCGCGCCCGCCCGGTCGTCGCCACCGCCGTGGGCGGCGTGAGTGATGTCCTCGAAGATGGCGTGACCGGCACGCTGGTGCCGGCGGGCGATGTGGAAGCGCTGGCGGAGGCGCTCACGAACCTGCAGCGCAAGTCCGAGCGCGCCTGGCGCATGGGGCGCGAGGGTGCGCAACTCGTGCACGAGCGCTATCGCTGGCAGGTGGTGGCCGAGAACTTCGAGAGCGTCTATGACGAGGTGCTGGGGCTTGCGACCGTGACGCCCGAATCGCCCGAACCTGCCCCGGGCGGCAGCCGGTGACCCTTGGCGTCGTCATCCCGTGCTACCGGCAGGAACGCTTCCTGCCGCGCACGATCGCCGCGCTCGAGTCCGCGCTCGCCGGTCGTGAGTGGCGTGGTGTCCTGGTGCTGTCGGCGCCGGATGGCGACGGCGCGAGCACGCCGCTCTCGCCGCACTGGCAGGTCGTGCGCGCGGCGGGTGGAGCCGGCACCCGGCCACTCACTCCGGGCGCGGCACGCAATGCCGGCTTCGCCGCGTGCGGCGGCGACTGGGTGTTGTTCGTGGATGCCGACGTCGAAGTCGAGCGCGGCTGGCTCGAGCGCGCATGGAGCGAGTGCGAGCCTGAGCGCGGTCCGGTCGCCGGGCTGTGGGGCCGGATCGAGGAGTGGTTCATCGACGCTGGCCGCGAGCGTCCGGGCAGGCGCGACCTATACGGGGTCGGAGCGGCCGACGCGGAGTCGGCCTACACGGCGACGCTCTCACTGTACCTGCGGGACGCTCTCGAACGGGTGGGCGGCTACGACGCGCGCTTGAACAGCGAAGAGGACTTCGAACTCGGGCTGCGTCTGCGCGCCGCGGGTTTTCACATGCGAGCGCTGGCGCCATGCGCGGCGCGGCACTGGAGCGCGCCGCGTCCGAGCTTTGCCGAGTACGGCCGGCGCTGGCGCACCGGTCTGTGTTTCGGTCCCGGACAGGCGCTGCGCTACTACGCCGGCCAGCCGGGCTTCGGCGCGCTCGTGCGGCGCAACGCGCACTATTTCGCCATGCTCGCCCTGTGGCTGGCCGCACCGTTGTCGTTCGCGCTGGGTGGACGACGTGCGTTGGGGGCGTGGGTGTTGCTGCCGGTCGCCTTGCTCGGCCTGATGACACTCAAGAAGCGGAGCGCGCGTCTCGCGCTGCACTCGCTCACCACGTGGACGGTCATGGCCGCGGGCACGGTGGTCGGCCTGGTGCGTGGCGGGGTGCCCGCCGCAGCACCGGTGCGGGAGGGTGCATGAACCTGCATTGGGCGTGTGACAACGACATCCACCCGGCGTTGTTCGGCGCGACCCAGCGGTTGTTCGGACTGGCCCGCGGCGCGGCTCGGCGCGCGCGGGTGCACGCGCTGTGCGTGGTGCCGAACCGCTCCCACGGCGCGCGGCGCGAGACCGTGGCGGGCGTCGAACTGCATCGGGTGAAGTCGTGGCATACGAGTGTGGCGTGGTGGCTCGAGCGCGGCGGCGTGGCGCCATTGTTCACCGCGGAGTCCGGGCACCGCGCGCGGGCGGGTGCGTACCGCAGAGAGTTGGGCGGGACTCCGGACGCGTTGCTGTGCGACCTCGCGCTCACGGGCATGTTCGCGGGAGCGGGTCCGGCGCTGCGCGTCTACCACGCGCACAACGTCGAAGCGCAGCGCTGGCAGTCGGCGGCACCCAAGGTGTTCGCACGGGACGTCTGGGGAGCACGGCTCGCCGCGCTCGAGCGCCGCGCCGCGCAGGAGGCCGATACCTGCGTGGCATGCACGTCGGAGGACGCCGAGTTGTTGCGCACGATGCACGGCGCTCGTGACGTGGAAGTCATCGCCAATGGTTATGACGAGACCGCGCTCGTGCCCGCGACGCCGGTTGCTCGCGCGGCGGCGCGATCGGCGCTGGGGATCCGCGCGGGTGCCTACGTGCTGGCGTTCGTGGGGGGCGACTGGGGTCCGAACCACGAGGCGCTCACCTGGCTCATCGAGCGCGTGATGCCGTCGCTCGCGAGTGACGATTTCGTGCTGCTGGCGGTGGGTGCGGTTGCGCGCCGACACGCCGGTCGGCGCGAACCATGGCTCGTGACCCGGCCCGAGACACATGACCTCGGCGCCCTGCTCGCGGCCGCCGATGCCGGCATGAACCCGGTGACGAGTGGCGGTGGCAGCAACGTCAAGGTGCCGACCTACATGGCCACGGGGCTCGCGGTGATCTCGACCCCGTTCGGTGTGCGCGGCTACGCGCCGCTCGCGCCCCACGTCACGGTCGCCACACTCGAGAGTACCGCCGATGCACTGCGTGCGCGTCCGCGCGGTTGGGCGGCGCGGAACGAGCCGGCGCCTGCCGCGCTCGCCGACTACGCTTGGGGTACGCTCGGGGCCCGGCTCGCCGACTCACTCGCCGCCCGCGTCGTGTCGCACCGGAAGGGAGCCGCTTGATGCGCGTCGCGATGATCGGCCAGAAGGGCATCCCCGCCACCTATGGGGGCATCGAGCGTCACGTCGATGAGATCGCGCGCCGGTTGGTGCAGCGCGGGATCGACGTCGATGTGTTCTGCCGGCTCTACTACACGCCCGCGGGCAGCGAGTATCACGATGTCGGGCTGCTGCGCCGCCCGAGCATCCACACCAAGCACCTCGACACGGCCACACACGTGGCCTGGGCCACCGTCGAGTCGATGATGCGGCACTACGACGTCGTCCACTTCCACGCACTGGGACCCTCGCTGTTCGCGTCGCTGCCGCGGCTCGCGGGCAAGAAGACCGTGGTCACGGTGCATGGACTCGATTGGCAGCGTGAGAAGTGGGGCAAGGTCGCCGCGTGGGTGTTGCGCCAGTGTGAGCGACCGGCGGCCACGTTCCCGAACCGCACGATCGTCGTGAGCAAGACGCTGCGCGAGCACTTCAAGGCGGCGCATTCGATGGATGCCGTCTACATCCCGAACGGCACGCACATGCCGCAACCGCGGCCGGCCAAGAAGCTGGCCGCGCTCGGACTCGAGCCCGGCAAGTACGTGCTGTTCGTGGGCCGGCTCGTGCCCGAGAAAGGCGTGCACTTCCTGTGTGAAGCGTTCAGCCAGATCGACACCGACATGAAACTCGCGCTGGTGGGCGGGTTGAGTTTTTCGCAGGACTACGTGAACCTCTTGAAGCGCTACGAGAGCGATCGTGTCCGACTCCTGGACTACGTGTTCGGTGAGGCGCTGGAGGAGTTGTGGAGCAATGCCTACTGCGTCGTGCAGCCGTCCACCATGGAGGGACTGTCGATCGCGCTGCTCGAAGCGCTGTCTTACGGGCGCTGTGTGCTGGTCTCCGACATCCCCGAGAACATGGAAGTCGCCGAGGAGTGCGCCTTGAGTTTCAAGAGCAAGGACGTGGCCGACCTGCGCGACAAGCTGCGCCACTTGATCACGCATCCCGAGGAGGTCGCGAGCTACGGCGAGCGCGCCCGGGCCCACATCGCCCAGCACTACTCATGGGACAACGTCGCCGAGTCCCATGCGCGACTCTACGAAGAGGTCACGGGCAAGCAGCTCACGAAGCGCTGATGCACGCGGTGGGCACGATGGGCCGGGCCCATGGTACGAGGGCGGTGCCGCCCGGCCGCGCCCGCATGGCGCCCTGTCGCCCCCTGTGCTAACCCTTCTCGCCACATGACCCAGTCCTCTTCTGAGCGTGGTGCCCTGATCCTGGCTGGCGGTCGCGGCGAGCGATTCTGGCCGTGGAGCACGCCCGAACGCCCCAAGCAGTTGCTGCCGCTGGCCTCCGCTGGGCGTACGCTGCTGGCGGCGACGTTCGAACGCGCCGCGAAGCTCATGCCGGCCGACAACATCGTCGTCATGACGTCGCGGGCACTCGTCGAGGCGTGCCGGCGCGAGTGCCCGGGCGCGATCGTGGTGGGGGAGCCGGTGGGACGGAACACGGCGCCGGCCATTGCCGCGGCGGCCGCGTTCTTCGCCGACAGCACGGCGTTCGCGGTGCTGCCAAGCGATCACGCCATCGACGACGAAGCAGCATTCATGGCCGACTTCGATCGCGCCTTCACCTTGGCGGCCCGCGAGCCGTTACTGGTGACTTTCGGCATCAAGCCCGGGCACGCCGAGACGGGCTTCGGCTACGTGAAGCGTGGCGCCAGACTGGGTGAGCGGCTGCACCGGGTCGCGCAGTTCACGGAGAAGCCGGATCTGGCGCACGCCCAGGCTTACGTGGCGAGCGGGGAATACGCTTGGAACAGCGGCATGTTCGTGTGGGGCAAGCGCACATTCATGAACGCGCTCGCGGCGGGCCGCCCGGCGATCGCCGAGGCGCTCGGCTCGCTCCGTTTCCAGGCGGGCGAGGAGCGTGCGTTCGAAGCTGCGCTCACGGAGCGCTTCGTGGCCGTGGAGTCCGTGTCCGTGGATTACGCGGTACTCGAGGTGTCGCCGAACGTCGTGACGATCGAGGCGTCGTTCGATTGGGACGACCTGGGCGGCTGGGCTGCGTGGGCGAGACGTCAACCGAAGGACGAACGCGGTAACGTCACATGGGGGCAGGCCGTGCCGGTGGACTGCGACCGCTGCGTGGTGGTGGGCGATGGCGCCCCGGCGGCACCGCTGGCACTTCAGGATATGGTGGTGGTCACGACTCCGCACGGCACGCTGGTGTGCCGCGTCCAGGACACGGAACAGGTGCGGCGCGTCACCGAGGCGGTGCGCGCGAAAGGAAGCCGGACATGAGGCAGGCACGGATGCGGCCCTGGGTGATGCTGGCGACGGTGCTGACGATGATGCTGTGCATCCTGCTGTCCACGCTCGTCGGCGCTGTCGGGGCCATGGCCCAGACTGCGTCCGGCGCGCGCGCGCCTCGCCCCAGTCCGCCCCGGCGCGATGCACCGGTGAGCGATTCGCTGCCGTCACCCGCAGCCCTGCGTGTCCTCGAGGGGATCCCTGAGCCTCTGACTCCCGCTCGGAGAGTGCCACCGCCCCCCTCGACCGCGCGCAGTGGCACGGTGGCGGTTCCTCGCAGCACTCCCGTGCGCGCGCCCGAAGCGGCCTACGACACGTTGCGAACGGGTTCCGAGCTCGACACGGCCGCGGTGCCCATCCCCGCGCCGACGCAGCCGCTGGGCAATGGTCCGGGCGGCACGCTGATCATGCCGGACACGCTGCCGCCACCGCCACCCGCTGCACTGCCGATCGCCGACCCGGTGAAGCCGGTGTTCACGCCGCCGTCGCCGGCACCGGGGCCGGGCGAGCCGTGCTGGCGGTTGCAGGTCGCTGCGCCGGCCGAGAAGCCCAAGGCGGAATCCCGCCGCGACGCCGCACAGTCCTTGCTCACGGTGCCGTTCACGATCGAGTTCGAGAAAGGCTTGTACAAAGTGCGCACGCGCGACTGCATGAAGCGCGATGCCGTGGACGCCCTCAAGCATCGCGCGGCGGATTCCGGCTTCGAAGGCGTGTTCGTGGTCGACACGCATGCGGCGCCTGTGAAAAAGCCCGCGCCCGCGCGCAAGCCGGCACCGCGCACCGCACGGAAGAAGGCGCCGCGGTGAGTCCGACGCCGGAACATACGAAAGCGCGGCTCATCCTGTACGAGGACCGTCACTGGCGGTCGTTGCGTCCGCTCACCGACCTGCTGCCGGTGCCCGCGCTCGTGTTCGGGATCTCCGACCTTGCCCGTCGCTGGCTCGCGGCCGCACGCATGCCGTTGTTCGGCATCGAGGCTCGATCGGGAGTCCTCGCGAACTGGCTGGATGCCCCGGTTCCGGACACCGCCGCGATCTGCGCCAGCGACGACGCCGTGGTCGTGAACTCCGCCGCACTGCCCGGAGCGTGGTTCACGGAAGTCTCGGCTTCGCGCACACCGGCATTGTGGCTCGGTGAGGGCCGCATCGTTGGCGCGCGGCTGCCGCTCAGCATGCTGCGCGGGGCGATCGGCCGTGGCGAGGACTTCGAGATGGTGCTGCTGGGACTCGGTCTGCCGGCGTTCCCGGTCGACGCCGAGTTCATCACCTGGCCCTGGGACTTGATGGCACGCAACGCCGACGCCATCCGTGGCGACCTCGCCGCGGTTCCGCCGGCGGTGCGTGGCCGGCTGCACCGCATGGCCTGTCTGGAGCAACCCGAGCACGTGATCATCGAGGACGGCGCCGTGATCGGGCCGTTCGCGGTGCTGGACGCGAGTGACGGGCCGATCCTCGTGGGGCGCGGCGCGCGCATCGAGGCGCACACTCACGTCAGGGGGCCGTGCGTCATCGGGGCGGGCACCCAACTGCTCGGCGGCTCGGTCTCGGGCAGCACCTTCGGGCCGCAGTGCCGGATCGCCGGAGAGGTCGAGGCCAGCGTGTGGCAGGGCCACGCCAACAAGCGTCATCACGGATTCCTCGGCCATAGCCTCGTGGGCGAGTGGGTGAACCTTGGCGCGCTCACCACCACGAGCGACCTCAAGAACAACTACGGTGAGGTGAAGGTGTGGATCGATGGTCAGCTGGTGGCGACCGGATCCAACAAGGTCGGTGCGTTGATCGGGGCGCACGCCAAGACGGGCATCGGCACGCTGCTGCCCACCGGGGCCACGGTCGGGACGGCTGCGAATCTGTTCGGTGGCGGCGTGTTCGCACCCAAGCACGTGCCGGCGTTCGGCTGGTGGGACGGGGCGACCATCGCCGAACACGAGCTCGAACGCTGTCTCGCCACCGCCCGCATCGCCATGGGGCGGCGACAGCGCGCGCTCACGCCAGCGGCGGAGGCCTCGCTGCGCGAGTTGCACGCCTCCACGGCGAGTGAGCGGCGCGGTTCCCCCGCGCCGGCGGCCCGCGCTTGACCCCCCGGGACGGGCGTTCCTAGACTCTGCCGGTCGGCTGGCCGTGTGCTGTGCCCCCCTCATGCCTGAAGGATCTCGATGCCCGAACTGCGCAAGGACCCCGTCGTAGGTCGCTGGGTGATCATCTCCACCGAGCGCAGCCGCCGCCCGGGCCACTTCACGCCCGAGCCCGGGGGAGGGGCGAGCGATTTCTCGCCGTTCGCCGAGGGCCGAGAGGACATGACGCCGCCCGAGGTGTACGCGGTGCGGCCGGCTGGCCGGCCCCAGGACTCGCCGGGCTGGAGCGTCCGCGTGGTCCCGAACAAGTTCCCGGCGCTCGAGATCGAGGGCACCCTCGACCGGCGTGGCGAAGGGCTCTACGACAAGATGAACGGTGTCGGCGCGCACGAGGTGGTCATCGAGACGCCCGATCCGGCTGTCCAGTTCGCCGATCTGCCGCCGGCTCAGATCCAGCAGGTGCTCATCGCGTGGCGCGAGCGCATGCGCGATCTCCACAAAGACACCCGTCTGCGCTACGTGCTGGTGTTCAAGAACCACGGCTCGAGCGCCGGGGCTTCGCTGGAGCATTCGCACAGCCAGATCATCGCGACGCCGATCGTGCCGCGCATGGTGCAAGAGGAACTCGACGGCGCGCGGCGCTACTTCGAACTCAAGGAACGTCCGGTGTTCTCGGACATCATCGATCAGGAGACGGGCGAGGCTCAGGGCCGCCGCGTGGTCGCTCGCACGGGGCGCTACATCGCGCTCGCGCCGTTCGCGCCGCGCTTCCCGTTCGAAACCTGGATCCTGCCCGTGACGCGACGGGCGGCGTACCACACCATCGACGACGACGATGAGTTGCTCGAACTGGCCGGCATCCTGCAGGACACGCTGGCGCGGCTCAATGCCGCACTCGATTCGCCGCCCTACAATCTTGTACTGCATACCGCGCCGCTGGCGGAGCCGGACAACCCCTACTACCACTGGCACATCGAGATCATGCCCAAGCTCACACGCGTCGCCGGGTTCGAGATCGGTTCGGGGTTCTACATCAACCCCACTCCGCCCGAGGACGCCGCGCGCTACCTGCGCGACGTCGCCGCGCGCGCCTGAGGCGGTGGGAGCCATGAAGCAGTCGCTCTCGATCGTTCATCTATCCAGCGAGATGGCGCCATTCGCCAAGGTCGGCGGACTCGGTGATGTCGTCGCCGCATTGGCCGCCGAGCAGGTGCGGCGCGGGCATCGAGTGATCGTGGCCATCCCGCACTACCGCGATCTGAAATTGCCGCCGGGCTGGAAGCTCTCCGACCTCTCGGGCATACGGGTGCCTTGGGGTATGGGGCACGAGTCGGCGAAGTTCACCATGGCCGAAGGGCCAACGGACCAGCCGAGTGTGTTGCTCGTGGATCACGCCGGGGAGCGGCACTTCTTCCAGCGCCCGGGCATCTACGACGACCCGGCGACGCGCGAGGGTTACCCCGACAACGCCGAGCGCTTCCTGTTCTTCACGCGCGCCGCACTGGAGGCCGTCAAGGGGTTCGGCGAGGCTTTTGATGTCGTGCACGCGCATGACCAGCAGGCCGCGTGGGCGCCGTGCTTCGTGCGGACGCATGACTCCGAAGACAGCGCGTTCGCGGGCACCGCGACCGTGTTCACGATCCACAATCTTGGCTACCAGGGCATCGTGGACCCGTGGGTGCTGGGGTTGGCTGGGTTCCCGCGGGGCGCGTTCTACCCGCACAGCCCATTCGAATACCACGGCCGGGTCAACTTCATGAAAGTCGGCATCCTGTTCTCCGACCTCGTCTCGACCGTGAGCCCGACGTATGCGCGGGAGATCCAGACCAGCGGCGAGTACGGCTTCGGTCTCGAGGGCGTGCTGCGCCGGCGCACCGGCGACGTGCGCGGTATCCTGAACGGCATCGACGACCGCGAGTGGGATCCCGCGAGCGACCGCTGGTTGCCTGCGCACTACAGCCGCGAGCAGCTCGACGGCAAGCACGCCTGCCGGCGGGCACTGGCGCTGTCCTGCGGCTTCTCGCTCGAGCCCGACTGGCCGGTGGTGGGTGTGGTGTCGCGGTTGGTGGAGCAGAAGGGCTTCGACCTGTTCGAGGCCGCCGAGCGCGCACTGTGCGACCTTCCGGCGCGCTTCGTCATCCTCGGCGTGGGCTCGCCACGTTACATGGAGTTCTTTCGCCGCCTCGCGGACGAGCGCCCGTGGCAGTGGTGGTTCGGCACCAGCCACGACGAAGCGCTGGCCCATCGCATCGAGGCGGGCAGCGACCTGTTCCTGATGCCGTCGCGTTACGAACCGTGCGGCCTGAACCAGCTCTACAGTCTGCGCTACGGGACCGTGCCGGTGGTGCGCGCCACGGGGGGGTTGGCCGACACGGTGCGCGAGTTCGACCCGATCACGCGCGAGGGCAACGGCTTCGTCTTCGAGGGCTACTCGGGCGACGAGATGATCATGGCGCTGCGTCGCGCTCTGGCGGTCCATGGCGAGCCGGAACAATGGCTTCACGTGCAGCGGAACGGCATGCAGCGGGACTCCAGCTGGCGCGTGGCGGCGGACGGCTACGATCGTCTGTACGCCGAAGCACTGGATCGCGTCGGCGACGGCCGCGTGCCGACGTTCGAGAGCGTTCGGGATTCGTTCTAGCCTGCCTTGACCGTCGTTCGCCGCGTGCTCTCGGCTGGCGCAGCAGGTGGAGCCTCGGCGGGGCACTTGCCGCTCACGCAAGGGCCTGTTCGCGCCTCGCGCGCGTTCTCGGCTGGCGCAGCAGGTGGAGCGTTTGGCGCGACACTTGCCACTCACGCAAGGGCGGGTATGCCCTCAGGGGACGAGGTGAACATACTCGTCCCC
>JANNWR010000275.1:0-4546 GCA_031408715.1 bacterium
GGGTGAGCTGCGCGACTTGGAGACCACGCAGCTGGCGATCTCAGCCGCCGAAACCGGGCATCTGGTGTTCGCCACGCTGCACACGAACTCGGCAGCCAAGACGATCGACCGAATCATCGACATCTTCCCGAGCGGCCAGCAGGCTCAGATCCGCGCCATGCTGTCGGAGTCGCTCGAAGGCGTCGTCGCCCAGACGCTGTTGCCTTCCAAAGACGGCAAGGGCCGCGTCGCTGCGCTCGAAGTGCTGGTGGGCGTGCCGGCGCTGCGCAATCTGATCCGCGAGAACAAGACGGCGCAGATCCTGAGCGTCATCCAGACCGGCGCGAACCACGGCATGATCAGCCTGGACCAGCACCTGCGCGAGCTTGTCATGCAGGGCCGGCTGTCGCGTGAGGATGCCGCGTCGCACGCGTCGAACCCGTCGGTGTTCGAGACGCCCGGTCCGCATCTCACTGCTGCTGCAACCACGCCGGTCGTGCGCGGGGGGGGAGCCGCTTCCAGCCCGCCGCCCGCCGCGCGCCCCGTGGCTCCCATCGCGATGGGACCGCCCGATCCGCCCAAGAAGCCCGGGCTGTTCGGCCGCTGAACGTTCCGCTCCCGCGGAGCTTCCTGCGGTGCGTGTCGACGGGCTCTGAAGGGTCCTCGCGGACCCATCGCTCGGCGCTCTGCGTCACGGCCGAGTCACCGCTGCGCGGTCGTACCGACGGCGACACGAGCCGCCTCCCGGGCACAAAAAAACTCCGGCCCATTGCTGGGCCGGAGCGAGATCGTTCGGTCTCGGTGGCGCTGGGTTCCCCCTTGACGGGGCCCGACCAGGCGCCAACAGCGTCCGAATCACCCCTACGAGGACGCCACCTCCACCGAATCCTGCTTACGACTATTCAATGGATCACCTCCTTTTCGGGGCAACCAGCTGCGGGAGGACCCAACCTCCCCAGGACGGCGACCTGCCCTAGTCCGCCAGCCCCGCGCACGGAAGTCCGCGCGATGGAAACGCTGCATCTATTCTGCTGTGTCGGCCAATCAAAAGTCAACCTTGAGATGCGGATGCGCCCGATTTGTTCCGGCGAGTCGGCGCGGGACTGTCCGGATGTTCAGTGCGCGTGCTCGCAGCGCGACAACGCAACGGGCGTGCCATGGCATGCGCAGGCGAGGTCCGATGACACTCCCGAAGAACGCAACCGCCGTGCCATGAGCTTTGTCCGGAGAGAATCGTCGCCCGGACGCGTTGATCTCGGCGCCAATCGCGCCTGCAGCTTGATGCGCGTCGATGACGCCCATGTGCGTTTTCGCGCAGCGAGGCGATTCTCAGCCGGCACCGCTGCGTTCTCGCGACTGGACCGTGGCAACTCGCACGCCCTGCGCACGACGGCTCGGCCGGCGGGACAGCAGTTGGCTGCGAGCGGTAGGACTGGCGCTCGGGAGCTTCGCACCGTTTCAGCGATCGATGCGGTTGCGCTCCAGCACCTTGGCGGGCACGGGCTTCAGGCGCGAGATGATCCCGGCCGCTGCGAGTGCTCGCAGGCCGTAGTAGGTCAGGTCGATCTCCCACCAGTAGAAGCCCTGGCGCGCAGCCGCCGGATAGTGATGGTGGTTGTTGTGCCAACCCTCACCCAGCGTGAGCAGAGCGAGCAGCCAGTTGTTTCGGCTGTCATCCCCCGTGTCGAAGCGGCGCGAACCGAACTGGTGCGACAATGAGTTGATGGTGTAAGTGGCGTGGTAACACGCCACCGTGCTGATGACGAAGCCCCACACGAACATCTGCGCAGCGCTGGTGTGCAGGCTCGGGAGCGCACGTTCCAGCCACCATCCCAGCCCGACGGTGAACGCCGCGAGCAGTACCGGACCGACCATGTCGAAGCGGTCGAGGAATACGAGTTCGGGGTAGCGCAGCCAGTCGCGCACCAGCCGGTCGCGCGTCGGGGTGCCGCTGCGCGTCAGGAACCAGCCGACATGGCTCCACCAGAAGCCGTGCTGGCCGGGCGAGTGCGAGTCGCCATGCTCGTCCGAGTGCCGATGGTGGTAGCGATGATGCGCCGCCCACCACAGTGGGCCGCGCTGCACCGCCATCGTGCCCGTGAGCGCCATGATGAACTGGAAGAAGCGTCCCGAGGTGAACGTGCGGTGGGAGAAGTAGCGGTGGTAGAAGCCGGTGATGGCGAACATGCGCAGCAGGTAGAGCGCCACGGCGACTCCCACGGCAACCGGCGACCAGCCCACCCAGACGATGGCGAACACCCCCACATGCATCAGGATGAACGGCACGCAGCCGCGCCAGTTGATGGGCTCGGGCGGGATCGCCACCGGCTCGAGGTGAGCGGCCGCGTCGTTTGCGTCCTGCATGGGCTCGATCGCGGGACTTGAGTTCGCTGTGGCCATGCGTGGGCAGCTCGTGGTCTGGAGGAGTTTGCTGTGCAGCGGGCACACGCAACAGTAGCGAGGCTCCGTGGCTCGCAGCAAGCTCGACCGAAGAGGTTCGCGACTCGGGTCGCTGGAACTCAGCGCAGCGGCCCGGTCGCGGGCACACGACCCTGCGCGATCGCGCGCAGCACGGCTTGCGCCTCCGTGTCCCGCCCAGGATCAGGCTTGGTTGCGAGCGCGCGTTCGATATCGCGCCTCGCCTGCGCAGTATCGCGAAACGCCGGGTCGAATACACGCAGGAAGCCGATGGCGCGAAGCACGGAGCCGTCGGCGAGCGGCCCGGTACCCGCCGCACGCATGTCGTTACGCGCGAGCGGGAGTTCCTCGTAGCGACGGGCGAACGCCAGGACACGAGAGTGAGCGTCGCGGTGCGAGGTCACCACGGACGCCGCGAACGGCTGGCACATCAACAGCGCCGCGCGCTCGACATCGTGTGCGAAACCCGCACGCAGACCGTACTCGAAGCTCGTGAGCGGGTAGTCTCGGAAGTACACCGTGCTGTCGGCCGCCACCACGACCGCCAGCGCTCTGACGAGCATCGACTCGGGATCCGCTGCTGAGCCACGGGGCTGCAACCACCGCGCGCGGCCGCTCGCGCGCGCCGCGTAGCGAAGCGCATACGACAGCTCCTTGTCGGCGCTCAGGACGACCGGCCGCCGCGCCGCGAGGTGATCCGCCCACAGCCGGTTCCGGCTGCCGGGGAACCCCGAGTAGCGGTCGTCGCCCGGCTCGAGCAACGGGCCGCGCCGGAAACCGGCCCGCGTCGTGGCATACAGAGATTCGCTCACGGCCGGTTGGACGCTGGCTATCAGCGTCGTGAGCAGTGCGGCGACTCCCTGCCGCGCCAGCAGTTCCGCGAATGATCGCGCGACGCTCGGCCTTTCGAGCCCGTCGTCCGGACCCTGGACCGCCGCCACGCTTGCTTCCAGCGGGATCGGAGTCAGGTCGCCTTGTACGATCAGGTCGGTGATGCTGTCGCCCCGCGCCAGCGCGACCCCTGCGAAAGTGCGGCCGTCGGCAAGTGTGATACGCGTCGCGCGCTTGAAATCCGGCAGCAGGTCCGGCTCGCGCCTGCGCAGTTGCCGGACATACCACGGGTAGCTCATCAACTCCTGGTCGACGAGCGTGACATCCGCTCGCAGGTGTTCGACCCGGGTGAGGTACTCGAGTGCGTTGTGGTCGACGTCGCCACGCGTGAAGAACACCGCATTCGCCGGCAGACCGGCCAGCAGCGCACGGCCGTACGAGTCCACCATGCGGTTCCCCCGTTCGGACACCGCGCGCATCCTCGGCACGACGGGAACGAGGACCATCGCCAGCAACACCGTGATGAGCGCGAGGCGCGCCGCCCTGCCCACCGCGAGCCGCTCCAGCTCACTCACGCCGAGCCCGGCGGCGAATGCCAGCGCCAGCACGGGCAGGAGTTCAAATCGCTCGACCACACCGCGGAGAACGAGGTCGTCCGGCTGGAAGCCGATGCGTGTGAAGAACCACTGTTGCAGGAGCGCGTACATCACGAGCCCGAGTGCGACGGCTCGCTGCCGCCAGGCGAGGGACATCGCACCCAGGCCGGCGAGCAGCACCGCAGGCCAACCGAACGACACGGGCAGCGAGCGCAGGAACTCCCCGAGAAAGTGGTACGTGCCTGACACGCCGTCCCCTCGCCCCGCCGCTGCGAGTTGGAACGTGCCGTACTCCGCCCGGGTCAGGATCGACAGGAAGCCGCGCCACGTCGTGGCGTCCCCCCAGACGAGCGCACTGGGATGTCGCGTCGCGATCGGGATCCACAGCAGCGGCAACAGCCCGACCAGTGCGGCGAGCACGCTGACCCCGAGATGGCGAGCGGCCGTGGCCGCGCGCCTCGGTTCGGGGGCCTGCTTCACCGCCCGGACGAACATCAGCCCCCACGCCGGCAGCGCCAGCAGCAGGAGCGTGTGGTGGTGCGAAAGCGTCAGCGCGCCGAGAAACGCGAGCAGCGTCACGGCACGGGCAGGTCGTAGCGTGAGCGCAAGCAGGACGCCAGACGCGAGCAGCGCATGCAGCGCGAACACTTCGGCGACCAGAGCGTAGCGCCAGGTCACGGTGGCGGTCGCGAACACCACCGCAGCGAGCGCGCCGCTCGCGA
>JANNWR010000276.1:0-18824 GCA_031408715.1 bacterium
GGGCTGACCCGACAGCACTTCATTCACGAAGTCGGACTCACTCTCACAGCGCACGGCCCAGTTCGTGAGCCGCTCGTACGCGAGCGTGGTCACCGGCAGCCCGCCCAGCGCCTTCCCGCACGCCGAGCCCGCGCCGTGCCCGGGCCACAGCATGAGGTGCCCCGGATGATGTCTGCGAAAGTCCACCAGCGACGCGTACAGAGTGCGCGCGCCCTTCTCCATGGTGCCCTTCATGTTCGCCGCACGTTCCAGGAGGTCGGGCCGGCCCACATCACCAACGAACACGAAGTCGCCCGTGAACACGCCCGCGGGCTCGGGGCTCGCCGCTTCGTCGGTGAGCATGAAGCTGATGTGCTCGGGCGTGTGGCCCGGCGTCGCCATGACGTCGAGGCGCACCTGACCGGCCCGGATCGCACTGCCGTCCTTGACGAGCGTGACGTTGGGTTCGGTGCCCCAGCCGTACTTCCAGTCGGCGTCGCCCTCGTCGCTCAAATACGCACGGGCACCCGCACGCTGTGCCAACTCGCGCGTGCCCGAGCAGTAGTCGGCATGGATGTGCGTCTCGGTGACCGCGACGATGGTGAACTTCTGGGTCGCCGCAGCTTGCAGATATAACTCCACGTCACGATTGGGATCGATGACGATGGCTTCGTGGCTCACCGTGTCGGCGATCAGGAAACTCGCCTGGGCGAGCGGCTCGTCGAAGAAACGCTGGAGGAACATGGGGAGAGCTCCGGAGTTACAGCGAGTCAGGATCACGCGCGGGCACGGAACCGCTCGTGACGGCTAGCGACCGCCGCGCGAACTGGCAGCGGATGCGAGAGGCTGCGACAGCACAACAGCCGCAGGCAAGTAGATTCGCCAGCGCAACCCGTGCCAACAGTCCTGGCTAACCCGACCTCAGCACCGCAAGCCGCACCAGCGTGCGCTCGCTCTCGCGCCGGTAGGCCGGGCCCTGCGGCGCCGAGAGTGCGAGCACGGTCTCGTCCCAACGCGCCTGCCAGGCGGCCGCGGACAACTCGGTGAACGCGGCTGGCAGCGCGGCGCGTGCGCGCGGTACCACCTGTGACAGTCGATCACCCCAGCGTTCATGCGTGCGCAACCACTCGAGCGCACCGGCCAGATCGGTGATCGCTCCATCCAACTGCGCTTCATAGGCGGCGCGCACGATGTCTCCCAGCTCCGGGCCTGGCTCGAACCCGGCCTCGAGCAAGTGCCAGCCCGACAGCACGTGTGCCGGTGCAGCTGCTGCGACCGCGAGCCGCTCGGCACGATCGAGCAGGGTCACCAGCGCAGCAGGCGCGCCCGCGGGCCGCGGCGGGCGACCCGAATAGTCCGCCGTGATGACCACTGCGAGACTGTGCACGGTCTCCGGCCGCACGCGAACCGAAAGTCGGCGCACGCTGCGATCCGTGGCGGCTTGCAGATGGGCCATGTGCTCGACCACGAGCGGCAAGACGCGCTGGCTCACGGACTGCGGCACTCCGATGCGCTCGAGGAACGCCGCAGCCAGCGGCCCGCCGGCCACATCGTGTCCGGGCGAGACCACGCGCTCGCGACCGTCCTTCGTGTCGCGCCGCGTACAGGATGGCTTGCCCGCGTCATGCAGCAGCACGGCGAACGACCATACGTTGCGGCGCGCCGAATCAGCGCCCTGCCACTCGGGCAGTTCGACGAGCGCATCGAGCGCGTGCAGCGTGTGCATCCAGACATCGCCCTCGGGGTGCCAGTCGGGCTCCTGTGGCACGCCGATCAAGGCCGCGAGCTCGGGCGTGTGCTCGAGCCAGCCCGTGTCGAGCAGGAAGCGGAGCCCGAACGACGGCCGCCGGCTGAGCGACGCCCACTTGAGCCACTCCTCGCGAACGCGCTCGAGCGGTAGCTCGTGATAGCTCGCGGCGATGCTGCGGCACAGCTCGATCGTCTCGGGCGCGGTGCGAAGTGCGAAGCGCGCGGCGAACTGCATGCCGCGCAGCACGCGCAGCGGGTCTTCCATGAATGCGGGCCCGATGTGGCGCAGCACCCCTGCACGGAGGTCGGCAAGCCCGCCGAAGTGATCGGTGACCACACGCCGGCGCGGGTCGTACATGAGGGCGTTCATGGTGAAGTCGCGGCGCGACGCTGCGTCGCGCGGCAGCAGTGAGGGATCGGGCGCAACCGCGAATCCTCGATGCCCCGCACCCACCTTGGAGTCGCGCCGCGGCATGCTGAAGTCGATCTCTTCGCCGTCGGCGAGCGTCAACTTGATGACACCGAACGCACGCCCCACCCGGTCGGTCGGGCCCCAGCGCGCGAGTGCCCGCCCCAGACGCTCGTAGTCCGTGCCGAACACCTCGATGTCGAGGTCCTTGCTCGCCAGCCCCAGCACGGCATCGCGCACGCCGCCGCCGACGACGTATGCCTGCGACAACTCAGGCACCGTGCGCAGCAGCTCCGCAAGCGCGGGCGGGATCTCGAGCTGAAGCCGTTCTTCGACGGGCGAGGGCATGGATCCTCAGGGTGAGCGCAGTGCCGCAGTGGGGCCAGCTTCTCATGCCCGCGCGCCTGGCGGCAGCAGGCCGAGCTTGCAGGAAGATGCCCGCACACCACGACACCGGCGCTGACGCTTGTCAGCGCGCGTCATGTGAGAGGTCTGGGCGTGTACACTTCCGACGCTTGATACCGCTCCAGCCGTGCCAACCGCCCTACCCAGCTTCATCCCACATGACCGACGACGACCAGCCCGTGACTTCCGCCCCCTGGCGTCAGTGGGGCGATCACATCCAGGACAATGCCATCGAACAGCTGCGCCTCGCGTGCAGCCTGCCCATCTCGGTGCGTGGCGCGCTCATGCCCGATGCGCACCTGGGTTTCGGCCTACCCGTCGGCGGTGTGCTCGCGACTCGGAATGCGGTCATTCCATATGCCGTCGGCGTCGACATCGCCTGCCGCATGCGGCTGAGCGTGTTCTCCGTGCCCGCGAAGCGCCTGAAGGGGCAGGAGGACCGCTTGTGCAAGATCCTCGAACAGCAGACGCGCTTCGGGATCGGCGCCGCGTTCGAGGACCGGAACGAGCATGCCGTCATGGACGAGGACTGGAGCATCACGCCACTGGTGTCGAAGCTGAAGGACAAAGCCTGGGACCAGTTGGGGACCAGCGGCAGTGGCAACCACTTCGTCGAGTTCGGCACGTTCGAGCTGACACAGCCGGAGCTTGGGCTTGCGCCCGGCAGCTACCTGGCGCTGCTCTCGCACAGCGGGAGCCGGGGTTCCGGCGCGGCCATCGCGAATCACTACAGCAAGCTTGCCGCGCAACAACGCCCCGAGCTCACCGGGCCGTCGTCGCAACTGGCTTGGTTGACGCTCGACTCCGAAGCGGGCCAGGAATACTGGCGCGCCATGGAACTGATGGGGCTCTACGCAGCGGCGAATCACGCCTGCATCCATCGTCGCATCGCACGGGCCGTGGGCGAGAAGGTGGCCCTCGCGATCGAGAACCACCACAACTTCGCATGGAAAGAGACTCACTTCGGCGAGGACGTGATCGTGCACCGCAAGGGCGCGACACCTGCGGGCGTGGGCGTGCTCGGCGTGATCCCGGGGTCCATGGCGACGCCGTCGTTCATCGTGCGCGGGCGGGGCGAGCCGGACTCCATGAACAGCGCCGCGCACGGCGCGGGCCGTGCCATGAGCCGCACCGAAGCGAAGAACCGCTTCACCTGGAAGGACGCCCGGCCGCTGCTCAAGGAGAACGGCGTCACGCTCTTGTCCGCGGGCATCGACGAAGCACCGATGGCGTACAAGGACATCCACGCGGTGATGGCGGCGCAGGCGGACCTGATCGAAACACTGGCGACATTCAGGCCGAGCCTGGTGAAGATGGCGCCCGCGGGAGAAGCGCCGGAGGATTGAGTCCCGTCTGCGACCGGTGCTCGCCCACGCCACGTGACGCCCCCGCCCGCGCCCGCTAGACTCGGGCCCATGAAGATCTACACACGCACCGGCGATGATGGCACCACGGGGCTGCTCGGCAAGGCCCGCGTGCCCAAGCATGACGCTCGCGTCGAGGCCTATGGCAGCGTCGACGAGCTGAACTCCGTGCTGGGCGTGGCGCAGGCGCACGACACCGCGAGAAGCTTCGGCGAACTGATCCCCACGCTGCAGATGGCCTGTTTTCAGGTCGGCGCCGAACTGGCGACCACGGACGCGAGCCTGCTCGCGAAGCTCGTGCTCGTCACCGACGACGACGTCGTGGCGCTGGAACGCGAGATCGACCGGCTCGAAGCCGACCTCGCCCCGCTCACACGCTTCGTACTGCCGGGCGGCACCCTGCTCGCGGCAACGCTGCACCTTGCGCGCACCGTGTGCCGGCGTGCCGAGCGGCGTGTCACCGCGCTGTCGGC
This sequence comes from bacterium, assembly GCA_031408715.1. GTDB lineage: Bacteria > Eisenbacteria > RBG-16-71-46 > RBG-16-71-46 > RBG-16-71-46 > JAIOPA01. Next base: position 4,380 of record JANNWR010000276.1, read on the forward strand.
GCACGAAACGGTGAATCCGCGCGTCGTGCGCTGGTTGAACCGGGTCGCCGACCTGTTGTTCGTGATGGCGCGCTCCGCGAATCACCGCGCGGGCGTGCCGGATCAGACCTGGGCTGGGAACGCCGGGCGCTGACTTGAGCGCGTCGGGCATCTCAAACGAGTCCAGCGAACTCGTTTATGCATCGCCGGAACGGCCGGGCAAGTTCCCCCGGAACCCGCTTCCTCCCAAGGCTGGCCTGGGGTGCCCGGGTTGGCCCGAAAACGCCCACTTGAATTCTTCGCCCCGGCTGCCGATAATGTCCGTATCACCTTCTTCGCGTCTGGAGCCGCGGTGCTCATCGCCGCGCTGAGTCTCTCTGATGTGCTCCCCCGCGTCCGGCTCGACCAAGCGAACCGCGCCGATTTGAATTGGCGCGATGGCGATCGAGCGTGTAGGTTCCCAACCCGTAGCCTCGTGCACTGGGAACAGAGGGTCGAGGCCCATGGCGTCAGGCACCGCTGACAGCGGTCCTTGCCGCCGAACGATTCCCCACCGAGTTGCTGATGTCGGGCACCGGTGACGCCGGGGTGAGCCAAGAGCCGCCCACCGGCACAAGCAGGTCGAGCGCCCAGAGTTCCGCGCGCCTGATGCCACCGTAGAAGCACACGGCCATCGCCCCGGAAAAGCGCTCACCGGTCGAACCGCGCCGTGCACGGGCTCGCCATGCCGCGCAGCGCATTGCTCCACCCCCGGTGCACGACAAGTGCGCGCCGGAAGGAATGTCATGAGACCACGTCGTCGCCGCCCCCGCGGCACGCGCCCCGAAGATGCGACGGGCGCCGCTGAAGGATCCACCAACGATTCTCCTCCGTCCCTGCCCTTCGACAGTGGCCCACCGGCCCGCGAGGCGGCCCGCTCGGAGTCCGGCAGCCCGCCACCGGCCGATCACTCCGGTGGCTCCGACGGCGGCTCCTCGGCCGGCTCGCACGGCGGCTCGGTGAGTGAGTCGGGCAGCAGCCCCGGCGCTCCCGGCGGCAGCGCGCCCGGACCCAACGGCTCGCAGGGCGCCTACGACCGCTCCGCCGGACGCCGGCGCAGGCGTCGCCCTCGGAACAATCGCACGGGTGCTGGCGGTAACCCGCCGCCTCAGCAGCAACAACAACAGCAACCCCAACAGCAGCAGGGCTACCAGCAGTTCAACAATCAGGGTCCTGGCGGACGCCGCGGACGCAATCGGCGCAACCAGCGTGGTGGCAGCGGCGGTGGCGGCGGCGGGAACCCGAGTCCGAGTCAGGGCCGCAGCAGTCGTCCGAAGCGCCCGGGTCTCGAGATCCTGCGCGAGTTGCAGAACGCCGGTGCCGCGCTCGATCCGACCGAACGCCTGATGATGGAGCTGCCGGCCGGCGCGGGGGATCCGCCGTACGGCGATCGCACCACCGGTCGTGCCATCGACCTCATTGCTCCGCTCGGCCGCGGCCAGCGTTGTCTGCTCGTCGCGCCGCCCAAGGCTGGCAAGACGCGCATCCTGCAGGCTATCGCGGCATCGGTCGCCTACAACCATCCCGAGATCAAGGTGTACGCGCTGCTCGTGGACGAGCGTCCCGAGGAAGTCACCGATTTCAAGCGCAACACACCCGCCGAAGTGATTGCCGCCTCGAGCGACATGAGCGTCGAGGAGCACATCGAAACGGCCGAGCGCTGCATGAACCTGGTGGCCGCCGAGGTCATCGCGGGCAAGGATGTCGTCCTGCTGCTCGACTCGATCACGCGTCTGGCCCGCGCCTACAACGCGTCGGCCGGCAACGGTGGCCGCACCATGTCGGGCGGCCTCGATTCCAACGCCATGCAGTCGCCGCGCCAGATCTTCGGCTCGGCACGCAAGATCGAGAACGGTGGCTCGCTCACGATCATCGGCACCGCGCTGGTCGATACGGGCTCGCGCATGGACCAGATCATCTTCGAGGAGTTCAAGGGCACGGGTAACTCCGAGATCTTCCTGTCGCGCGAGCTTGCAGAGCGTCGCATCTATCCTGCGATCGACATCCCCAAGAGCGGCACGCGCAAGGAAGAGAAACTGATCCCGGCGAACCAGCTGACCACGTTCCAGGCGCTGCGCCGCATCCTGGTGCAGATGCCGCCGCAGGAAGCCATGCTCAAGCTGGTCGACCGCCTGAACCGCACCAAGACGAACGACGAGTTCTACAATCTGGTACGCGTCGGGGATTCATAGGCTGCATTCCGTTGTGCTCGGAGGGTGAATGACCGATCTGGCCGCACAGTTCGGCCCGATCGACATCTACCTGTTCGATCAGCTGCTCCGCGGCCGTTTGTCGCCGCCCATGCGGGTACTCGACGCGGGCTGTGGCAGCGGCCGTAACGCTTTCTTCCTCATGTCCGCGGGCTTCGATGTGCTCGCCGTGGATTCGGCCCACGAGGCCGTCGCGGCGACACGCGCGCTTGCGTCCCGGCTGGCGCCGGCGCTCCCCGACGCGAACTTCCGCGTCGAGCCGGTCGAGGCGCTGACATTCGACGACCACACGGTCGACGTGGTCGTCAGCATCGCGGTGTTGCACTTCGCGCGCGACGATGCGCACTTCGAAGCGATGCTGCGTTCGATGTGGCGAGTGCTGCGACCCGGCGGGCTGTTCTTCTGCCGGCTCGCATCCAACATCGGCATGGAGTCGCGCATGACACCCACGACGCCCGGGCGCTTTCGCATGCCCGACGGTTCCGAGCGCTACCTCGTGAACGAAGCCGCACTACTCGGCTGGACGCGCCGGCTGGGCGGCACACTGCTGGATCCGCTCAAGACCACCGTGGTGCAGGACCAGCGCTGCATGACGACGTGGGTGGTGCGGAAGGGGTGAGGCAGGCCCGTTCCGAACAGATGCGAGTCCGCCGCACTTCAGCTCATGACGCTGATGAACAGGTGGATCGCCGCCATGAGCCCGCCTAGGAGCAGCGTCCGGCGAAAGCGCAGTTGGGTGCTCTCGAGTTCGGCCGGCATCCACCACAGCGGCGGTGCGGCGACGAGCAGTGTGGTGATGCCCACCCAGGCGCTGCGCATGATCAATGCCCAGCCCACGGCGATCGCGAGCACCAAGCCGAGCGATGAGATGAGCGCCAGACCGGCGAGGGCATGCGCAGGACGACGCAGCCCCCAGAGCAGGGTCCGTTGTGTCATGACAGAGTCCTCCGTGAACGCCATCTCCAATCCCTTGGATCGCCCGCCGCTCCCGGGCAGTGGGAGTTCGGCCGGCAGGCTGGCGCGCAACCGGAGTCTTCGATAGTTCGCGGACGCGGTCAACAGGATTCTCACGCGTGCTCACCCGTGAACCGGAACATCCTACCGCCGGATTCATGCCTGGCGGGTGAGTTGCTCTATTCGGATGAACTCGCCCACCGACCACGCCTGGAACGGACAGCCGTTCGGCGTGTGAGGCGCCTCGGCGTCGGCGATCTCACTCACGTGACCCAGGCCGGCGTCGCCCAGATGCGCGCGCAACGGCAGCACGAATCGTTCGCGCGCTTCGGCCTTCGCGGCATCCGTGTTGCCACGCACGCGCAGCCACGCTTCGACGAACGCGCCCATGAGCCACGGCCACACCGTGCCCTGGTGATACGCGCCGTCTCGTTCGCGCATGCTGCCGTTGTAGTACTTCACGTAGCCCGGTTCACCCGGCGCGAGCGTGCGCAGGCCGAGCGGCGTGAGCAGTTCGCGTTCGACTTTGTCGACCACGGCACGTGCGCGCTCGCCCTCGATGAGTGCGACCGGCAGTCCACCCACGGCGAATAACTGATTCGGCCGCAGGCTCGCGTCCGACGTTCCTGCGACATGATCGACATCGACGACATCGTATAGTGCGCTGCGCGACTCGTTCCAGAAGCGCTCGCCGAATGACGCCCGCGCCAGCTCCCCGACCCTCGCCCAGTGACCCCGGATGCGCGCTCCGGCCGCGAGCGCGTTGACCCACAGTGCCTGCACTTCGACCGGCTTGCCGATGCGCGGCGTGACCACCCAGCCGCCGACCTTGGCATCCATCCAGGTGAGCTGTACCCCGGGCTCGCCCGCGGCCAGCAGGCCGTCGGCGTCGCAGCGGATGCCGTGTCGCGTGCCTTTTTCATAACCCGCAAGAATCGCTTCGATGGCCTGCTCCAGCCGGACATGGTCCGCCGCGGCGATGCGCCGGCGTGCCGCACGCATGGCGTCCAGCCACTCGGCCGCCACGATGCAGAACCACAGCGAGGCGTCGATCGCGTTGAACTCCGGTGTGTCACCTTCGTCCGCGAAGCGGTTGGGCAGCATGCCCTCGGACACCGCACCCGACCACTCGAGCAGGATGTCGCGTGCGATGTCGAGTCCGGCTGTGCGCGGCCCGCTGGTCAGGCACAGCCCGCGCAACGCGATGAACGTGTCGCGGCCCCAGTCGCCGAACCATGGATAGCCGGCGATGATCGTGCGGCCAGTGCCGCGTTCGACGATGTAAGCATCGGCTGCGCGCAGCAGCGGCGTGGCGAACACGGCGCGGCGCAGGTGTTCGCGCGACACCAGTTCGCGTGCGTGCGTGACGGGCTCCGCGGCGGCGATGCGCTCACGCGCCGCCGGCGTGTCGGCGGCCAGCAGGAGCACGGCCTCGCCGCGCGCGACGTCGAACTTGAACACGCCGGGCGACGCCAGATCCTCGACATGATCCAGTCCGCGTGCGGACTCGGCAGCGTACTCGAAGTGCCAGTACCAGTCGGGCGAGTGTTCGTAGCTGCCGTCGGCCAGCGCCAGCACGCCGGGCACGCCGTCGTAGGGCTTCCACGCGACCGCCGCGCGGGGCAGGGCCGCGGGGACAGCGGCAGCCTCACCCAGCAGCTCGGCGTCGAAACGATACGCGGCATTGGCGAGTTGCAACGCGTGCGGGTCGCGGCCCGAGAGTAGCGGCCGGACGCACAGCATCGCACCCGCCGGTGCGTGCTCGAACCGCCAGCGCAGCAACACGAACGGCGCTGGGGCTGCCGCGGGCGCCGCAGGCTCAACATGCTCCAAGATGCACTCGTGCTGCACGACGATGCCGCCCGCGAGCGCCAGCGACCAGGCCGGCCACGGTTCGTGCGTGAACGCCGCGATGCGGCCCGGCGCATCGCCGGTCATCATGTTCGGAGCGTAGTGCTGCACACTGAGCGGAACGCGCTCGCCGCGGATCTCGAGCCAGGACTCGATACCGTTCACCAGCACACGCCGTCCACTGGGTGGTTGCGAGGCATGCAACAGCAATGCGTGATAGCGCCGCGTGCGCATGCCCTGCACAGTGCCGGAGGCGAAGCCACCCAGGCCGTCGGTCTCGAGCCATTCCGCCGCGAGGTTCGGCACGACAGCCGTGCTCAGGTCGAGAAACGCGGCCGCGTCAGGGGTGGCGCGACGCGCGCTCACCGAGGACGTACGTGAGACGGCGGTGCGCACCAGCCCGCGCTTCGCCATGTCAGCCCGACTTCCGGCGCGGTGCCGGCGACTTGGGTCCGGACTTGCTGGCGCGACCGACCTGCGGATCGGCGTGCTGCGGGGCTGCAGCGGCAGGTGCCGCGGGCCGATTGCCCGCCGCTGCGACAGGCGTGGCCGCGGAGTCCGCACTGCGCTGGCGCTCCCCGCGATCCGCTGCGCGCTTCTCGATGCAGCGCACGGCCAGCGCGGTCCAGCCAGTCTGATGGCTGGCGCCCACGCCGCGTCCAGTGTCGCCATGGAAGTATTCGTGGAACAGCACGAGGTCGCGCCAATGCGGATCGTTCGCGAAGCGCGCCTGGTCGCCATGGCACGGCCGCCGGCCGTGGGCGTCAGGCAGGAACAGCGTCGCCATGCGGCTCGCGATCTCGCGTGCCGCCTCACGCAGGTTGATCCAGTGCCCGCTGCCGGCCGGACACTCGACCTTCAGGCTGTCGCCATAGAAGTAGTGGTAGCGCTCGAGCGATTCGATGAGCAGGTAGTTGACCGGAAACCACACCGGGCCGCGCCAGTTCGAGTTGCCGCCGAACAGCCCGGTCTCCGATTCGCCCGGCGCGTAGTGCACGAAGTGATTGTCGCCGTTGGTGCGGAACACGAACGGCTGCTCGCGGTAGCGCGCCGACAGCGAGCGCACCCCGTAGGGCGACAGGAATTCGCTCTCGTCGAACATCACCTTGAGCACGCGCTCCAGCCGGTCGCGCGACGGAATGCCGAGCAGGCGATGACCCACATGGCCATACTTGCCGTCGTCCATGTGGGCGATATTGCGCGCCAGGTCAGGGCGGTTGGCCACGAACCAGTCGAGGCGCTTCTTCAGGCCCGGCAGCCGGTCCAGGTTCGACTGCTCCAGCACTTCGCTGGCGAACAGCGGAATCAGCCCGACCATCGAGCGGATGCGCATCGGGATGTGCCGGCCGTCGACATGCAGCTGGTCATAGTAGAAGCCGTCGGCCTCGTCCCACAGCCCGGTGCCACCGAACGTGTTCATGGCGTCGGCGATGGCCACGAAGTGCTCGATGAATTTGCTGGCGACGTCTTCGTACGCGGGGTCTTCCACCGCCAACTCGATGGCGATGGCCAGCATGGTCGTGCAGTAGAACGCCATCCAGGCTGTGCCATCGGCCTGTTCGAGGTGCCCGCCGGTGGGCAGCGGCTTGGAGCGGTCGAACACGCCGACATTGTCGAGCCCGAGGAAGCCGCCACTGAAGATGTTGTTGCCGTCGACGTCCTTGCGATTGACCCACCACGTGAAGTTGATGAGCAGTTTCTGGAACGCGCGCTCCAGGAACAGCCGGTCGCGCTTGCCCTTCTCGCCGGTGAGCTTGTAGACGCGCCACACCGCCCAGGCGTGCACGGGCGGGTTGACGTCGTCGAGCGCCCACTCGTAGGCCGGCAGCTTGCCGCTTGGATGCATGTACCACTCGCGCAGGAACAGCAGCAGCTGGCTCTTGGCGAACTCGGGGTCGATCTTGGCGAACGGGATCATGTGGAACGCCAGGTCCCACGCGGCGTACCACGGGTACTCCCACGTGTCGGGCATCGAGATAACGTCGCGATTGTAGAGATGCTTCCAATGGTGGTTGCGACCCTTGCGATGCCCTTCGGGCGGTGTGGGCTGCGAAGGATCGCCTTCGGTCCAGTCCTTCACCACGTAGTGGTAGAACTGCTTGCTCCACAGCAGCCCAGCGTAACCCTGGCGCACGACGGAGCGTTCCTCGGGCTCCAGCTCGGCGGCGTACACGGAGTCGTAGAACGCATCGGCTTCCACAAGCCGATCGTCGAACACGCGGTCGAACGCCGGCCCGAACGCGGGTGTCGCCGCTTCGGCCGCCGAGCGTAGCCGCACGCGCAACACCCGGCTCTCGCCCGCCGGCACCGCGAGCCGGTACCACGCGCAGGCGCGCGTGCCGGTCTCCGCCGGGTTGACTGCATCGAGCTGGCCGTTCACGACGCGGGCGTGAAACGCGTCCTTCACGTGTGCAGCAGCGCTCGGTGTTCCCCACAGGCGCTGGGCATTGCTTTCGTTGTCGGTGAACAGCCAGCACGGGTCGGCGTCGGCCTCGCAGCGCCACTCACCCAGCGACTCGTGCACGGCACGCACGCCGCTCGTGCCGCTGCGCTCGATCACCGGCTCCGGCCAATAACCCTCGCCCGTGCGACCCCAGCTCCACGTGTTGCGGAACCACAGCGTCGGCAGCACATGCAGCTCGGCGTCATCGGGACCGCGATTCGCCACGGTGATGCGCAACAGCACGTCGTCGGGCGACGCCTTGGCATATTCCGCGAACACATCCCAGTAGCGGTTGTCGTCGAACACGGCGGTGTCGGCCAGTTCGAACTCCGGATCCTGCTGGCTCCGACGGCGGTTCTCGTTGACCAGGCGCGCGTAAGGGAACTCGGCTTGCGGGTACTTGTACAGCGCCTTCATATAAGAGTGCGTAGGTGTGGAGTCGAGGTAGAAGTACTCCTCCTTCACGTCTTCGCCGTGATTACCCTCGGGCCCCGATAACCCGAACAGGCGCTCTTTCAGGATGGGGTCGCGCCCGTTCCAGAGCGCCAGTGCCAGGCACATGCGGCCTTCACGGTCGGAGATGCCGAGCAGGCCGTCCTCGCCCCAGCGGTAGGCACGGCTGCGAGCGTGGTCGTGCGGGAATGAGTCCCACGCCGTGCCGTCGGCCGAGTAGTCCTCACGCACGGTGCCCCACTGGCGCTCGGACAGGTACGGGCCCCAGCGCTTCCAGTTGCGGGTGCGCTGTGTGTCCTCGAGCAGCCGTTGCTTCTCGGCGTTCGACACTTGCTGCCTCCGGTCCCTGCGTGCCGTGCTCCGTCCGTGTGGCCTGAGTTCGCCGCTGTCACTGTGAGCGACCGGCACCAGTAGAGTGTCGGTCGCTCACAGTGACTCTGGAGACTAGCAGTAGTCGCAGCGACTTGCGGGCGTCATTCGGCCGGGGGCTCTGGCGCCGCGGCAGCGAGCAGCGCCTGCAGGCGCTCCTGCAGCCCTTGGGGCAGCCGGATGCGCTGGGCCTGCGCGCGTACCGCGCGCGTGACGTCTTCCTCGAAGTGGAACTCCGAGGCGCAGAGCGCGCACGAGCGCAGGTGCTGCTCGATGCGTCCCAGATCATCCACGCTCAGTTCGCGGTCGACCCAGTCTTCGAGTCGCGCGAATACCTGAGCGCACGATTCGGGGTCGCTCGAAGTCATGTCAAGAGGGCTCCGGGGTGTCTCGTGGGCAAGAGTTCGAGGGCGTCGCGTGGCACGCGATGCGGCCGTCGGGCTGTCCTGTACACAATGCCGCCGTCCCCGAAGAGGTTCCCGGCGCCGGGTCTTGGGGGCGTAGCAACGCGCGCACGTTGGGGTTGAGGCGATGGCTGGCGCGACTTTCCTGCTTGACCCCGGCGCCTTCGCGCACCCATTCTGCGACTCATGCTCAACTGGATCTGGGCCGCCATGTTCCTGATCGCGTTCGTCGCCGCGATCCTTGCCGCCACGGTGGGCGGCAAGCCCGACGCAATGCAGGCCGTCGTCACGGCACTGTTCGACTCGTCCAAGACCGGCTTCGAGATCGCCATCGGTCTCACCGGCATCATGACGCTGTGGCTCGGGCTCATGAAGATCGCCGAGAAGGGCGGTGTCACCGAGCTCATCGCGCGCATCGTGGGGCCGCTGTTCGCGCGGCTGTTCCCGGGCATCCCCAAAGGTCATCCGGCGAGTGGTGCGATCGTCATGAACCGCTCGGCAAACATGCTGGGGCTCGATAACGCCGCCACGCCGCTCGGGCTGAAGGCGATGAAAGAGCTGCAGAGCCTGAACCCCACGCCCGACACCGCCAGCAACGAGATGATCCTGTTCATGGTCATGAACGCGTCGTCGGTCACGCTGGTGCCGATCTCGATCATGACTTTTCGAGCACAGCTGGGAGCGGCGAATCCAGCCGACGTGTTCGTCCCCATCCTGATCGCCACCTACATCAGCGACGTGTTCGGCTTGCTGCTGGTGGCCATGATCCAGAAGATCAACATCTTCAATCGTGTCGTGCTGGGCTGGCTCGGCGGACTCACGGCCGTCATGGCCGGGCTGGTGTGGCACTTTTCACAGCTCGATGCGGCGGCCGTCGCGCAGCAGTCGGGCATTCTTGCCAATATCATCCTGATCGGGCTCATCAGCTCGTTCCTGGTGGCAGGCGCGATCAAGAAGATCCCGCTTTACGAAACGTTCATCGAGGGCGCCAAGGAAGGCTTCCAGGTCGCCATCGGTATCGTGCCCTATCTGGTCGCGATTCTCGTCGCCGTCGGTGCACTGCGCGCCAGTGGCGCACTGGACGCATTGCTGAACGCCATCCGCTCGGGCGTTGGCCAGATGGCGTTCGACACACGCTGGGTCGATGCGCTGCCGACCGCGCTGATCAAACCCTTCTCGGGCGGCGGCGCTCGCGGCATGATGGTCGAGACCATGAAGGCCATGGGCGCCGACTCGTTCGCCGGCCGGCTGTCGTGCGTGATCCAGGGCAGCACCGAGACCACGTTCTATGTGCTGGCGGTGTATTTCGGTTCAGTGGGCGTGAAGAAGACGCGGCACGCGCTCGGGTGCGCGCTGGCGGCCGAAACAGTGGGCGTGCTGGCGGCGATCGGCGTGAGCTACCTGTTCTTCGGCTGACGCTGGAACACGGGAGACGCCAGACTCATGCGCTGGAAGGGCCGGAAGCAGAGCGACAACGTCGACGACCGCCGGGGTCGCTCCCCGCGCGGACTCGCCATCGGTGGCGGGGTCGGTGGCTTGGTGCTGGTGGTTGTCGTCATGTTGCTTGGCGGCGATCCGCGCCAGTTGCTGCAGCTCCAGGAACAACTCGGCTCGCAGAGCTCCGCACCCGCGACCGCACCCGCCACTGGAGCAGACGACCCCTCACGCGAGTTCGTCGCGGTGGTGCTCAAGGACACCGAAGACGTCTGGGGGGCGCTGTTCGAAGCGAGCGGCGAGCGCTATGCCGAGCCGCAGCTCGTGCTGTTCTCCGGCCGCGTCGAGTCCGCCTGCGGGCTGGCGAGTGCGGCCGTGGGACCGTTCTACTGCCCCGGCGATTCCAAGGTCTATCTCGACACCGAGTTCTTCGACGAGCTGTCGCAGCGCTTCGGCGCGCCCGGGGACTTCGCCAAGGCCTATGTGATCGCACATGAGGTCGGGCATCACGTGCAGAACCTGCTGGGGACGTCCGCCAAGGTCCAGGCTCTGCGCGAGCGCGCTTCGGAGGAAGATGCCAATGCGCTCTCGGTACGGCTCGAGTTGCAGGCCGACTTCTACGCAGGGGTCTGGGCACACCACGCCCAAGCCATGAAACAAGTGCTCGAGAGCGGCGACTTGGAAGAAGCGCTGGATGCCGCCACGGCCATCGGCGACGATCGTCTGCAGCAACATGCGAAGGGCTACGTCGTGCCAGAGAGCTTCACGCACGGCACGTCGGCGCAGCGCGTACGCTGGTTCCGCAAGGGCTACGAGTCCGGCGACCTGCGGGACGGCGATACGTTCCGGGCACGCGCGCTGTAGCTCGCGCTGGCTGAGCGGAGCTCAGTCGGGACCTGTTCTCGCTGCGTGATCACTGCCTGAAGTCGACACCCACGCCGAGCCGCATGTAGTAACCGCTGAAGTCCAGATCGATCGTCGTGGAGGTCGCGCTGACGCTCGAGAACCCGTCCGAGATCAGCAGCTTGCTCGGCATGCTGCCCATGTCGCGGAACTGGTAGCCCGCACGCAGGAAGCCCACGATACCGTTCTCATTGTGCTGTTCGACACCCATATACGCACCGTAAGTGATCTTCGTCTTCTCGGCCGTGGCGTCCTGGAACAGGTCGGCCACACTGCCGGTGAAGTCCTGCTCGGTGTGCCCTTCAATCATCTTGGCACGCGACTGGGCGACATGACCGCCGAGCGTGAAGCCCTTCCACCGGTTGACCGTGATGGCCGCCTCCGCGCCGACTTCCTCCATTCGGAAGTCCAGATCTTCGGCGTAGAACAAGTTCCCCGGCACGTGCAGCCGGTTCTCGGTGTAGGAATGCCCTGCCGCGTAGGTGGCACCGACGCGGAACCCCGGCAGCAGCCACAGACCAGCACTCGCGCTGGGGCCGCTGGCCGCGTGGATGTTGTGGAAGTCCGCCGACAGCCCCTGTGCCTCGAAGCTCGTCTTCACGTCCCGGAGCAAGGCGTTGCCGGCGCCCATCCGCAACTGGTCCCCACCGAAGGAGACCCGGGCATACGGGCCGATGCGCGCCGACGCGACCGAAGCAACAAGGCACTGCGCTACTGCGATGAGACGGATCCATCTGCAGTTCATCCGCATGGCACCCTCCGTGGTCCAGACATGCTTGACTGAGCTCAGAGGGGATATCGGCAACAAGAGATTGATACTTCACGCACAATGGGGATGACGGGCGGATGGCCGGGGTGCCCCCGGCGGGAATCGCGCTCGGGCCCACACCGCGGCTCGAGCGAGGCGATCACCTGCCAGCGAAAGCGCCTTCCGCCTTCGCTTCCCACCCGGGCGGCGCACGCGCGCGTGTGTCACTCGATCGCGATGACGCGCTCCACTCGCGACATGGGGCCTTGTCGCAGACTCACCAGATAGAGCCCGGCGGGCAGGTGTCGTCCGTCACCCAACTCGACTTCGTGCCGGCCCGCCCCGAGCGAACCCACTTCGCGGCTCGCGAGGCGGCGCCCGCTCACGTCGAGCAATTCGACTTGGGCCGGAGTATCGCTCGCGAGTGTGAAGTGCACGTTCAGCGCGCCTCGCTGCATGGGATTGGGACGCACGGGATCGAGTGCAAAGCCGAGCGTGCCGCTGGCCGGCACGTCGACCGTCACGCCGCCCGTCTTGGTCGCCATGTCCATTTCCGTAGTGCCCGGACTTCCCGTGGACCACAGGCTCGTCCACACCATCACGTCTTGTCTGCGTCCAGCACGCCGAGAGCGCTGCTCGATCCTGAACGCGTGATGACACCCGTCGGCGAGATGCTGAATGTGCCGCTGGTCGTGCTGGTCGCGCCACTGCTTTCGGTGTTCGAACTGGTGAAGCTGCCCTTGGCGGCGATCGTGAGGTGGCTTCGCGTCCACCACGGCGCTCCAGGTCCGGTCGCCAGCCCGTTGACGTCCCACGTACCGACCCGATCGGCGAGGCGGGGTCCGAGAACCCATCGCTGTCGATGAAGGTTCCCGAGAAGCTGCCGTTCGCTGCCACGGCGACGCGACCACGCTGCCACCACGGGGCACCCGGACCGGAGGCGATGCTGTTCACTTCCCAGGCGCCGACTAGATCCGACGGCGCATACGTCGGCGCCATCTTGAGGCTGACTCTCAGTTCGGTCGTCCCCGCGCCGAAGCCCGACCACGTGTCGGTTCCGGCGAACACGGTCGTACCCTGATCCAGTGCCGCTTGAAATGTGCTCACACCTGTGCGCGTGGCGATTCCAGCCGGCGACAGATTGAGCGTGCCGAGGACAGTGCCCGAGCCGCCGCTGTTGTCGTTGGTGAGCGCCGTGAAGCTACCGCTGGGTGTGATCGTCGCAAGGGCGCGCTCCCACCATGGCGCGCCCGGGCCGGATGCGATGCTGTTCGACTCCCACCGCCCCTGAAGATCGGGCTGTTGATATGCTTGCGTCGCGTTTGGTAGGGCCACAGGGAGAAACAGGAGCCAAGCGCAACGAACGGACAGGCTCAAGCAAACGCGAGACATGCGCGACCTCCGGAAGCTGATCGCAGCCAGTCAACGCCCGTCGTGCCGGCGGGGGAGATCGCCGGTAGCAGAACCTCGATCGGGGCATCGAACATCGGCCGGGAGCTCTTCAAGGCTAGTCCCGTCCCCGGGCGGTTCAAGGCCCTTCATGAAGCATGCGCTGTCGACCAGGATCCGCTAGACCGTGGCCACCTTCACGCAATGAATCGGTGGCAGCGAGTCGAACACGCACTCCCACTCCTCGCCGCCTTCGTGGCCCATCCAGAGTTGACCGGTCGTGGTGCCGAAGTAGATCGCTGGCGTCTTCAACCGATCCATGTCCATCCCATCGCGCTGGATGGTGAAATAGCTGGCCTTCTTGGGCAGGCCCTTGGCCAGCCGCTTCCAGGAATCGCCACCGTTCTCGCTGCGCCACACGGCAGGTGCGCCGCCGGGGCACGTGCGCGTCATGGGTTCCAGTGGCATGACGTACACGACATCGGGATCCTGCGGATGCACGACGATCGGGAACCCGAAGTCCGTGGGCAGGCCCTTGGCGATGGACCGCCACGTATGACCGTGGTCGTCGCTGCGCAGCACTCCGATGTCCGGCCGTGGGCCGCCGGGGCCCGTCCACTCCGCCCAGCCACCGTGGTTCTGCATGTAGAGCCGCCCGGGGGCGTCATCGTGGCGCGCGATCTTGTGCACGCACTGCCCGAACTCGGGATACGGATCCGGCGCGTAGCCCGCGCCCACGCCTGTGTTCGAGGCCTTGAACGTATCGCCGCCGTCTTCGCTCAGGTAGTGCCCGCCGGTCGAGATGCCCAGATGAACACGATTGCCGCTGCGGACGATGGTGTGCATGCACAGCCCGCCGTTGCCCGGGTGCCACTTGCGCGCGTGGTCATGGTTGCTGATGCCTTCGATCATCTCCCACGAGTCACCGTTGTCCCGGCTTCGGAACAAAGACGCCGGTTCGACGCCGCACCAGATCTCTTGCTTCTTGGCGCCGGCTTCGATCGACCAGATGTTGATGAGCGCACGGCCGTCGTCTTTGCGGAAAGCCGGCGCAGATGCCGTCTCCTTGAACGTCTTGCCGCCGTTGGTTGAGCGCATGATCTTCATCCCAAAGAACGGGTTGCAGCTGGAGAAATACATGTTTGGCGTGCCGCGCGTGTCGATGAACGCGGAGTACACCGGGACGCCGGGCCCGAACGGCCCGCGCAGTTCGAACCGCCGGCGCGACTTGGCTGCCTCCGCCACGAACAGGCCCTTCTTGGTTCCGAT